>JAUQOZ010000260.1 GCA_030550625.1 Chloroflexota bacterium | reverse complement strand
AGCAAGCACCCCCTTCCCCCAGCGGGGGAGGGGTTGGGGGTGGGGGCCACTAGCGGAGAGGTGCTAGATCTAGAAGCCGCAGATAGCACCAAAAGTTACAAAATTCACAAAAGTTTTTTGTGCCTCTTGTGTCTCTTTGTGGCTATTCATATTCGCAGTATCGAGGAGTTTGCATGGAACTGACAATCAACGGCCAACAGTACACCGTCGCTGATGAACCGGCGCGCCCGTTGTTGTACGTATTGCGCGATGAGTTGGGCTTGACGGGAACGAAATTCGGGTGCGGCGCGGGGATTTGCGGCGCATGTACGGTGCATGTGAATGGGAAGGCGACGCGCAGTTGCCAGACGATGCTGGCGACGGTGGCTGGCGCACAGATTACGACGATTGAGGGGCTGGCTGATGGCGAGCGGTTGCATCCGGTGCAACAAGCCTTTCTTGAGCTGCAAACGCCGCAGTGCGGTTGGTGTATGAGCGGGCAGATGATGACAGCGGCGGCGCTGCTGGCTGAAAATCCCAATCCGACCCATGAGGAGATGATCGCGGCGATGCGCTACAACTATTGCCGCTGCGGCGCCTACGCGCGCATTGCGCGGGCAGTGATGCGAGCTGCCGAGTTGATGAAGGAGGGCGCAGTATGAAGCGCGACGCTCGCACGCAACGCTGGCGTATGACCCGGCGCGGCTTTCTGATCGGGTTGGGAATCGTAGGCGGTGGCTTGGCGCTCGGCGCAACGCTGGGTTTGCCGGCGGCGCGGCTGGCGCTGGCCGATTGGCTTGATGGGGCCGGTTTTCCAGCCTCAATGCCAAAAGACCCGGAGATTTGGTTCGCCATCCAGCCCGATGGCCGGGTGGTGATGGCAATGCCGAAGGTAGAGATGGGGCAAGGTGTCCATACCGCGCTGGCCCAACTGGCCGCCGAAGAGCTAGGCGTAGCATGGGAACAGATTAGCGTGACACAGAGCAGCTCTATCGGGCCGGTGCGCGATCCTGCGGGAACGAACGCTTCATTCTCGGTCATGGGCCTCTTCCCAGTTATCCGCGAGACGGCGGCGACCTTGCGCGAGATGTTGCGCGCTGCTGGAGCTGAACAGCTTGGCATTGCTCAGGCTGAGATCGAGCAGGGTTTCGTGATTGATCCGGCCAATCCGGCCCGCCGGATCGGGTTTGGCGAGTTGGCGGCGCAACGGCGTGAATGGCAAGCGCCGGAAGAGGCTGCACCACTGACACCGCCTGACCGGTGGCGGATGATCGGCCAACCGGTGCCGCGGCTCGATCTGCCGGCAAAGGTGCGCGGCGCGGCGATCTACGGCTACGATGCACGGGTCGAGGGTATGCTGTACGGCGCGGTGGCCCGCCCGCCCCGCCTTGGCGCGAAACTGCGGCGAGCCGCCCCCGGTACGGCGCTGAGCCGGCCCGGCGTGGTGCAGGTGGTGATCCGTGATGGTTTTGCCGGCGTGGTCGCCGAATCGCGCCTCACCGCCTACGCCGCACTCAACGACCTTGAGCTCGAGTGGGAGCTGCCGCCGCCGTTTACCCATCAAGACCTTGAAGAACGCTTGGCGGCGCAAGCCGGATCGGGGACGCCGATCCAGCAACACGGCGACGCAACCGGTGCGCTGCGCGGGGGGCAGGTGATCGAGGCGACCTACCGCACTCCGCTGGCCGCCCATGCCAATCTCGAACCGCAAGCAGCGCTGGTTGATGTCCAACCCGACCGGGTACGGGCATGGGTCAGCACCCAATCGCCGGTGCAAGTAGCCTCGTCAATTGCGGCAACCCTAGGCCGTTCAGCCGATACAGTCGAAGTCACACCCACCTACCTCGGCGGCGGATTTGGACGCAAACTGCTAATCACCGCCGCTAACGAAGCCGCCATCCTCTCGGCAGCAACTGGTAAACCGGTACATGTTGGCTGGACGCGCACCGAGGAGTTTCGCCACAGCTACTTACGCCCGCCGACCTATGCCGCCTTTCGCGCGGCGCTCGATGGTCAAGGCAACATCATCGCCCTCGAACAACGCCACGCTAGCGGCAACGTCCTGTTCGATTTCATTCCGGCGCCGCTACGCTGGGTATTCGGCAGCGACTTTGGCGCGTGGCGCGGCGCGCGGCTCGTTTACAACATTCCCAACTTGCTGGTCACATCGCAAACGGTCGAGTTGCCGGTACCGACCGGGCCATGGCGTGGGTTAGGCTTGCTGGCTAATGTCTTTGCCGTCGAAAGTTTTATTGACGAACTAGCGCATGCCGCCGGCAGCGATCCGCTCGAATTCCGGCTGCGTCACCTGCCAGACAGCGAACTTGGCCAACGGTTACGCACCACCTTGCTGGCCGTCGCCGAGATGGCCGGTTGGGGCCAACCAGCGCCGGCGGGCCGGGCGCGCGGGATCGCGTGCAGCGTGGATATGCACACGGTTGCGGCCCACGTGGCCGAAGTGGGGTACGAGGGCGACAAACTGCGGGTCTACCGGGTGTGGGCCGCGGTTGATCCCGGCCTTGCCATCAACCCCAACGGGCTGGCCGCCCAAACCGAAGGCGGGATCATGATGGGCCTGAGCGCCACGCTGTTCGAGCAGGTTACGATCAGCGAGGGCCGGATCGATGCCGGCAACTTCGACCGCTACCCGTTGCTGACCATCGCCGACGCGCCAGAGGTGGCAGTGCAGATTCTGCGTAGCGGCGACCAGCCCTTTGGCGGCGGCGAACCGCCGATGGGGCCGATCGCGGCAGCGGTGAACAATGCTCTTTTTGCGCTGACCGGCGAACGAAAGCGGCAACTACCGTTGGGATGACAAGACGCAGAGGACGCGAAGGTTGCTCAACGCAAAGGCGCAAAGAGCGCAGAGGACGCGAAGGTTTGTTAGGGTTGGGCAAGAGTATGTTTAGTGCCATCCCTATAAAACCCTCTGCGCTCTCTGCGTCCTCTGCGCCTTTGCGTTTATTATCCCTTTGCGTCTTTGCCCCCTCTGCGCCTTTCTAGTCAGCCGCGCCTTGGCTCGCTGCCACCGCCCGGTTCTCGCTCACACTGGCGATCGGGCGCTTGAGCACATAGAGCATCCCGGCGGTGACCAACGTACCAGCCACAATCGCGACGATGTACATCGGCAAATTACCGACCGCGTTGGGGATAGGCAGCACGAAGATTCCGCCGTGCGGCACTGCCAGCGTCGCCCCGAAGACCATCGAGAGCGCACCAGCCACCGCCGAGCCGACCATAATCGAGGGAATGACGCGGAACGGATCCTTCGCGGCAAAGGGGATCGCGCCTTCGGTGATGAACGAGATGCCGAGCACCGCCGCCGCCTTGCCCGCCTCGCGCTCTTCAGCGGTGAAGCGATCCTTGAACAGCAGAGTCGCCAACGCCAGACCGAGCGGCGGGGTCATACCGGCAGCCATCACCGCCGCCATCGGCGTCGTCACCTGCGATGCCAACAGACCAGTCGCGAAGGTATAGGCCGCCTTATTGACCGGGCCACCCATATCGAACGCCATCATCGCGCCGAGGATCAGACCCAGCACCAGCGCGCTGCTCTGCTCCATGCTTTGCAGCCACGCAGTCAGTGCGTTCAGCGCCGAGCTGACCGGCTGGCCGATGACGTAGACCATCAGCAAGCCGACAAACAGTGAGCTGAGCAACGGCAGGATCAGCACCGGCTTCAGACCGGCCAGCGTCTTGGGCAGGTTGAGGTTGCGGTTGAGCCACAGCGTGGCGTAGCCAGCAATGAACCCAGCCAAAATGCCGCCAAGAAAGCCCGAACCGGTGGACGAAGCCAGCATTCCGCCAATCATGCCGGGCGCCAGACCGGGCCGGTCGGCGATCGAGAAGGCGATAAAGCCGGCCAGAATTGGCACCATCAGGGCGAAGGCCGAGGGGCCGCCAATCTGGAACAAGGCCCACCCCAATGTCCCGCGATTCGCATCCTCGTAGACGTAGATGCCGCCAAAGGCAAACGCGAGCGCGATTAACAGACCGCCAGCAACCACAAACGGCAGCATATAGCTGACGCCAGTCATCAGGTGCTTGTACGGGCCAGCCACCCCAGCCGCGCGGGCCGCCTTCGCTGCCGCCACTTGATCAACGAGATCGGCGCTGGCCGGCGCCGCAACCCCCACCGCCTTTGGCTTCGCCTGCTCGAGCGCCGTCTTCACCACTGCCGCACCGTCGTGAATCGCCGCCTTCGTGCTCGTCTCATAAATCCGCTTGCCAGCAAACCGGCTCAGATCGACCTTGGTATCAGCCGCGATAATCACCACCTCGGCGGCGGCAATATCCGCCGCAGTCAAGGTGTTTTCTGCACCGACCGACCCCTGCGTCTCGACCTTAATCGTATGGCCGAGACTCTCCGCCCCACGCTGCAAGCCCTCGGCAGCCATAAAAGTATGGGCAATGCCGGTAGGGCACGACGTGATTGCCACAATGAGCGCCATAATGTTCCTCCCTCTGCTCCTTCCATGCCACCTATTGACCAACAGGCGTCACTGGCGTGACAACTGGATCAACCGCTGTAACGACCACCTTTGCCGCCAAGGCCATCAATTCGGCGCGCGGCGGCAGATGCGCGCCGATTGAGCCGAGCGCCGCCAACGAGAAGGCGGTCGCGCGGCGAGCAATGCCTTCTAACGTCAAGCCCTCGACCAGACCAGCAATCGTACCGGCAACCATTGCGTCACCCGCGCCAACGGTGCTCTTGACCGTCACCGGCGGCGGCACGGCGTGCAATATGGTTTCACCTTCACAAAAGATCGCACCCTGCGCTCCCATCGAAACAATAACCAGCGGCACTCCCATCTGGTTGATGCGGCGAGCCGCGACTGCGACGGCCTCTAGCCCATCACCGGCCAGCAGATCGATCTGGCGCAGCTCGTCGAGATTGGGTTTGACCAGCGCCGGCTGGGCCGGCAAACCGGCGGCCAGCGCCGGCCCGCTGACATCGAGCGCCACTACGCGTTGGAACCGGCGCAAACGCGCCACCAATTCCGGCACAAATTCCACCGGCACGCCGGGAGGCAACTTACCGGCCAAGACGAACCACTCGTGATCGACCGCCAGCTCATCGATCACCGCTAGCAGTGCATCAAGCGCACCGGGAGGCGGCGGCAGGCCGGGTAGATTAATGTCAGTCGTCTGCTGGTTAGCCTCATCAACAATCTTGACCCCGATACGAGTCGCACCCGGCACCCGCACAAAGCGATCGGTAATCCGTTTCGCGGCAAAATGGCGCTCAAAGATGTGCGGATTTTCCGCGCCGAGCAGGCCGGTGGCAGTGACGTTCAGGCCAAAATCGGCCAGAAACGACGCCACATTCACCCCCTTGCCACCGGCATCACGCTGCATTGCCCGCGCCCGGTTCACCGTATTCGGCTGAAAATGATCGACAAAGACCGTCTGATCAATGGCTGGGTTGAGCGTAATCGTAGCAATCTTCATAGCGCGCGCACCTCCGCTGCACTGCGACACGCCAGCGCCCGCCGCGCCAGCTCGCGCAGATCAGCGACGCTGAGGCCGCGTAGATGCGCTTTGATGGTCGCGACACTGGGAATGCTGACGCTCAACTCATGCACGCCTAAACCAACCAAAATCGCTGCGCCGAGCGGATCGCTGGCGATGCCGCCGCACACTCCTACCCAGCGCCCGGCGCTCGCCGCCCCTTCGACAGTGCGGGCAATCGCGCGCAGCACCGCCGGATGCAGGCTATCGGCTTGGCGGGCCAATTCGGGATGCAGCCGATCCATCGCCAGCACATACTGGGTAAGATCGTTGGTACCGATCGAGAAGAAATCGACCTCGGCTGCCAGCACATCGGCCAACAACGCCGCCGACGGCACCTCAACCATAATCCCGATCTCAACCGGCGGCGCGTTGAGTTCGGCCCGGATCCGTTCGGCAATTGCTTTCGCCTGCTGCACCTCCTCTAGTGTTGCGACCATCGGGAACATCATCTTGAGCGGACCGTGCTTCGCGGCGCGGTAGATCGCGCGCAACTGCGGCTCGAACAGATCGGGCCGGCGCAGACAGAGCCGCAATCCGCGAATGCCGAGGAATGAATTGTCTTCGCGGGGAATGTTGAGGTACGGCACCTCTTTGTCGCCGCCAATGTCGAGCGTGCGAATGATCAACGGACGGCCAGCCATCGTCTCGACCATCGTCCGGTAGGCTTCGTACTGCTCCTCTTCGTCAGGCGCGCTCTCGCGCTCGATAAAGAGAAACTCGGTGCGCATCAGACCAACGCCGTCGGCCCCGTTTTCAATCGCGCGCGCAGCATCAGCCACCCGGTTGACATTGGCCGCCACTTCAATCTGCACCCCATCGCGGGTGATCGCCGGCTGGTGGCGGGTAGCAAAAGCCACTGCCTGCGCTTGATCCAAGCCGGCCCGCAACGCGCGCGCCGTCTCGACATCAGCCGCCGAGGGGCGCAGATAGAGCTGGCCGTGAAAGCCATCGAGAATCGCCGGCGTGCCGTCTTCGATCTCCAGCACTGCTTCACCGGCAGCGACCACCGCCGGCAAGCCGAGCGAACGGGCAATAATCGCGGTGTGCGAGGTAGGGCCGCCCAACGCTGTGCATAACCCCAACACACTATCGGGATCGAGCGTGGCGGTATCGGAAGGAGTGAGATCATCGGCGACCAAAATCGCCGGTTCAGCCAGACTGATAAACGGCATCTCGCCAAGGCCAAGCAGATGGCGCAACACGCGCTGGCCAACGTCGCTCAGATCGACCGCCCTCCCAGCCAATATCGGATCATCGAGTTTCTCGAGCTGGGCCACGCGGGCAGCGATCGTCTGCTGCCAAGCCCACGCCGCGCTATGGCCATCGAAAATCCGGCTGACCGTCTCGCGCACCAGCGCCGGATCGGCCAGCAGCTCAGCGTGCGCGCGAAAGATCGCCGCGCGCGACGAACCAAGCCGGCGCGCCACCTCGCCAGCCACCAATTCCAACTCATTGCGCGCCGCGGCCAGCGCATGCTCAAGCGCCGCCGCCTCGCTCATCCGATCACCGGGGTGATCGGTAATCACCAGCGGCGCGCGGCGATAGTGGCGGATGGGGCCGATCGCCAGCCCCTCGGCGGCGGCAATCCCGTTGATCGTTGCCGCGACGTGCTGGGGAGTCCAATCGCGATACGCCAACTGCGGACGGTGCGCCATCTCAGGCTCGACCGGCTCTTCACCCATGCCCGACGCCACCAGCGCCTGCAACGCTTCCAAAGCCGCCGCCGCATCAGGCCCCTGCGCTGAAATCGTCACTGTCGCGCCCGCACTCACCCCCAATTGCAACAGGCTGAGCAAACTCTTGCCATCGGCCACCGTCTCGCCGTAGCGCACCCGAATCGCGGATTGAAACCGCTTTGCGGTTTCGACAAAGGCGGTGGCCGGGCGGGCGTGCAAACCGGTCGGGTTATGGATCGTCACCGGTACCGCATGCTCGTAATCGGTCGCCGGCAGGGCCGGCGGGGCCGGACGCGCGCCGGTCAATGCCTCGACAATATCAGCCGGATCGCGGGTTTGGCGCAGTTTGGCAACCAGTTCCGCATCGCCGAGCACGCGGGTCAAGCGGCGCAACACATCAATATGCTCATCAGAACGGGCAGCAATGCCGACGATCAGATGCGCCGTCTCGCCAGCATTCCATGGCGTGCCTGCCGGAACTTGCAGCACAGCGATGCCGGTTTCGCGGATGAGGTCACGATCTTCGGGTTTGCCGTGGGGGATGGCGATACCATTGCCGAGGAAGGTATTGGCCAACTTCTCGCGGGCCAGCATGCTCTCGATATAGGCGGGCTGAATATTGCCGGCCTGCACCAACACCTGCCCAACTTGCCGGATCGCATCTTCCTTCGAGGTCGCGACCGCGCCAATGCGGACACTCGCAGCCGTCAGCTTCAACATACAGCACTCCTCTGTGCGCCAGCCTGCGTAGGCTGGATAGGCCTAGACCGCCGCAGCGGTGCGGTCATGCGACAACTCGCCGTGATGAAACGTGATCGGGTAGGGCGAGGCTGCCGGTATGGCCAATTTTCGTTGCCGGGATGTCATCGGTATCGTTTGATGGCATGATCATATCATACATTTTCGTTTTGTCAATAGATGATTTTCGTTTGATTTTGTTTCGTCACCGTAGAGACGAACGGCTGTGCGTCTTTATTTGGCAGGAGACGCACAGCCGTGCATTTTGATCGGGCGAGAGAGGCACGCCGTGCGACGTTACGGGTACGTAACGGTTATAGATCACCCCCTTGACGCTGGTCATGCCGGTACCGTACAATACAAACGCAACCAAACGAAAACCAATCACAACTGGAGATAGATCAATGCAACCGGATGACAACGCGATCGGCGAACGCAGCCCGCTCATGCTTGACCGGCGCAGCCGGATCGCCGAATTGGTGCGGCAACGCGGCTCGGTGCGGGTTAACGAACTGGCCGAGTTTTTTGGCGTGACGCCGGTGACGATCCGCAACGATTTGGCTGCGCTCGAACGCGAGGGGGTGCTCATCCGCGATCATGGCGGCGCGGTGGCGCTGCCGGCGACCAGTGCGCTGATCGCGTTCGAGCAGCGGGCCGGCATCCGGCTCGAAGCCAAGGCTCGCATCGGCGCCGCCGCCGCCCAATTGGTCAATCCCGGCGACACCATTTTGCTCGACGCCGGCACAACAGTGGTCGAGATGGTCAAACACTTGCGCCAGCGCACGCCGCTGACCGTCGTCACCAATGCCTTGAACGTGGTAATCGAGCTGCGCCACCTCAACGATGTGCAGGTCTGGATGCTCGGCGGCGCCGTCAATTACGCCACGTTCGGTACGCTTGGGCCGCTGGTCGAACAGAATTTGGCTCATCTGGTGGTCGAGAAGCTGTTTCTGGCCGCCGAGTCGGTTGATTCGAGCTATGGCGTAACCGACTCGACCAGCGAGATCGCCCAGACCAAGCGCGCGTTGGCCCGTGCCGCCCGCCGGATTATTCTGCTGGCCGATTCGAGCAAGTGGCAGCGGCGCGGGTTTATTAAGGTGTTGCCGCTTGAGTCGATCGAGATGGTTATTACCGACACTGACCTGCCCGAAATCGATCTACGGCGTATGGAAGAGGCCGGCGTGCGGGTTATGCTGGTATGAAAAGGCGCAAAGCAAGCAGAGGCGCAGAGAATTTTAACGCAAAGACGCGAAGAATGAGAAGGACGCAGAGGGTTTAATTAAGGATGGCCCCAAGCACACTCTTGCCCATCCCTAAAAACCTTCGCGTCCTCTGCGTCCTTCGCGTCTTTGCGTTTACCATCCCTTTGCGTCTTTGCCTCCTCTGCGCCTTCACTGTTAGAGTTTCACTAGAACTTGGCCGCTGCCATTGACACACTCCCGCGTGCGTTTCACAATACCAATAGTGCGGAATATTTGTTCCGCTTACCAATTGGGAGACGCGCTATGAGTGATGAGACACTGCACGACCAACCGAGCGAAGAGACACCAGAGACGCTGCCGCTGATTCCGCTCGAAGGGGCAGTGGTCTTTCCCTATACCGTGGTCAGTTTGACCCTCGATGAGCTGGGGGCAGCAGCGGCTGAAGCTGCCGTGCGCGAGGGGCGCAAGGTGTTGCTGGCCGCGCGCCGGCCCGATGCGCCGGCTGAGATGCCGATTGCCGAACAGCTCTTTCGGGTTGGCGTGGAGGCCCGGATCGAACAGCTCGGCACATTGCCCACCGGTGCGACCGGCGTGGTGGTGCGCGGGTTGGTGCGCGCCGAACTGATCGAAGCTACTCAGACGACCCCTTACCTGCGCTTCCGCTTCACCCGCCGGCCCGATGTCTTCGAGCGCACGCCCGAACTTGAACAGTTGATGGTCGAGGTGCATGCCGCCATCGACGCCGTGCTCGAATTGCGCCCCGGCGTGACCCAAGAGATCCGCAATTTCGTGCGCTCGATCGACGATCCCGGCCATCTGGCCGATAATACCGGCTATTCACCCGATTACACCTTCGCCGAACGGCAAGAACTGCTCGAAACCTTCGATGTGGTTGAGCGGCTGCGTAAAGTGCGCGAGTTCTACCGCAAGCATTTTGCCGTGCTTGAAGTGCAGGCCCGCCTGCGCCAAGAGGTGCAAGAGAGCGCGGCCAAGCAGCAGCGCGAGTTTTATCTGCGCCAACAGTTGAAGGCGATTCAAAAGGAGTTGGGGGAAGATACGAGCGAAGCGGCTGAGCTGGACGATCTGCGCCAGAAGCTGGCCGCCGCCAATCTGCCGGAAGTGGCGCGCAAAGAGGCTGATCGCGAGTTGAACCGGCTGGCCCGGATTAACGCGAGCTCGCCGGAATATCAGATGGTGCGTACCTACCTTGAGTGGTTGGCCGAATTGCCATGGAATACCTATACCGGCCAGCCGATTGATATCGCATACGCCCGGCAAGTGCTCGACGAAGACCACCATGGCTTGCAGAAGGTGAAAGAGCGCATCCTCGAATATCTGGCGGTCAAGCAGCGCCGCGCGCTGTTGGGGGAAGAAAACCTGCGCGCCAACCGCGAGCCGATCCTCGCTTTCGTTGGCCCTCCCGGCGTCGGCAAGACCAGCCTCGGCCAGAGCATTGCCCGCGCTTTGGGGCGCAGCTTCGTGCGCATGAGTTTAGGCGGCGTGCGCGACGAAGCCGAGCTGCGCGGCTTTCGCCGCACCTACATCGGTTCGCAACCGGGCCGGATCATCCAAGAGCTGCGCCGCGCCGGTACGGCTGACCCGGTGATCTTGCTCGATGAAATTGACAAGCTCGGCATGGATTACCGCGGCGACCCAGCCGCCGCGTTGCTTGAGGTGCTGGACCCGGAACAGAACCATACCTTTACCGATCACTATCTCAATCTACCGTTCGATCTCTCGCGGGTGCTGTTCCTCGCCACTGCCAACACGTGGGATACGGTGCCGCCGGCGTTGCGCGATCGGATGGAGGTGATCGAACTGTCGGGCTACATCGAAGACGAGAAGGTGCAGATCGCGCAGAGCCATCTCGTACCGCGCCAGTTGCGCGCCAACGGCTTGCGCCCCGAAGAGGCGGCGGTGAGTGAAGAGGCGCTGCGCTGCATCATCAACGAATACACTCGCGAAGCCGGCGTGCGCAACCTCGAACGCTCGATCGGCGCGGTGCTGCGCAAAGTCGCCCGCCGCCTCAGCGAAGGCGAGATTGACCAAACCAGCTTGCCGTTCGTGGTTGATGCCGCCTTCGTGCGCACAGCACTAGGCCGGCCTCGCTTCACCAACGAGACCCGTGAGCGGCTTGACCAACCCGGCGTGGCGATTGGGTTGGTCTGGACGCCGGTCGGCGGCGATATTATCTTTGTTGAGGCGAGTGCGGTGGAAGGGAAGAAGGAGCTGCGGATCACCGGCCAGCTCGGTGATGTCATGCGTGAGAGCGCCGAAGCCGCGCTGACCTACGTCCGTTCGCGCGCCCGCTCGCTCGGCATCGAACCGGATTTCTTCGAGACTCACGCCATCCATATTCACGTGCCGGCAGGAGCGGTGCCCAAAGATGGCCCTTCGGCGGGGATTACGATGGCGACGGCGTTGGCTTCAGCCGCCACCGGCAGACTGGTGCGCGACGACATCGCTATGACTGGCGAAATCTCGCTGCGGGGGAGAGTGCTGCCCATCGGCGGCATCAAAGAGAAAGCGCTCGGCGCGCACCGGGCCGGCATTCGCACCATCATTCTGCCCAAACGCAACATGCTCGACCTCGACGACCTGCCGCCCGCCGTCAGCGCCGAGATGACCTTCATCCCGGTCGAGACCCTCGATGAAGTGTTGAGTGTTGCCCTGCTGCCGCCGGGTGAAACTGCGCCGACCATCACGGTGACGCAACCGGCGGGTGAGGTGCCGGTGGGGTGACATTGCATGGATGGGAGCCGCACGGCCGTGCGGCGCGACGAATTGCATCTATCTGGTACAAACATTGGCGCACCGCCGTGCGGCTCTACAATTGTATCTATCCGGTACAAACATTGGGGGAGCCGCACCGCCGTGCGGCTCTACAATTGTATCTATCCGGTACAAACATTGGGGGAGCCGCACCGCCGTGCGGCGTGACGGCCGTGCGGCGCGACAGGTGGTTTTACACCGCCTGCCAGCGCAACCCGCCGGCGTATTGGTGCGTCACCGTGCCGTTTTCGCCGATCGCAAACAGGTAGAGCCAGCCGTTGTCGAGCAAGTGGCGCACCTGTTCGTGCTTGGCGATGATCGCGGTCATCGCATCGATCGGCGCTTCGATCAGCACGTGCAAGCGCATCGGTTCGTGGACATACTTCTCGCCGTCGTGAACCGACTGCCAAGGCAGCCCGACCCGCAGGTCGCCGGCGTTGCCCTCAAGCACGCCGAGCGTACCGACCACGTTGTGCAGCGTCTTGTTGCCGCTGCCGAAGACCCGGTTATCAACCGTCGAGCCATAGTATTGCAGGTTGATCCAGCTCGCCACGATCATCGGCGCGGTGATGATCAGCTCGAGCACGCCGAAACCATCATCCTGCCGCCAGTCGTAGTTGTGCAGGAACGAGCGCCCGTCCAGCTTCACCCCAGCAGTGCGCTCGCGGGGAGCGGCAATGAACGCGGCGCAGCCGGCCAAGCCCCACTCTGGCCGCACCTGCGACCAGTCTTTGCTACGCTGGCGCACCGCCTGATCGATGTTGGCGTCCGCCTCAATCTTCAACAAGGTCGCCCGCTCGGCCCGCGCCAACCTCCCAGCAGCGGCCAGATCGGCTTCCAACTGCTTGAGGTCATCGGCGTGGCTGGCCGGCACATCACCTTTGTCGAAGATGGTCACGTCATCGGTGGTGGTGTCGTGCAAACCGGCCACGAACACTGTATCCGCCGGAATATCGATCCCGCGCTGGCGCAGACCGGCCCGCACCGCCGGATCGTTGAGGATCTGCACCGCCACCCGCACGTTTGCTTCGCCGGTGTGGCCGCCGCACGCGCCACAGTCAAGGCCGGTGGCGTGCGGGTTGTTGACGGTGGTGGAACCGTGGCCGGCCAACAGCACGATGCGGGCAAAGTTGCCGGTCATTGACATCGCCTTGAGCGCACCCTCGGCAGCGGCGATCCGCTGCTCAAGCGCCATACCGGTCAGGCGGCCATTGAGCGGGTGCGGTTCGAGGCTCGGCTTGACCCGTGCGCGGGTATCGGCATCGAGACCGAACGTCGCCGGGTGCGGCACCGGCCGGGTGATGCCGAGCGTGTCGAGCAGCAGCTTGCGCAGATAAGCCAAGCCGACTGGCCCGACGAAGCCGAAGCACGAGACCGGGCCAAACTTGAACATCCGCCACGCCTTGGCTACGCGCTGATTCATGGCCCGCTTGGCGATAGCGGCTTCGACCTCGGCGCTGGCCTTGCCAGCAACCGACTCGGCAATCACGAACTGCGGCGTCAACAAGACCGGGCACTGCGCGCCACCCTGCGTCTCGGCCAGCGGGATGTACTCGATCGGGAAGCCGAAGAACCCGGCAAAGCCAATTGTCTCGATCTCGCCGGTCACCGTTTCGAGCGCGCGGCGGAAGATTTCCGAGCGCACGTCGATGCAGAAGGCGGCTTGCGCGCGCTTGCGGGTTGCAGCAGCCGCCGGCGCCAGCGCGCCGAGGCTGGCGAACAACTGGCGCTGGTAGGCCTTCTCAAAAGCGCGTTGCAGCAAGAGATCGCCGCCGAGCGCCCGCTTAGCCGCTTCGTCCACCTGATCATGACCCAATGCTCCCTTGCGCTGCTGCCACGCCTCGGCCAAACCGGCACGGGCAAAGCTGCGCCACAACGCTACTTCCCACACCAACCGGATCGCCAGCAAATCGGTCAAAGTTTGGTCTTGACCGCCGTAGAGTTCGGCATTCCAGCGCAGATAACGGGCATAGCCGGCCCAGCCTTGGATCGACAGCAAGAGGCGGTGGAAGTAGGCCTCAAGGCCGTTGGCCGGGATCTGCAACAGTTCAACAGCGGCCACAATCGCCTCTGGCGCAGTCTTAGGCATTTCCTGCAACACGCGCTGGAAGGCGCGCGCACCACGCACCTGCGGCGTGCGGTCGAAGACGGCTTCAGCCCGCCACGCTGCGAAGGCCGGCAGATTGGCCCACGGCGAGCGCCAATAGGACTGGCCCAGATCGAAGTATGCGCCGGCCCAATGTGAGATCGAATCGGTGACAATATCGGCCCACGGCGTGCCGGTCAGCTTGGTCACGACATCAGCCACCGTAGGCAGCGTCTCGATCGCCGGCTCCGGCGTGCGGCTGAACGCAAACGCCTTCAACGCCGCCACCGTCGCCGGCGCGCCGGGAAACGGCACCCCCGCGGCAATCGCCGCCGCTAAATCGTCATCGGTAATGCGCCCACTCCGAATCGCCTCAGCATAGAACGAACGCGGCGCAGTCATCTTGGCGCCGGCCCGCCGCGCCAACAGTTGGGCCACCTGCGCAAACGAGTGATCGATCAGACCCAAGTAGGGGTTCACGGCGACGAACGTGCGCAACGGCCACAACGGCGCAAT
>JAUQOZ010000321.1 GCA_030550625.1 Chloroflexota bacterium | reverse complement strand
CGCGGCGCTCTTCCGAGCTTGGGGGCAAGGGGTTACGCTGTGCGCGCGTGGCCCCCCTCCTCGCCTCCCCCCGTTGGGGGGATGAATGAGAACCCCTCCCCCAGCGAGGGAGGGGCAGGGGGTGGGGTAGCTTGTTACCGCCGCGGACGCAGAGCGCGCAGAGTGATCTTTCTCTGCGTCCTCAGCGTTCTCTGCGGTAAGAAGACTCTTCCGCCTCTCCCAACGCCTCGATCCACGCGATGCGCACTTCCCCAAACCCGCTCCACCGGTCGTACTCGTCATCGATCACCACCGCGTGCAGCGCCAACGGCCAATCGGGCCGCCGGTTGCCGCTGCCAGCGATCCGTTCGTACTGCACCGGACGGCGGCTGATCGGCGTGATGAGAGTCTGCCATGCCGGCGGGCCAATCACGCCAGCAGTCACACTAAACACTTCGCCTTCACGGTCGCGCAGCCAGAGCCGCAGCCGGTGGCCATTGCCGTCGCCGTAAAGATGGACGGCCAGCGCAGTTGTTTCAGCCGGTAAGGGGATAGGTTCGCTGAGTTCAAACGCGACATAATCATTCTCGCGAGTGGTGAAGCGGTAGCTGAGCTGGAGGAAGCCGGCAGTGCGCTGGAGTGAGCCGTTGGGTTGGGCAGGCCGCAGCCAGCTTACCGGCTGGCTGCCGTCGAGTAATAGCGTTGCGCTGGTGAGGTGCATTTGGGGAACAGCCAAGGTCGCCGTTAGCTGGCGCATTGCCTCAGCCACTGGCTTGGGCCGGCTAAAATCGGCTCGACCGCTGCCATACGCAAACAAGCCGTAAGGGTTGTGCGGATCGTCTTTGAGCATATACCAAAAGACGTGGCTGACGCCGCCTTGCCAGAGGGCGCGATAGGCTTGGGGCAGGTAGGCCGCCTGCTGCGCGGCGTTCGTCAACCCCAGTGCGTCGCGGTCGCCGGGGCCGCTGGCCCACCCCACCTCGGTGGCCCAAATCGGCTTCGGCCCGTAATGCGCCGCCAGTGCGCGCACGCCGTCGGCGGCGGCGATCAAGTTGCCCTCGTCCGGGTTGAGCGGATCAATGTAAGGGTGAATGGCAATCACATCAAAAGCGTTCCAGCCGCCGTATTCGGCGATAGCGCGCAGAAAGGCCGTGTCGAAGGGATTGATTCCGCCCAGCACAATCGTGGCGCTTGGATCAATGGCCCGGATCGCCCGCGCAGTCTTGATCAAGAGCCGGGTGTAGCGGGCTGGATCGGGTGCTGGCCGCCAGAAGGCCGTTTGATCCGGTTCGTTCCAGATTTGCCAGTGCTTGACGAGATGGCGATAGCGCGTGACCACCGCTTCGGCGTAAGCGACAAACGCTGCTTCATCAGGCGGCGCGAACGAAATCAGGTTGGGATGATCGGTAGGGTCGTCCGTGGCCCAACCCACTGCCGGCCCCAGCACGCCAAGCACCTGCAAGCGCTGCCGGTGTAAGGCATAGAGGGCGGCATCGGTGAAAACCCAATCCCAGACGCCGGGTTGGGGTTGGATGCGGTGCCAATGCAAGTCTTCGCGCACCCATTGCACGCCGAGATCGGCGACGATTGCCGCCGGGATAGGCATGGTTGCCGCGTCGGGATAGCGGGTGGCGAGGTGGCTGTTGATCCCGATCGCCAGTGGCCCGATCGGCGCGCGCACCGCAATCGGCGCCGTGATCAACCAGCGCGGGGCCGGCGCATCCCCAGCCAATATCCCCGCCATAATCATAATCACGATAACGCAATACCGTACAGACGCACGGCCGTGCGTCTCTACAAGGCCGTGCGTCTCTACGATGTCACCATTCCACCGCATAAACCTGATGTTCCACCCACCCCACCCCAATCCGCCGCCAGCACGTCACTCCTGCCAACGGCTGAAACCCACACCCTTCAGCCAGCCGGCAGGCAGCCGCATGCGCCGGCGCGATCAACGCTTCAAGCCGGTGCAGGCCCAATTCAGTGCGGCAATATCCGATCACGGCGGTTAAAGCCTCGCGCATATACCCTTTCCGACTCGAACGCTCCTCCATCCGGCACTCGATGATCGCGGCGCGGCGCACCGTTCGCTCAATGCAGTCGATCCAGATATCGCCGCAGATCCGTTCGAGCGGGTCATCGCGCCGTACCAAGAACAGGCGCAGGCTGTGTCCGGCATGGCGGGCCTCTTCTTCTGCCGCCAACCGGCGACGTTGGCCTTGCAAGGTGAAAAAGTCGTCGGGCGGCAGCGGCAACCAATCCTCGCCGAACGTCCATGCGCGGCGGAAGTAGCCGCGCACCGCTTCGTTATCACGTGGCGTCATAACCCGCAGCCAGAGCCGTTCGGTGGTCAGGATGGTCGTGCTCATATCATCACACTTCCCGCACTCGCGAGGTTATGCCTGCCGTGCGGCAAGGCGCGTCGCTAACGATGCCCGCTTACCGGATCGTTGGTTCAATCGTGATCGTCTCTTGCGCGAACACGACGACTGGCGCAACATCGCTGCCCGGCGCCGTAATCACCACTGGCGGGATGGCAAAGGTTCCCGCTGTGGCCGCCTGTGCTGTGATGGTAACGCGATAGACGCCGGGGTCGAGATAGGCCCCGCCGATCTGTACCTGTCGCCATTCGCGGTCAATCTGTTGGTAGGTGAAACCCTCTCCAGCGTTAATTTTGACCGGCATAAGCCCGGCTGGCAGCGGGATGGCGGCCTCTAGGCGGAAGATGGGCTTGCTCACGATCAGCAGCAGCTCAATCTCAACCGGCTGATCAATTGCGCTTGGCTCTGTTGCCGTTCGATACCGCAACCGCGCTCGCACCTCTCCCGGCTGGCCGGCACTGCTGGCCGGGTTGCGCGTGGCGATCAGCGCCGTGCCGTTGGTTGGCTCAACCCGGAGGGCGCCGCCGTCAAGCCTGAACCGTTCGACGCCGCTGATTGGCCGTTCGGCGGTGAGGTCGGCAGTGTTATGCACCACCCTCACGCGCGCATTGCCGTCAAGCAAGGTTGGGCCGAGCGCCAGCGCCACCCGCGCCGCTTCGTAAGGCGTTGGCCAGCCGTCTCCTTGCCAGTGCCGCAACAGCGCTGCCCGCCACGTGGCTAACCGTGGGTCAGCCGGACGTTCGGCGGCTAACGCTTGCACCACAGTGGCGCTTACCGCCAACGCACTGGGTGGCATCCCGTCGGCGCCGGCCCACGGCAATCCGCTGCTCGCCGTGTTCCAGAACGGCGCCAGCAGTGCGCTCTGCTCATTCGTGGCGCGCAACGCGGTGAAGGCGCGTCCGGCAGCGCCAGCGCCAGCGGGGAGGGCTGGCTGCCCCGCTCTTTCACCATACATTGACATGACATAATCAGAGTACGCTTGCGCATCGGCGGGTTGGGCGAGCCGGCGCCGGCGCAAGTACGCTAGCGCCGGTTCGCTTAGCTCGCGCAACCGGCTTGCGGGTTCGGCTTGGCCAATCGCCTCCAGCACAAAGCTCGTCACAAATGGGTCAGAGCCGCTGCCCGGCCACCAACCCCACCCGCCGTCACTGTTGCGTAGCGCACGCAATTGGGCGAGCGCGCGGTCGTTCAGCGCGCGCCACTCCTCGGCTTCCGTATTGGTAGCCGCCGTGCGTTCCAGCGTGCGGCCAATGATCACCGCCGCCGCCAGCGCTTCAGCCGTTGGCGGCGTCGTTTGCAGCAGTCGTTGTGCCTGATCGGCTAAGGCGGCTCGTGCGCTGGCCGCGATAACCACTTCGTTGTCGCCGTCGGGCAGGGGCAGTTCAATCGCGCTGCCTGTCACCCGCGTTTGCGTTGTCGCTGGGATCTGCGTTTCTTGGCGTACCGGCACGGCGTATTCGATTGGCGGCAGGCTGACGGTATCGATTACTTCGTAGCGCAACCCAACGATCGAAACATTCGCTTGCGCTTGCACCCGCCAAAATACCGGCGCCGTGGCGCCAGCCGGCACACGCACGGTTTGCTCGAACGGATCGAGCAACACGCCGCCGCTGAGCCATAGCCGCGCGCGGATCGTGCGCTCTTGCCCATCAACGTTCCGCAGCATCAAGGTCGCTATCGCGGTATCGGCTGGCCGCAATGCCGGTAACGGCGTCGCAATCGCCTCCACCGGCTGGCTGGTGTCGATCAGCGCGCTCGCGCTGGTGGCGATGCCGGCAGGATCGATCGCGATCACCTCAAGTCGCCAGCGGCCCTGCTGGTTGGGCAGGCGCACAGTGATTTCGTGTTGGTTGTTGGAGGATTGCACGCTAGCAAGGACATCGATGCCGGCTAAGCTGCCGGGTGTCCCTACTGCCGGTTGCCCCGGCAAGAGCGATCTATTCCAGCGATCCAGATTCGTGGGCGGTGCGTGAATGGGCGCCAGCATCACTAACAGATCATCGGTAGCTGCCGTGACCGTCATAGGTATGGTCGCGCCGGGCAAGGCTTCGCGCTGGGTGAGGTTGATGACCGGGGCCGGCGGCGGGTCAATCTGGATCGTGGTTGCCGTCGTCCACACCCGCACGCCATCGTCGATCAAGGCGGTGATTGCCGTAACCGGCGCCATATCAGCGCTGATCGGTATGGTGATGAGATTGCCGGGGCGGGCGTTCGCTTGCCTGACCAGCGCGTTTTCGCCTTGACCCACGATCACCAGCGCAGTTCCGCCGCCGCTTGGCCCGGTGAACAAGAGCCGGGCAACGTCGCCAGCGGCATACGTTGGTCGATCGGCAATGATCCGTGGTTCGGCGGTACCGATGCTCGATCCCGCCACCCACAGCTCTTTGCGGGTGAGCACTGTGCCGGCCCGCGCCGTGAGTTCATACCGGCCCGGCGCTAGGGTGACAAGTTCGGTAGTAGCTTGACCGTCGGCGCCGGTGCGTACCCGGCGGATCAGCAGCGGCGGTTCGGCGGCGTTACGCCGGAGTTCGATTTCGACCAGTGTATTGGCGATAGGCTGGCCATCAGCCGTTCGTAGCGTTGCCGTCACGCTTGCCCGTTCGTTGCGTTCGATCACTGATGGCATCGTGATCGCCAAGCGGGGACTGCGCGGCGTGATCACCCCCTCAGTGGTACGTTCGATCTGCTCGCCGTCCGGCAATTGCACCGTGAGGTGAAGAGTGTAGCGGAGCGGGCGCAGCAGATTCTCGTCAGCCGGCAAGCTGATCACGGCTCTTCCGCTTGCGTCAGTCACTGCGCTGGCTTGAGTTTCACTGGTTGCACCGATAACTTCACCATCTACCCCATCCAGTTCCACCGTCGCTAACGTGGCAATCCGCAACGTCCAACTCACCACCGCGCCGCTGACAGGCAGATCGGCGCGGGTGACATCAACCGCCAACCCTGCCGGACGGATCGGAATCACGCGTGCGGTGGCGCCGGTCGCTGGCACGCTTACCCTGATCGGGATAGAGTATGTCGTATCGCCAACCGAGACGCGCACGGTGTACAAACCGGGCGCTGTGCGGGCATTGAGTTGAAGACTGCCATGTAACCTTCCGGTCTCGCTCACTGTGCAGACCACGGCGCGCGGCTCGCCGAGCACGTTCTGGCCGTCGAGTTGGAGGTCGCACGTTCTGGCAGCCGGCAAGCTCAGGCGGCCATCAGCTTGCCGTTCGCGCACCACCCCGCTAATGCGCACGGTACCTCCCGGACGGTAGCTGAGCCGGTCAGCCATTAGCAGGGCTTGGGTGCGTGGTTGAAGGATGGTGGTGATGTCTTCGCGGGCAAGGGCGATCCCATTGCTTTCGGCAAGCGCAATCAGGGTACGGGCCGGCGCATTGGCACTCACCAAGCCTAGCGCGTCTGCCTTGATCCGCCAAAGCCCTTGCTCGTTGCTGCTGCCGCGAGCGAGCATCGTTTCACCGGCATAGACACTCACCGCAACATCGCTCACCGGTGCGCCATTGCCACTGCTTGTCACCCAGAGCAACACCTCATTGCCGTTTGGCAACATCGTCAGGTGCAATGCCGAAATCAGGATTAGCCGGTCGACACGTAAGCCATTGCTGGTCGTCAAGCGTAGATAATACGCTCCCGCTGGCAGCGGATCGCCGGCGCTGTTGGCGACCAGCGCTAGCAGACTGCGCATAACGGTGTCAGGCGGATCGTTGAATGTTTCCCGCCATGCGCGCACCAATGGTTGACCATAACGTTCGGGGACGAAGCTCGGCCATTCGGTTGGCCGGAGCGAGATCGCGCGCACCAGCGTCGTCACATCGAGTTGGTAGAGCTGCGCGTCAACCGCGCTCACGTTCATCCGCTCTAACGTCACTGCCGGCTGTGCGTCGGCAGGAAAACTCACAATCGAATCGCCGGTGATGTGCAACAGTGGTGGCGCGCTTGCCGTGCGGATAGCGAGGGAAACGTCTTCGCCAAGCGGTACGCCGCTGCGATCGCGGGTGCCGGCGGCAATGGTGATCGTATAAGTAGTGGCTGCCTGCAACGCAGGCCGGAGATTAACGCGATTCTCGTCAACCTGTAGCTCAATCTCAGTTACCGGCGGGTCAAAGCGTAATCCTGATCGCAGCTCGGCTTCATCCATCGGGGTGCTAAAGATGAGGCGAACCTCTTGCCCCGGCGCTAGCGTTTGCCCCTGCCCCGGAAACGAAGCGATCAGCGCCGGTTCGGGTTCCACAGTGAAGCGCCATTCGGCCAGCGGTTGGCTGGCGGATAGCGGTTGGATGCGTACTTGATAGGTTTGGCCGGGAGTCCAGCCGTTGTACGGCGTGAACGTGACCGTATGCTTGCCATCAATGGTGGCGCTGCTAAAATCGCCGCTGATCGCCGGCGTGATCGTCAAAGCGGCGCTGAGCAGCCGGGTATCAATTGGCGCATCAAAGACCAGTGTCAGCGGCTGTTGCGGGTTCACCCACCGTTCGCCGGGTGGCGGGGTTTGCGCGATCAACGCTGGCCAAGGTGTGGCAAATTGCCACCGGAACGGCTGGCCGAGTTCGATGCCGCGCGCATCGCGCAGATTGGCGTCAAGAGTGAGAGTGTACGTCGTCGCTGCGGTGAACGCGATTGATGGCTGCAACAGGAGCGTTTGCGGATCAAGCCACTGCCCTTCCAGCGGCCACGGTGGCGTTAGTTGCACGTGCGACAACGAGGCAGGTTGACCAACCGCACTCATAGCTACCATCGGCTGGCTAAAGACGAGCGCGATCGGCGCGTCGCGCAAGCGTGGCGCCAGCGCAGCGGCGACCGCCGGTTGCGCAGCAGTGGTAAATGCAACGTCAAGGGGTTGCGCGAGCGGTCGCCACCACCGGCTTTCTGCGTTAGCCATGACCTGCACACGATAGGTTGTGGCCGGTTGCAAGGGTTGTGCCGGCACGAACCGCAACACCCGCATATCATCCGACCACTCAAACGATCCCGCTAACGGCGGATCGATCCGCAGCGCGCGTGCGACCGTAAAGGGGTTCATCGGCGTGCTAAATGCGAGCGTGATCGTGTTGCGTGGTGGTACGGCATTGCTCTGCGGCAAGGGATCGCGCAATTGCACCGTTGGCGCTTCAACCCACGGTGATATTGGCGCTAGCCAGCGGATGGATAGCCCGCCAAGCAAGCTCACGACTACACCGGCCAGCATCATTGTCCAGAGATGGGCCAAAACGCGCATCCAACGCTGCATGCGTATTCTCATGCCGGATATTGCGGGTAGTGTGCCATACCGTTATACCCTGCCGCGACGGTCGTGACGGATAGCGGTGTCTCTCTGTTATTGCGAGCGCAGGTCTAGCAAAGTCACGTATTTTGCCTACCCGCAGCAGTCGCTCGCGAGGACGAGGAATGGCCGTGTGCGCTTATGGCATGTTGTGCCGAAAGCCGGCCAAGCGACAAGCGCCTCGTTGGTTGCCATGCTCATTGCCTGCGCTACGTAGATCATCAGGAACGTGTTTAGTATACCATCGCTGCGGCGAGAACATGCTCACGGTGGCGATCCATCCATTCCGACAACCACTGCCCCTGTCCCAACAGCTCAAGATGGTAATCTGGCTCGGCGTCTGGTGTGCTTAAGGTACGGCGCAGATTGCCTTGCAGCCAAATCACTTCCAGTATCGCCGGCAGCGCCTGCGCCTCACTCTTCGACAATGGTGCAATCGCATTATACGCGCTCAAAAAGAGTTTCACGCGCTCGATATCTAGTGGCGCGCGATACACTCCCCACATTGACCAATTAGGCGGCGGCGGACCCACAGCCATGTCAACCAACCCATCGGCGAGATCGACAAGCCGGGCGTCAATCCCAATCTGATCGTAATCGATCAACGCGGCTACTGCATCACCGCGGAAAATGAGGTTGTCGCGGTGAATATCACCGTGGATGAGCAGGTGCGGTAGCGCGGCGTAGGCGTCATCACTCAATTGCCGGCGCAACTCGGCGATCCGCCGTTCGTACCAATGGAGCGTGACAGTCAGGTCTCCCAACAGGTCACGGGTAATGAGGCGTTCGGTGAGACTGCTCAAGCTCGATGGCAAATAGCGTGGCGGCGGCGCCGGCGGCGGATCAGGGAAACCAGTTACGGCCCGGTGATAGCTGGCCAATACCCGGCCAACGTCACTCAGTTGGCGCGGACGGCTCGGATTGAATTCGTCGCCAATGATAAACACACTCAGCTCGTACACCCGATCGTTGAGGATCACGACCGTATCGCCATTGCGCGCCGGCAACACTCGCGGCGCCGGGAAGCCGCGCTGGCGCAGCCAATCAAGCAGACGGTGGCGTAACTTGATGGCTTGAAACCCAATGTGGCGCCGGTTGCGCCGGATGACAAACCGGCCAACCGTGGTCTCTATGAAGGCCGTTTCGTTGATCGCGCCATGGCTCGCTGGCCGGCTCGACCGCAGCTCGCCGACATCGTAGTATGCCAGTACGCGGGCAATGTCATCGTGGGTCAGCATTGAGCATCCTCGTAGCCAAGCTTCCTCCCCAATTGTACCATCAGCAGTATCGAGCGGTTTTAGCAGTGGTGCGAATCACTTATCCTCGATCTCGCTGCTGGCAATGGCATATACTGGTCAGGCGGGAAGCGTTACTGAACGGCAACTGAGGTTGCTTGGGCAAGAAACCTTGTATCGAATGCTGGTTATGGCAAGAGTCTGCCGCAGCGCGCGATTGTTCAGATGTCGTTACAGCCAATATGTCCCTGAATTCCGATGTGAACTACGGTTTTTTTGGTATGTGTTACTGGCTTATGACATCTGCATGCTATACTAAAATTATGAACTCCGAGCAACATGCCAGTTCCCATATCCACCCCACCGTGCGGGTGCCCCTCTCGACCGGCGCGCCGCTGGTTGAGGCAACCTTCGCTTCCCGTTCCGGCCAGTTTTTGGTTGAGGCGCAGATGGGAGGGCGGATGGTACGCGCCCATCTCGCTGATCGCGGTCGTTTGGTTGATGTGCTCGTGCCCGGCGCCCGTTTGTTGCTCGCCCCGCGCGAAGAAGTTGGTCGCAAAACGGCGTTTCAGGTGGTTGCCGTCTATCAAGGGCACGATTTGGTGTCGCTCGATACCCACTTGCCCAACCGGCTCGTCGCCGCCGCGCTGTCGTTGGGGGCATTGCCGCAGTTTGCCCGCTATTCCCGCGTGCAACGCGAAGTGCAACTCGGCCCGCACCGGATCGATTTTCGTCTGAGTGAAGGGCTTGATAGCTGCTGGTTGGAAGTGAAATCGGTGACACGTTTGGTCGAGAATGTCGCCGTCTTTCCCGATGCTCCCACCGAGCGCGGTAGCCATCATCTCGAACTATTGACCAACGCTGCTCGTAATGGCCAGCGCGCGGCGGTCGTGTTTATCATTCAACGTTCGCAAGGCGTTGCCTTTGCTCCTGACGAGACGATCGATCGCGCCTTTAGCCGCGCCTTGCGCACTGCGCGCTCGATGGGGGTTGAGATGTATGCTTACGTCTGCCCCGTGAGTATGACCGGGGTGACCCTTGGCCGCGAGGTGCCGATCTTTGCTTCGCTCGATGCGGTGCCGCTCGAATTGCGCCGGGGGACGTGAGGTGATCTGCTTAATGCCGGAGCTGCTCTGCCAGCAGGTTGCCGAGCGCTTCATTTAAGACGCGATAGCCTGCCGCATTGATATGCAGGAGATCGTCCCGGTATTGCTCGGCAACGAAACCGCTCTCATCAGCCAATATCGCTGCGCTATCGAAGATGACCACATCCGGCGCTGCCATGTCCCGGATCGCTTGATTCACTCGTTCAATCGCCGCCTGTATCTGCGCTGTTGCCGGATCGAGCCGCTCGAAGGCGTTGGGGCCAAGTCCGAAGATGGTGGTGAGAATCACCCGGCTGCCGTCGCTGCGCGCTTCATTCACAATCGCTCTCAAGTTGGCAATTGTGGCTTGCACGATGTCCTCTTCCTCGTGCCCAAACACCGCAAGCGCCGTTAGATCATTGACGCCGGCTTGGATAATCACCAGCTTAGGTTTGAGCTGGCTCACGTGCCACCGGTAGCGTAAGCGTGCTTGGGTGCTGGTGTGGCCGGGAATGCCGCGATTAACGATGGTGTATCCCGCTGGCGCTGGCCACGCTGCGGCTCGCGAATCGCCGAACAAGACGATCGGCGCCGCTGTCGCTGGTTCGCTGCCAAACGTGGTGAGACCTAGCGGGTCGAGCCGGACAAGGTGGAAGAGCCGTTCGTAGTGGCGCGCTCGTTGCCATGCCCAGACTCCACCCAAACAGATGGCCCCTGCGAGGGCGAGACCGATGATCCAGCGCCGAAGAGCCACAATATAACCTCCTGCTCGTTAATCTGCTGGCGCTAATCGCCGCTCTTCCGCCGGCAAGCGCGCCGCGCCGATGCCAATCGCGATGCACGCTGCGCTGCTGACGAAAAAGGCGCTGCCGAACCCAAACGGCCCCACCACTAACGCTCCGATCAGGGGCGCTACGGCCCGTGCTGCCGAGACGATCGAACTGTCAAGGCCATAGACCGCCCCTTCGCTGCCGCTAGCGGTGTAACGCCCCAATAGCGCGCTCAGCGAGGGGGTGATCCCGCCAATCGCGGCTCCGCTTAGCGCCTGCAACACCAACAGTTGCCAGACGTTCGTAACCAATCCTTGCGGCGCGAAGGCTAAACCAGCTAACAACGCGCTGCCCATCAACACCTGCCGGTGCCCGATCCGGTCGCCGAGCCGGCCGAGCCAGATGGCGGTGGCTGTGCCGGCTGCTGACGAAACGCCAACGATCAGGCCGGTGAAGGCGCTGACTGGTTCGCCGGCGCTGAGCAGGCTAGCAATGAAGAGGGGTGCAAACGGTAGCAAGATGGTCTGCCCTAAGCTGCTCAGAAATCGCATCCCGTAAGCCGGCCCGATGCCGGGAGTGCGCGCAATCATCAGCCAGCTTTGCACCATGCTGGTTCGTTGTTGCTTCCGTCTCTCCGGCGCCTTCCCGCCCCCGCGCACCCCCACCGTCACCAGTATCCCCGACGCGAGCAAGAGCGCCGCTGTAGTGATGAATGTTGCCCGAAAGCCGAGCGTCTCGGCCATAATACCGCCAATCAGCGGCCCGGCAGCAGTGCCGCTCCATAAACCCATCTGGAGCGTTCCCATCGCAAAGCCCATCCGTTCGCGCGGGGTGACGGTCGCGACCAGCGCGTTGGCTGCCGAAATGGTGCCGGTAATCATCCCTTGAATTGCGCGCAACAGGGTGAGTTCTTCCGCCGACCGGGCAAACCCCATGAGCAAGAGAATGATCGCCCCGCCGTACATCGCTCGCTCGACCATCAGTTTGTAGCCGAGCCGGTCGGCGAGCGATCCCCAGATCGGCGCGGCAATCGCCATCGTCAGCGCCTGTAACGAAAAGACCAACCCGGCCCAGAGGGCGACATCGCCAAACGTAGCTACGCCGAGGTAGTCCACGTACAGCGGCAGAAAGGGAAAGATGATCGAAAAGCCGATCGCCGACAGAAATTGGGCGATGAACATGATCCAGAGCGTGGTTTGCCAGCGTGTCTGCATGTCGTTCTGTTGATGTGTGTTACATTGTCTGCGGCAAGACCTGCGTTGCAAACGCTTCCAGCCGGTCAAGATCATCCAAATCCAGCCACTGCACCATGATCCGCTCGACGCCAACCGCTGCGAAGGCATGAATCTGCTCGGCAACCTCGCCGGCGGTACCCACCAGAATCCCGCGCGCGCGGAGGCTAGCCCGATCGCGTCCGGCTAGCAGGCGCTCGACTTCCGCGTCATCCCGCCCAAACACCGATCCGATCATCAACGACCGGCGCACTGCTGCGCGTGGTCTGCCAGCGGCGGCCAACAGTTCATCAAGCTTGGCGTTGAGTTCGGCGAACCGCGCCGGCGGTACGAAGACCGCGTTCCACTCGTCGGCGTATTGCGCGGTGAGGGCAAGCGTGCGCTTTTCGCCATTGCCCCCGATAACGATTGGCGGGCCTGCTGTCCGTTGCGGACGCGGGAGTAAGATCGCGTCGCGCAGTTGGTAGTATTCGCCGATCCACGTCACTGGCGTGTCGCTGCGTAACAGGCGCGTCACCACCTCTAGCCCTTCGGCGAAGCGTTGGAAGCGCTCCTTGACCGGCAGCAAGTCAAAGCCGAACATCGTGTGTTCGCGCTCTTGCCATCCCGCTCCCAAGCCGAGCTGGAGCCTGCCGCCAGACAGATCATCAACCGCGGCGGCCATCCGCGCCGTGAGCGCCGGGTGGCGAAACGAGACCGGCGAGACCAGCGGCCCGAATTCGATCCGTTTAGTGTGCGACGCCAGCCATGCCAGCGAGATCCACAGTTCGAGCGATTCTTTTTCCGGCGGATTGGCGTTGGTGAAGTGATCGGATCGGTAAAGGCCGGCGAAGCCAAGATCTTCGGCGGCTTGCGCCAATCGCTGCCAGCGCGGCCACGTCAGCCCGTTTTGCCCTTCGATCATGAGAGCGATTTCAATTGGCATGCATGCGCTCCTCGTTGGGGCATAGCGTCGCTATGCCCAATGGGGCAGAGCAGCACTCTGCCCGTACAATGATGGTATAGTATCAGGGTGCCGCATAGCGGCGTCGTTGTTAGTATACCGCGAAAAATAGTTGATGCGTCCATTTTTTGTCTACGGAACGTTAAAGCGGGGACAATCGAATTATGCCCGCCTGTTGGCCGGGCAGACGGTGAGCGAGGAGCCGGCTTGGTTGCCCGGTGCTGCGCTCTATACCGCTGGCCCGTACCCGTTTCTCGTCCGAGCGGTTGATCTGGTGTCGCCGGGTTCGACCGTTTTCGGTGAGCTGATGGAAGTGGCGCCGGCCCAGTATCAGCGGGTGTTGGCGCTGCTCGATGAGTTAGAGGATTTTGTCCCCGGTCGCGCCGGCAATCTCTACGAGCGAGTTGTCATAACGGTGCAGACGGCTAACGGCCCGCGTGAGGCGTGGGTCTATGTCGCTGGGACTGGCGCTGAAGAGGCGATCCGGCAAGGGCGACTACGGTTGATTGCTGGCGGCGTGTGGTGAGCCGCCCTGAAGGAGAGGTGTAATGTCTCAACGCATTGTTACCGTCGGCTTGGTGCAGATGCGCTGCACCGCCGATCCAGCAACCAATATGGCCGCAGCGGAGGCCGGTATCCGCGCTGCCGCGGCCCAAGGCGCGCAGATCGTGTGTTTGCCGGAGTTGTTTCTCTCACTCTATTTTTGCCAGAGTGAAGATCACGCCAACTTTGCGCTGGCTGAGCCGGTGCCCGGCCCCAGCACCGATCGCCTTGGCAAGCTGGCGGCTGAGTTGGGTGTGGTGATCGTCGCCAGCCTGTTCGAGAAGCGGGCCGAAGGTCTCTACCACAACACGGCGGCGGTGCTCGACGCCGATGGCCGCTATTTGGGCAAGTATCGCAAGATGCACATCCCCGATGACCCGCTTTTCTACGAGAAGTTTTACTTTACGCCGGGTGATTTGGGCTTTAAGGTCTTCAAGACTCGCTACGCCCGCATCGGGGTGCTGATCTGCTGGGATCAGTGGTACCCCGAAGCGGCCCGTCTCACCGCCCTGCGCGGCGCTGACATACTCTGCTATCCGACCGCGATTGGCTGGCATCCCGCCGAAAAAGCCGAGTACGGCGTCGCCCAACACCAGAGCTGGGAGACCATCCAGCGTTCGCACGGGATTGCCAACGGTTGCTATGTGGTGAGTATCAACCGCACCGGCCACGAAGGCGATCCGTCCGGCGGGATCGAGTTTTGGGGTCAGAGCTTTATCTCTGACCCGTCAGGCGTGGTTATTGCCCGCGCCCCGGTTGACGAGCCAGCCGTGCTGGTTGCGCCGGTTGATCTGGGCAAAATCGATGTGCAACGCACCCATTGGCCGTTTCTGCGCGATCGCCGGATCGATGCCTACGGCGAGCTGACCCGCCGCTATATCGATGAGGAGTAGGTGTGATGGCGATTCCTGCCGAACTTGGCTATTTCATGCCTGCCGAATGGGAGCCGCATCAGGCGACGTGGCTGTCGTGGCCGCATAAAGAGGCGAGCTGGCCGGGGATTATCGACCGCATCTGGCCGGTCTACGCGCGCTTTGTCGCCGAGTTGGCCCGCGGCGAGACGGTTCATATCAAGATCGG
>JAUQOZ010000121.1 GCA_030550625.1 Chloroflexota bacterium | reverse complement strand
TGCGATAGCGCGAATTAACCATATAACCGGCGCAACGGCGTCTCCAACCAAGCCCATCGCTGCGCCAAAGGAGGATCTGCGATGAAACGCGCATGGTTGATTCTGGCGAGTATCCTCTTCGTCGCTTGCGGCCCGGCCATTACCATCACTCCCACCCCCACCGCCACCCAAGCGCCCGCCAGCACGCCTACCCCCACCGTTATGCCATCACCTACCGCAACGCTCGTGCCAACCGTGACGGCCACCGCGACTCCTACCCCTCCTCCAATCGGCGGCACGCTCCCCACCGCTACCAGCACCCCAGTGGAAAAAGGCTACGCCTTCACGTTTACCCATGCAGTTGCGAGCGGTTTCGCCACGTTACATGTAATAGCTTACACCTGCACCGGCCTCCGCGGGCCGTGGGACGGCACGTTTGAGGTGATGTTCACGGCAGAACGGCTGCAAGCCAGCGGCTCAGGGACATTTCAGTTCACGCTGCCGCCTGACAGTCTCTATGTGTCAGGTACAGCGCCCTATTCCGGCAGTGGCGCCGCCGGTCGCTGTGTGATCGCGGATGTGAGCGGGCCGCTGACGTATGAGTTGACGTTTAGCCCGGATGGCCGCACCGTTGATGTGATCATGGGCAGCACTGGCGCCGAAACTATTACGATGATGTGTCCTGATATAACCGTGACCATTCCCTTCGCTATCGCGTGGGGGCCTGATCCGCTGACCGTCCCGATCACGCCGTACAATAATTGCCCATAGGAACGTTTCAGCATATTGGTTAACCCTGTGGTATGCTATCGCTAAACTGATAGAGCATTCATGCACGCAAGAGCTGGCCCAGCCTCGCAGAGAAGGCGCTTATGCGAACCATTACTGTCCTTGCCCACATGTCGCTTGATGGCGTTATTCAAGCTCCCGGCGGGCCTGATGAAGACCCAAGCGGCGGTTTTACCCATGGCGGCTGGATTAGAGCTTACGCTGATCCGGTCTTGAGCGCAGCTCTTCGCCAGCAAATGAGTTTGCCGTTTGATCTGTTGATCGGACGGAAAACTTTTGAGATTTGGGCGCCATACTGGCCGCATCACGAACATGTCTGGCCTAATGTTAATAAAGCCACTAAGTACGTTGTCTCATCAACGCTGACCGTGAGTGAATGGCAACCAACCGTCTTCATCCACAACGACATTGTCGCCCGTATCAGCCATCTAAAGCAACAAGACGGCCCTGATCTGCACGTTTGGGGCAGTAGCCAGCTTGTGCAGCTCCTCCTCGCGCATGATCTGGTCGATACGTGTTGGCTGATGATCTATCCTTTGGTGTTGGGAAGCGGCAAGCGATTGTTTGGCAGTAGCACAATCCCGCTCGCGTTTACTGTCACTGACAGCCATCTGACCTCTAAGGGGGTCATGATCGCAAGATACGAGCGAGACCACCGGCTGGCAGCTCCATCTGGCTGATCACACAGTAGAACTTGACCACATAATGAGTTTGCTACACCAGATACATTCCCCAATCCTTGGGGATAGCCTATGGGTGTGCCTTACTTACGATCGACACAGCAAACTGGATGAGGTCATTCTCCAATTATTTGTCACTTTATCAACCTGCAAGCTGATACAATCAAGAATGCTGATGATGGCGGCATAGAATACGGTCATCTAATCACTACGCCCTATAGAATAGATTTTGCTAGGAGTACTGCATGCCTCAAGCCGCGGCGTTTGGTTGGGGAGCGATCATCGCTGTCCTCGGCGGGTTGATTGGGTTGGGAGGGGCTGAGTTCCGGTTGCCGGTGCTGGCCGGCGTCTTCAAGTATCGCACCTTGCAGGCGATCGTGATTAATCTGGTGGTCAGTTTGGTGACGGTGATCTTTTCGTTTATCTTTCGCACTGGATTGGGTAATCTTGATCTGATCACCGCACATAGCGATGTAATTCTCAATATTTTGGCCGGTTCGTTATTGGGCGCGTATGCCGGGGCGAATTTCGCGCTGCGGATTAACGAGCGGGCGCTGACGCTGGTGGTGGTGAGTTTTTTACTGGTGTTGAGTTTTATTCTGATCGGCCATACCTTTATCGAAGGGTTGGGCAGCCTGTCTTTGCCCGTTTGGCTGCGCACGATCATCGGATTTGCGGCTGGGATTGTGATCGGCATCTTTAGCAGTATGCTGGGCGTGGCCGGCGGCGAGATGATTATTCCCACGATTATGCTGGTCTTCGCCCTCAGCATCAAAATTGCCGGCACGCTGAGTCTGGCGATTAGTATCCCGACGATTATCATCGGCCTGAGCAAATACTACCGCCAAGGCAAGCTTCACGAACTGCGCACCGAACGCGGCTTTATCGGCTGGATGGCCGCCGGTTCGATTGTTGGCGCGTTGATTGGCAGCTCACTCTTGCCGTTTGTGCCGAATGCGTTGTTGCACGTGTTGTTGGGCGTGATCTTGTTCGTGTCGGCGCTGAAGTTGCTGTCGCATGGGAAGGCCTAGCGACGGTCTACGCGACCGTCGCTAGGCTGGCGTAAAGCCTATCGGAAGATGACCGGCATAAAGACTCGATTCGGCCCGTTGAGCGGCAATGGCCCGATCGTGCGCGTGTTGCCGGCGGCGTCGCGGGCCGTGATGTAGATGCGGTGCGGGCCGGGTACGCTCAGCGCCGCGACGTAGCGCCACTGGTCGCCTTGCAGATCGGCGGCTCCGTTTTCAACCAACCCATCGGGCCGTTCCACCCGCACGGTGATGGCCGTGACCCCCACCGCGTCGGCATACGTGCCGCCGATCAAGACGTTCCCTGCCGGCAGCGGGGAGGCGGGTGGCAACAACCCGCTGGTGACGGTTGGCGCCACTGTGTCGATCACGTAGTCGAATTGGCGGGCCGGGCCGCGATTACCGGCGAGGTCGATCGGCGTCAGCCGCACTTGCTGCGCTGCCTGCGCCACTCCGGCGCGGATGGGCAGGGCGTAGCTCCAGTTGTCGTTCTCGTCCACCCACACCTCTTCGCATTGGAAGCCGCGCCCATCCTGCTGGTTGACGCAGATTTCCACCGCCCACGCCGAGCGGTCGTCTTGCACCCGGCCATCGAGCTGCACTGTGCCCACGCCAACCGATCCCATGCCTAAGCGCGCAACGCTGGCATCGCTCAAGATCAAGCGCGGCGCATTCGCATCTACGATCAGATCAACCGGATCGCTCCAAGCGCTGGTCTGGCCGCCGGCATCGGTAGCGCGCACCCGCATCGTTACCGCTGTGCCATCGGCTGGATTGCCGATGTTGACCGCGCACTGCCACTCGCCATCGTCGGGGGTGGGGTCGGCGCAGGTGGTGATCGCGGGGGCAGCCGTACCCACCCGCGTCTCGATCTGAATCTGCGGCACATCCGATTCGTCCCACGCCACGCCGGACACTGTGACCAGACCGGGTTTCACGTAGGCGACTGGATCGTAGATCTCGACATACTCCGGCGGCGCGATGTCAACCGGATGGTCAACGAAGAACCAATCGAGCGCATCGTCGAAGCCGGTGGTGTCATCGTGGAAGGAGATGTCTACCGTGGCCCAGTCTTCGTCTTCGCCAGCGTCGCGAGCAATCTGGCGATTGACCACGCCGGTGAAGGTGGCTGTGCCGCTGGTGTTGGGGGCGATAGTTCCCAAGGTGATGAACTGCTCGTAGTAGGGGATCCCGCCCGATCCAATCACAAGGTTGCCTCCCGGCAGCCGCAGCGCCCCCCAGTTGACGATCCATGCCTGCACGTTTTCGGCTGGCGCTTCCCCGACATTTTCGTAGTGGATCGTGTAGGTGATGGTCTGCCCTTCAAACAACGGCGGATGGTCGTTATCGATCTCGGCGAGTTGGGTGCTCGCCACGTGGTTGTTGGTGTCGAGGAGCTGGCCTTGCGCGTCGATCAGCTCGTCGGTGAAGATCGAGTAGATCGATCCCACCGGCGTAGCTGTGATGCGGAACCGCACGTCAGCCACGACCTGCCCGGCGCCGGGGCACAGGCCGGGGCCAAGATTGGCCCACGCGATCACGTTGGTAAGCGCGATCTGATTGGTGAGCGCTTCGCTGCTGCGGCTATTGAGCACCCGCGGACTGGTGAGCGGGTTATTGGCCGGCATCACCGCCCACGTGCGCAGGCTGTCTTCTTCAGTAGCGTAGGCCAGCATGCGCGCCGGCGTCGTGGCCGGACTAGCGATATTGAGCACCGTAAACGGCAGGTAGGCCTCGAACAGATCGGGTTGGGCAGCGTCAACCCACGCCTGCCATGCCCCGCTCACCACCACCCACGCTGCGCCGTTCCAACGCAACAGGCTGATGGTCTGCGCGTCATCGACCCGCAGCAGGTAATCGGGGGCAAAACCGTCGGGGAAGCGCAGATCGGGCTGGCCGGCTGGCATCCCTTGTGTATAGACCGCTGGCGCGCCGCCGGTAGCGGTGTCGAGGTAGAGGTACAAATCCTCGCTTGACCCCCAGATAGCACCGCGCCATGCCACCCGCAGCGCCCGATCGTCCCAGCTCGCATAGAGACGTTGCACATCGCGGGTTGCCGCCAGTTCGCTGGCGCGGCGCGCCAAGGCGCTGTTTTGGCCAACCAACGCGCACGCTCCATCGCGCCAGCCAGTGGCAATCGCCCGTTCCGGCATCGTCAAGCCGGTTTGCGACACGGCATCAGGCGTGAGCGGCGTATCGTAGATGATGGGGCCGAAGGTCTGGATTCGTTGGTTGCCGTTGGCGTCCTGCTGCACCAAATGCGCGTAGAGGATGCTGCCTTCGGGCGGCGTAGGCAGATCGTGGCTGCCGGGGCCAGCCCCATACGCGGTCAAGCTGGCCAGATTCGGCTCGCGGTCGGTGCTCCAACCGGCGCGGAACGTGACAGGGCCGGCGTTGTCGCTGCCGGCAACCCATTCCATCCGCAACCCCGCCCCAGCGGTGCGCACAACATCGCCTTCGTTCAAGGTTGCGCCGCCGATCACGCGCAATGTCGCCGTCTGCGCCGCCGGCGGGCGGACATCAACCACCATCGGCTGCGCTGTGGCCGAGATCGTCCGCCCGGCGGCATCGGTCGCTCGCAGATCCATCGTGAACGACCAGTTATCGAGATCGTTGGCCGGCTGGTTGAGCGGCGCCCACCAGCGTCCGCTGACAGCCGGATCGGGAACGGCAGCGATCCACGTCACGCCATCGAACGAGGCTTGCACACTCGTGATCACGCCGGTATCGGTCACTTGCATCGGCAGCGCCAGCGTATCACTCAAGGTCGTGGCCGCCGTCAAGACGCTCGTGGCAAAGCCAATGGCTGCCGGAGCCGCCGTATCGACCATGAGCGTGATCTGGCGGGTAGCGAGACGATTGCTCTGATCGGTGACTTGCACGTCCAGCGCGTAGCGTCCCTCTGCCGGCGGTGTCCACGTGGTCGAGAAGGAGCCGGTCAGATCGCCCGACCACATCTGCTCGAAGATCAAGTTGCTATCCACCAACACCCGCACCCGGCTCAAACCGGCATCGGCTCGCGCATTGCCGGCAATGGTGATCGGATCGAGCGTTGTGCGGACATTGCCGGTGGGCGAGGTGACGAGCAGATCGACCACTGGCGCGGGTGGCGTGATCGGCTGGGGCGTGCCGCTGCCAGCGCGGCCTAGCGTGTCTTGGGCCGTCGCCGTGCCGGTATAGGTGATATGACCATCGACCACATAGGTCACATCGCGCCCGTGCAGCAACCGCAATTCATCGCTGAGCCGGCGCCACGCCGGGGGCTGGTAATAGACGAGGGTGTCGGTCTGTTCGAGGATGGTTCCGCTGGGAGGCGGGCAGACCAGCGTTGCGCTGGCGAGGTTGATGTCACGGGCTTGGCAGTTGATGGTGGTGCGCGCTAGCGCGCCGCTGCCCTGTTGGGCGACCGTCACTGTCACCTGCGGCGCACGCAGATCGACCATGCCCCGCCAGACGATCACCCCCGCCGGATCGACGGTGCGATTGCCGAGCGCGTCGGTGGCGCGCATGGCGAGCGCATACATCCCGTCGAGCGTGTTCGGGACGGGCAGACTCCACGTGCTTGCGGCAGCGCCGGGTGTGGCGAGGGTGACGTTCTGCCACGCGAGATCCGCCGCAGCGCGCAGATGCGCGACTTCATCGGCAGCGAGCGCATAGCCGTACAGATAGACCTCATCGAGCTGGCCAGTGAAACCGCCGAGCCGCGCTTCGGCGGCGGGCAGCATGCCGGCGGCGCAAGGGGCGCTGGCCACCGCCGCGCCATCGCCGTAGACGGCCAATGTGGCGCCGTCGTAGGCTAACGCGAGGTGCCGCCAACCCGCGCCGGCCAGCGTAAACGCGAGCGAGCACGCGCCGCTGTTGCCGCGCAGTTGGGCGCTGGTGGTCGTGAGTTCGACGTGACCGGCTTGGCCGGCTTGGCCGCGCTCGAACACCCTGCCCGTGCCGTTGATCCACGCCGCGACACTGAAGCTCTCGCGATCACCGAGCCGGTCAGCGATGGTGAGCGTTTGCGCGCCGCTGAGCGTGATCCCTTGCCCCACCCGGCCACTGGCGATCACCTGCGGGCAATTCGCGCCGCTACACGTCGCGATCAGCGCCGCGTCCACCGCATTGGCAAACGCTTCGCTGCCTGCCGGTTCATCAAACGGCAGCCGCACTGCCGCGCCGGCCAGCGCATCGGCCTGCTCAAGCGGCATCCACGCCGCTTCAAGCGTCTGCACCCCGCTCGCCACCGTGCCGGTATCGGTCACGAGGCCGGTCAGCGTGAGCGCAGCGGTGATCCGCTCGCCGGGATCGGTTGCCAGCGCAATGGCCGGCGGCGTCGCGTCAAGCCTCAGCAAAGTAGGCCGCTCGACGGTGCGGACATTGCCAGCTAGATCGATGGCGCGCAATGTGACCGTGTACACGCCGGTCGGCGGCGTCACCCGGCCATCAAGTCCGCCGCCGGTGGTGAGGCGGTAATTATGCTGCCACGTTCCTCCGGTCGCCGTCACCTCTTGGGCAAGACTCGTCACTGCATCGGCACTGGCCGGCAATAGCTCAAGCGTGAGCTGTGAACTGCCGCTGGCCGCGTCGCTCAGTGTGCCGGTAAAGGGGAAGACCCAGCCGCCACGGGCATCGAGCAGCGGGCGGGCGATGGCGGACGGCACATCGGGAGCTAGCGCCAGCGCCGGCGGGGTGCGATCGACCCGGAACGTGACTGGTGCGCTTGGCGCGCCTTGGTTGCCGGCGGCGTCGCGGGCGCGCACGCGCAGGGTATGCGCGCCTTCCGGCAGGCTGCCCACATCGATCGTGGCGGCCCACGTTGCTCCCGGCGACACCGCCTGCCACGCGCCACTATTCACGCTGATTTCAACCTGCTCGATCGGATTGGTATCGGTAATCACCCCGCTCACTACCAGACCGCTATTCACGTTGGCTGCCGGCACGTAGCTACCATCGACCAGCGAAAGGATACTAGCCACCGGCGGCGTGTTGTCAACCACCAACCGTAACGGCGTTGGCAACGTCCCGCTATCGAGCAAGCCCGACTCTTCACCCACAAGCTGGGCCTGCACTGTCCCGATCTGCGTGCCGCCGCCGCTCAACCCCGCTGGCGCCACAACGCACGGCTGGCCGCTGGCGCATGCCAGCGCCGCACTGACGCCAGCAGGCGCGTCAACCAGCCACGCAAAGCGTTGCGGACTGCCCAACAGCCGGTTCTGGCCATCAACCGCTTGATAGAGCAGATGGGCGCGATTGGCGATGCGCGCGCCGGCGGCAACCACAAAGTGATCGGCGGCAGCAGCCACGGTTGGGCTGGTTAGCGCAGCATCGCCATCCGAGAGCAGCGGCGCCTCATCGAGCGCAGCCGTCCCGGCCAGCAGGCGGCCCATTACCGAGCCGTTGCGCAGGTAGACCAGCAAGGCCCGCCCGAAGGCTGTGCTATAGGCCAACGCCGGTTTGGTCTCATCGCCGGGTGTGGCGGTGATTTGCGCCGGCGCGGTCGCGCCGCCATCGTCGAGCCGCACCAGCCAAATATCGCGTTGCGACGCCGGCCCGCGTTCGTAGACGATCAGATAGTTCGTGCCGGCGGCGACGGCTGCTACCGCGCTGCCAGCCTGCACATTGCTATCGAGCGCCAGCAGCGACCCGGCGACGGTGCCATTCGCGGCGACGCGCTGGGCGCGCACCACCCCGCTGTCGAGCCACGCCACCACAAAGCCGTTGCCGTTGCTCGCCACCGCCGGCGCTGTCCCGTTGCCGAGCGTCACCGGCGGCGCGACCGTCGCGCCGGCCACGCGTGCCATCTGGATTGTGCCGCCGCTCTGCCATACCACCAAACAGGCGCCGCTCTGGCACGCCACTGCTGGTTGCGTCCCGCTAGCCACGTTCAGCGGGGCCGGCAGGCTATTGGGTTGGGCAGCGAAGAACTGCACTTGCCCACTGCTCGCCGTCACCAGCGCATAGGGCGCAGCGGCGCCGGGAGCAGCCGCTACCGCGAGCGCGCTCACATCGGCTCCGGCCCGCTCGGCAAAGGCCGGTTGCACCCAACGCACCGTCGGGTTGCCGCCCAAACTGTACTGCGCGATCGCGTCGAGCACGAACGGCCCTTCGGGTGTACCAGCCGGGATGGTCAGGTTGGTGACAAAGCTCTGTTCCTGCCCCGGCAGCAACTCGAACGACTGGGCCGGGAAGCTGGTCAGCGGCGTATTCAGCCAGACCGCGCCGCGCAGCGGGCGGCCATCAGGCGGCAGGTAGCGCAACGTGACAGTGTAAACCAGCGATTGGCCGGGCCGCACAACAAGATTGTCATCGTTCACAACGGGGAAGACGCCAAGCGGCGCTTGCGGCGCGACCAGCGTCGCCGGCGTACTCGCCAGCTCTGTCGCCGCCAGCGCCGCCAGACTCGGTTGAACGCTGACCTCAGCCGCCGGCAGCGCGCGGGTGAAGAGGCGGGCATGGGCCATCACCCCCACAAACCGTTGCGGGATATATTGGCGATCCCCCAGCCGCAGCTCGTTCTGCGACCAATCGACATCGCCGATCGCGCCGGCCCCATGGTAGGTATGCACTGCCGTGCCGTTGAGATAGGTCGTCACCACGCCACGGTTGTACGTCACCGCCACGTGCGTCCACTGATTGAGCGGCGCCACCGCGCCGGTGTTGATCCACGCCCAACCGGGATTGGCATTGGCAAAGGCCCACTGGATAGTGCCATCAGGGAAGCGGGCAACCTCATACTCGCCTTCGCGGTTGATCAAGATGCCGTTGGCGTTAGCGGTAGGATAGATCCAAACCGCAAAGGTCATCTCATCCGCCATGCGGAACCGCTCATCACTGATGACCAAAAACTGATTGCCATCGAAGCTCGTGCCGGTGCGTCCGGCCACCGTCACCCCAGTAGCGGGACAAACCCCTGCCGGGCAGCCAAACGCCATCCCGCCAAACGAGTCGGCAAAGGTCGTCGCGAGCGGCCACGCGCCAAGACGCGAACGCGCCGCCACCGACCCGCCTTGATTGAGCCACGCTGCATCGGAAATGCCATCGCCGCGCGTATCAGCCGCCAGTGGACTGGTGCGGATCAGCAAAAGCCGCCCGCTCACCGTCACCAACTGGCCGTTCACCTCTTGCGCATCACTCAGACCGTCGCCATCGGTATCAGCGCGGGTCGGGTCAGTGCCCCAGCGCGCCTCCACCAGATCGCTCAAGCCATCACCATCAGTATCGGCCAGCCATGGATTAAAACGCATCCCTTCGTTAGCGCGCTGGAGCTCAAAGGCGTCGCTCAAGCCATCGCCGTCGGCATCCCACGTACTCTCGTTGGGATCGACTTCGCGGCGGAGGCCATCAAAGTCAGCGTCAGGGAGCGGCGGGAAGGCAATGTTACCGCCCCAATCCATACGCACAAACTCATCGAGCGTCGCCGGGAAGACATCGAAGACCACGCCATCGGCCAAGCGCGAGTTATAGCGTTGCACATCATCATACGCCCCGCACCAGAGGAAGATGCACCGCTTGTAGGGCAAATTAAAGGCGGTGTTCATCCACAGCGCCGTCGAACGGTTGATCCCCGCCGGGAAGGAGAAATCGACAAAACGCGGATATGAGTCTTGGATCGGCGGCCAACTGGGCCAGACTTCGAGATTCTGCTCGTGCGTAGCCACAGACGCCGCGCCAGAGACGCGCTGGCGGGCTTGCCAGTCATTCCACGGGTTGCCAAACCAACGATTGCCGATCCGGTTTGGGTTCCACGCCAGATTTGGGTAAATAGTCGCGCTAAAGCGAAGCGGGTTCCACGCCGTCATGCCCGCCGCCGGATTGACCAGCCCCAAACTCGTGCCGCCTACCGTTGGGCGCACGGTCAAATAGCGCGACTCGTCAACGATAAAGCGCGCAATCTGCTGGAACAGCCACGACGAGAATGACGTCGCGCGGCCTAAAATGAGCGAGAGAAGCACCGACAGCACCGCGTCGAGAATAGTAATGACGGCCACGATGATAAAGCCGACCTTGGGAATAAACGCGAGTGCAGTCAAGAACACAATCCACGCCACCTGCAAGACGGTCGCGATGATCAGTTGGGCCAACGCCACACCCGACAACTGATTCGAGACCGCTTCATAGATCGCTAAGCCAATTGTCGCCACGACCAGCACCCCGCCCACAAAGATCGTGAACGCCGCCGAAGCCGCCGTGATCTTCTGCAAGCCGAATTTCGCGATTAAGGCCAGATCGATGCCGTTTTTGACAATCGTCGCCACCGATGAGGTGACGTGGGCAACCAATTCCATGCCGCCGGCCAACAACCAGCGGCTCAGTTCGGGCGAAAACTGGCCGAGGTGGGCCGTCGCCGCTAAGATCAAGCCGGCTACCAGCGCACTTGCGATCGCGCCGTAGATGGCATCGCCGGCCTTCGCCTTAAAACTGGTCATGAACCGGCTCGAAACCGCCCAAGCCGCTCCCGCGCCGCGCGCTGAGCTAATGCCCAACGCCAGCACAACTTTGCCAATCATCTTCAGCACTGAATTGGTATCCGACCCTTGCGCCGGCCCCAGCGCTGCAAGCGCGTGTTTGAGCGCACCGGCCCCTTGGGCAGCCAAGGCGGTGTTAATCTGGGCCAGCGAGGCATCAGGAGCGGCAAAGCCAACCATCGGGCGCTGTTCGCCATTGGCTGCCAACGCCATCACGCCTTGGATCAGCACGGCAAGATAATTGCGCAACAGCACAAGCTGGCCTTCGCGCGTCTCTTCATCGGCGCTGGCCTGCCCGCGATGGCGATCGATAAAGCGTTGCACCGTCTGCTCTGGCGATAACACGCGCCAATCGCCACCGGAAAACTCATAGCCGGTCATGCTCAGGTAATTGGCGGTCTGCACCAACACCGCGTTTTGGCCGCTGGTCGCCAAATTCATGGTCAAGACGGTATCCGACCACGTGGCATTACTGCCCAAGCTATCAAAATTGAGCGCGCGGAAGGTCTCGCTGCGCAGATGAAGGATCAACGGCTGGGCAGAGGCCGGGATCTGCGCCAGCAGATTGCGGTTGAGCGTAGCCGCGTCACGGGCCATGCTGAGTGTATCGCTGCGCGTGTATGCGCTGGCGAGGAAAATATTTGGCAAATCCCAACGTTCTTGGGCCGGCACGCTGCCATTGCTCAGGCGGTGGAAGCGGTTCGCAATCGTCGCCGGCGAGAGATCGGCCCGCGCGCGCATAAAGCTTTGGTTCAGACCGTTCGTCAGGGCCAAGAGCGCGTCATCGCGGGCTACTGCGTCTCCCTGCGCCTGCGGATCGGCTGCCACCAACGCGCCAGCCACGCCGTGGTCTTCGCGCACTTGCATGCCGGTCAGCAGCCATGGCTCGCTATCGTACACATGAATCAGGCCGGGTTGATCGAAGCCATCAACGTCATTCTTCATCTGCACGGCCCAGACCAAGCGCACGCGGTGGGCATTGCCCCACGCCGGCGCCCCCTGATAGAGCATCCGGCCCGCAAAGGCCACCCGTTCGCCGGTCTGGCCATCGGTGACAAGACTGAGCGGCACATACGCGACGATGGTATTGGCGTCAGACTGGCGCAAGGTAATGCCTTGCGCGCTCAGCAGCGGCGACGAGAGGTTGCCGTTGCCGTTGTCGGTATACGGCGGCAGCGTCGCAAACGAATTGGCCGAGATCGAAATTTCCAGCAGCGGCAGCAGTTGGACATCATCGGTCGTGCCGTTGCGATCCTGCACCTGCCCGGCGCTGTCGTTCGGCCAATCGAACCGGCTCTGCGCATACCACAAGTGGCGCGCGTTTTGCGGACGCACTTGAATATCAACCGCCACCAACCGGTTCACAGTCAGATTATCGAAGCGGAGCCACAGGGCGCGATCGCCGCGAAAGGCGCCGCGATCCGCCGAGTGGGTCAACGGCGAGAGATCGATCCGGTCGGGCACACCATCGTTATCGTCATCGTAATCAAACGCATCGGGAATGCCATCGCCATCGCTATCGCGCGCCACCAGCAGATTGCCGCTCCGGCCCACTTCAAGACTATCGAGCACACCATCGCGGTTGGTATCTTGTGCTAACGGATCGAGCCGCCAATCGCGGGAGGCATAGGTGAAGCCAACCGCCTCGGCAAAATCGCTCAAGCCATCGCCATCGGTATCGGGGTCGAACGGGTTCGTGCCGAGAAACTGCTCTTGAAAATCGGTCAAGCCATCGCCATCGCTATCGCGGCCATCATCAACCAGCGCCGCTGGCGCGCTAGTGAACGCCGTCGCCGCCTGCGCGGTGAGCGCTGTCAGCCGCGCCGGGCCATCGCCAGCCACCTGCGGATTGGTTCCCAGCAACGCCTCTTGCGCATCGCTGAGGCCATCGCCATCGCTATCGACCGTCGCATAGCCGCGCGCCGCGCTCAACCACACATCGGCCAGCACCCGCGCCGCCGCCACATCAGGCGGCAACGACGCTTCAGCCGCTTGCGAGCGGTCTATCGCTGCTTGCGCTTGGCGGTGGCGAGCCGTTTGGGCAGCCATCTCAGTCTGGGCCGCATCAACCCGCTGCGCCGTCAGCAACGGGCCACCTACTAGCGCCGCAATCAGCGCCACCGCCAGACCGCCGGCCAACCGGCGCGAACCGCGCCAGCGGATCAGGAGGATCATGGCGCCCAACCCCGCCAAGAGCGCGCCTACCACCGGCAAGGCCGCATCGCTTGCCCCACGCAATGCCCCCAACCACTGCTGCCAGAACAACGGCATCCCCGGCGGCAACGGGCCAAACTCGGCAAAATCCATGGTCACCTGTGCGCGGCTAGCCGGCTGATCACCACTGGCCGGCAACGCCAAATGCAACACTTGCCGCGCCGGCAAACCGTCAGCAGCCAGCCACAACTCACCAGAGCCGCGCAACCGGCTATACTCATCCGCCGGACGCAACTCAACCCCCGGCGGCAACCGGTTCGCCTGCCGCAACGCCGCCTGCTGGCGTTCGCGCAGATAGCGCTCTAACGCCATCGCATCAATCTGGAAGGCATAGCGCGTCACCACACGCCCAGCTATCTGCTCCTCACCCAACGGCTGCACATCGCGCACCGCGTTCAAATACCCCAACACATCGCCGCCGGGAGCAAACAGATCGCCAAGACCGCTATACTCCTCCCATGCCCCCTCACCTTGGCGCACCCACGTCTGCCCGGCGACAATACGCAGCATCACGCTGCCCTCACCGGTCTGCACATTCCCACCCTGCGTCCACAACCGCAGCTCGGTCGTCTCAGCCGGCAAATCAGCCTTGCCTTGCAGATAGATTTCGTGCCGATCAGGCGGCTGACCAGCATTCACTGGCGAAGCAACCGGGTCGGCAACAATCGTCGCCGTAGCGTCAAACCGGTAGCTGCCGGCGCTCAGCGCACGCTGCCACGCGGCCCGAATCGGATCCGGGTTCGCCGCCGGATACAACCGCACAACCATTAACAGCAGAAACAGGCCGATCAGCGTAATCGACACAGCGGACGCAGAGAGCGCAAAACGGCGCGGCTGGCGCATAGCGAAGCCTCCAAAACATCGAGTGACGGCTAAACAGAGCGACGAAAAAGCGACGAGCTAGCAAAACAATGTTTTGGCCATACCGAGAGCAGGTGCGCGCCGGTAGAGGAAACAGAGACGTACCGGTTCGTTATCCGGTGGCCGCACCTTGCAGAGGCGCAGACTATCTGCACACAGCGCGCAGAGGAAACGATCGAGGGTACATGCCGGTATGCGCTAGCGGCAGCGCCAGATCGAATTTGGGGCGAATGGTGTCCTTTTACGAATAGTTAAGATTCCTTGTTCGCCAGTGTACAAGTTTGGCGTAACAAAAACATTACAAGCGCCGGCAATCCGGCGCTTCTTCACTATGGAGTGCGGCAGTCCAACTGCCGCACCTGTCATCACGAGGGCGCGCATCCCTCCTGTCATCACGAGGGCGCGCACCCCTCCTGTCATTGCGAGGGCGCGCAGCCCCCGAAGCAATCTCCCCCTTCAGCGCAGACCAATGGCGTGCAGGCACATCTTCCGCCACAGCAGGAGATTGCTTCGCCGCCTCCGGCGGCTCGCACTGACAACGGGGG
>JAUQOZ010000284.1:362-14801 GCA_030550625.1 Chloroflexota bacterium | reverse complement strand
TGCATAAAACGAGAACGTTTGAGGAACTGAACAAAAAACTAGTTATAGTCTTTCAAGACCATCTCTTCGACTACATCCGACGAGCGTTTCAGTTCGATGAGCTTTCAGAGGCTGGAGATGAGCACACGTTGCACATTCATGTCTATACGTTTCAGCGGATCGGCGAATTATACACTCTGCAGATAACCAGACGATATGGGTTAACCTCGGCATATATCGCTAGCAGTCTAGGGTTACGCCGCGATAGCAATGCCGAGTTAGACGCACTCATCCATCGCTTGGCAAGAAAGGTATCGCCGAATAATCGACTACGATGAAGTTCTAGTTCCTTCTTTCCATACAGGAGCATCTGGCAAGCGGGATGAAGGTCGCCAAATGCACACCCTCATCCCCCTGCGCCTCTGCGTCGTCGGCGATATACAATAACCACAAGCCTAAGCGCCTACCTGCTCACCACCGGCACATAGACCGGCCACCTCCCGCTATCAGTCCAAAAACCGGCGTGCAAGGTATAGCTGCCGCCGCTTGAGACGCCAGTCACTGCTTGGCCGATCGTGCCGTGCAATGCAAACCCGCCGCCGCTGCTATACCCGCCGCCACCCGCCACCACCGCGTTCTCGCCGCCGATCGCGGTAACGGTCACTGCAAGGCGCTGCTCGCGCACCGGCGCCGCTTGCAGCGTGCCAAACGCGACCAAGATAAGGCCTATCACGACGAAGCCGTGCATCATCTTGTTCACTATCATCGGTTTGCCTCATCGCACTAGTAAATTAAGACCGAGATATTCCCGTTTTCCCGCGTTCCATCAAGCTGAAACCGCTTGCAGTACAAGCTGGTGGGTGAGGCATACGCGCAGACAACGACCCGCGGATTAGCCGCGTTAGCCGTTGCCACATAGTAACGGCTGGTGATGTTGAAACCAAAATCGATCACGCATGCATCCAGCGTGCTATTCCACGTCACGGTCACTGCCGGCGGCGCAGCCGGCGAAGGAGTGACGATGTTCACAAAGCTACGCGAGATTGATGGAGTAGACAAGCTGCAATTGACAAACGCGCCAGCCTTGACTAACCCATTGGCGCTGAGTGGCTGGGCAACACTGCCGGGGCGCACTTGTAGCAGCGGACGACTAGCGGCGGCACTGGCAGTGTACAACTCCCACGCGCCATTATTGAGGTCGGGACTCGCTTCGTTATTGGGATTCGGATTATACGTTGTCCATGCCCGGAATCCTCCATTGGTCGCATAACCATAAAACGGGAGACCTCTTGCCGCCACGGTATTCACATACATCCCGCCATAGTTTACGTCGTCAGCGCCAAAATCGGCGTTGATCCCAAAGACCTCTCTCCCGACGATTTGCGTGGAGCGGCCAATACCGACAAACTGGTTCGCTTGATCAACATAGACGCCGGGCAACGAACGAGCGACCGGCGCTGCGGTCAAGATCTGGCGCGGAGTGAGGGTGGTAAAACTGCCGCCGCCGCTCTGCCGCACCCGCACCTCAAGGTAGGTCTGCTGTTGCCAAAACGGATTGCCAAAGTCGAGTTGCACGGTGAAGACGCCATTCACGACGTTGACGCCATTCAACGCGACCGTGGCGCCAAGTTGGTTCCCCACTGTTGCACTGTCAAACAAAGCAAACTCAAAATCATACGCGCCGTTAGCCGGCGCACCGTTGTTGTCGAGCCGTCCTTGATAGGTGAAGGCGCTGCCGGTGACAGCCTGCGGGACACCTTGCGCATGGCCGGTCTGGTTGAAGGCGTTCGCCAAACTGATCACCAGCGCAAGCAGGGCGGCGAATGATGTGAATGACGGGCGTTGCATCTCGCACTCTCCTTCCTTGTTGCTTGGGCAACGAAACGTGTGATTCATGGAACGAAGAATCAGGGCAAGCGTTGCACATATTCTCACCATGACCCCAAATCTCTGGTATACTTCTCTGTATTGTCAAATATCCGCTCAACCGGTAAACAGCCTACTTGCCCAAGCCGTCTGCGTTTATTAGCAACTATGAGCACCCACATCCCACTTGCCGCATTTCGTTCACGCGATTTTCGCCTGCTCTGGTTCGGCAATTTTGTCTCGCTCACTGGCACTGAAATGACGCGGGCGGCGGTGAGCTGGCACATCCTCGAACTATCCGGCGGCGACCCCTTGGCATTGGGCGCGATCGGCGCAGCCCGCCTTGTGCCACTGGTGTTGTTGGCGCTGGGCAGCGGTGTGCTGGCCGACGCGGTTGACCGCCGGCGTTTGATGATTGGCGCGCAGATCGCGATGATGCTTTGCTCGGTGGCACTGGCGCTGACGGCGAATCTTGGTCTAGCCGCGCTGTGGGTCATCTACGCCGTCACCGCTCTCGCTGCCGCCGCCAATACGCTCGGCTTGCCCGCGCGGCAGGCGCTGATCCCGTCGCTCGTGCCCCGCGAACATCTCGCCGGCGCGTTGAGTCTCAATATTGTGGCGTGGCAACTAGCCACCATTGTTGGGCCAACCATCGGCGGCCTGCTGATCGAGCGCGGCGGGGTGGGGTTGGTCTATTGGGTGGATGTGGTGAGTTTTACCGCTATTCTGGTCGCATTGCTGCTGATGCGCCCGCGCCCGCTCGCCGCCGAAAAACGCGACATTAGCTTGCGCGCCGCCATCGAAGGGTTGCAGTTCGTCTGGCGCACACCCCTCATCTGGAGCACGATGCTGCTCGATTTTCTCGCGACCTTTTTCAGCGCGGCCACCACGCTGTTGCCAATCTATGCCCAATCAATTTTGCAGGTTGGCCCGCAGGGATTGGGCTTGCTCTATGCCGCGCCATCGGTGGGGGCGGTGATTGCCAGCGTGATTTGCTCAATCTGGGGCGCCGGCAACCGGCAGGGGCCGTTGTTGTTATGGGCCGTGGCCATCTACGGCCTCAGCACCGCCATCTTTGGCCTCAGCACCCATTTCGGTCTCTCGTTGCTGATGCTGGCGATCAACGGCGCGGCTGATACGGTGAGCATGGTTGTGCGCGGCAATATCCGCAACCTTGAAACGCCAGACGAACTGCGCGGGCGGATGGTGGCGGTCAATATGCTCTTCTTCGCCGGTGGGCCGCAACTAGGCGAGATTGAGGCCGGCGTCGCCGCCCGCCTGTTTGGCACCCAACTCTCGGTGGCCCTCGGCGGCTTGGCCTGTGTGCTGATGACCGGCGTGGTCGCCGCGAAGGTGCCGATCCTGCGCAACTACACCGACGGACGCCGGCCCGCGCCAGCCACTGTCCCCGCTGCGGCTGATTAACGACGCCTGCGCTACTGCGCTGGCGCTAACCTAGCCGTTCACTTTCTCCCACCTTGTGGGAGTTGAGGGACGGACAGAACGTTTGATCGAGTACAACTGTTGAACGCTGTGCGATGCCGTAAAGTCCCGTGCTACGTCCCCCCCATCACCCCTCCCCCAGCAGGAGAGGGGCAAGGGGTGGGGGCATCAGCCCGCGCAGCGGGCTTCGTAAGGATAGCCCGGCCCTTGAGGGCCGGGTGCCGGACAGATGTTCTGCCCGCCCTTAGAAACTCGCGCCAGTGGGAGAGGGGCAGGGGGTGAAGACACACCAACGCATCGCAACGCCTTCAACCCCTCTACGTTCATAGGTTCTGCCCGCCCTCAACCTTGTAGGAGAAGGGCAACTGAATATTGACAGGTCTTGCTTCCATATCCTACACTACACTATGCAGGAACCACCCTTTGACGGAAAGGAAACCTCACTATGACCATCGAGCGCCCGGAAGCGTTCGTCTTCTTTGGCCCCCAGACGGTTGTTGGCCCGGAATTGAAACCCGGTGACAAAGCGCCTGACTTCAAACTGGTCAACAGCAAGCTGCAAGAGGTCACGTTGGCCCACTTTGCCGGCAAACCGCTACTGATCAGCGTCGTACCTTCGCTCGACACCGGCGTGTGCAGCAAGCAAACCACCCGCTTCAACGAAGAGGCAGCCCGGCTCGCTGGCCAAGCCAATTTCATCACTGTCAGCGCCGACTTGCCCTTTGCACAAGCGCGCTGGTGCGGCGCCAACAATGCCGATGCCATCCAGACTCTCTCGGATCACCGCGATATGAGCTTTGGCGCGGCGTATGGCACCTACGTGCCAGCCTACCGGATCGAACAGCGGGCGGTGTTTGTGGTGGATGGCGAGGGTGTGATCCGCTACAGCGAATATGTGCCGGTCGCCGGCCAAGAACCCAACTACGACGCTGCGCTTGAGGCGCTGAAGGCATTGCTCTAACCAGCACAACGATCTGCCCGGCATACTGGCGCTGCTCATTCTCTAGCGCTGGTTGCCTGCAAGCAGATCATCTCCATTTGCGCTTTTTGCGTCTCTTCGCGGCTATCCTTCACCAATCGTTCGCAGGGAGCGCTTGCCGCCAGCGCTCCCTTATGCTATACTGCTCGCCGGCATTGCAAAATGCCAAATACGCACACCCTGAGGCGCAGCCGCTCCTGCCGGCCAACCCCGGTACAGGCTGCGAGATACGACGGGTGGAGGTGGTTTCGACCAGAGAAGGAGCAAGAAAGGTATGACTCAAGCATTGCCGCGCGTCGTCACGATTCGAGAATTGCTGGAAGCAGGCGCCCATTTTGGGCACCCCACCAACCGTTGGAACCCGAAGATGAAGCCGTATATCTTCACGGCTCGCAATGGGATCCACATTATCGATTTGCAGAAGACGGTCACTGGCCTGAGCCAAGCGTATCAGTTCATCTCTGACCTGACCGCGCGCGGCGAGAAGATCCTCTTCGTCGGCACGAAGAAGCAGGCCCAAGAGGCGATTATGGAAGAGGCGGTGCGGGCCGGCCAATTCTACATCAATCGCCGCTGGCTGGGTGGCACGCTCACCAACTTCACCACCATCAAGCGCCGGTTGAAGCTGCTGAACGATCTCGAAGAGCGGCGCGACCGCGGCGAGTTCAACCGCTTGACCAAGGCTGAGGCGGCCAAGCTCGAAGAGAAGATCGTCCGTCTCAATCGCGTCTTTGCTGGCCTGAAGGGAATGGAGCGGCTGCCCGGCGCGGTGTTCATCGTCGATCCGCGCAAGGAAGAGTTGGCCGTGCGCGAAGCGGCGAAAGAGGGCATTCCGATCGTGGCGATGGTTGACACCAACTGCGATCCCGACCCGATCGATTATGTCATCCCCTGCAACGATGACGCGATTCGGGGCATCCGGCTGATGACGGGAAAGATCGCCGACGCGGCCATCGAGGGGATGCGACGGCGCGAAGCGGCCCAAGAGTAACCAAGTGCGGTGTGGCTAGGCAGCCGTCTTAATTGGCGGCTGCATTCTCCCAAGATAAAGGGGGTAGGGTAAGGGGCGAAAAACCGGCTCATTGCCAATATCGCTTGCCCAATCCGCCCACATCGGTTTACACTGGCAATATGCGCATCCCAAACCTGACCGGTTGCTCAGGGGCAGAGCTACGCAGGCGGCCTCAGCGCAAGGTTGCCGCACCCCGGTCACAAGAGCGCAAACCGACGTTGCACGGGGGGGCGCAGGCCCCTCCGTCGCACGATCCGCACTACCTAATCTACCGGCAACGGCATTGGATAGAGGTTCTTAGGCAAAGGGAGCAAGACTGTGGCGGTATCAATCGAACTGGTGAAAGAATTGCGTGAACGCACCGGCGCCGGCATCAAAGAGTGCCGGGATATTCTTGAGCAGACCGGCGGCAATATCAATAAGGCGATCGAGATTCTGCGCGAGCGCGGGATCGAGGCGGCAGCCAAGAAGGCGTCGCGCGAGGCGAACGAGGGCCTGATTGGCGTGTATGTCCACTATGGCTCGCGCATCGCCGCGATGGTTGAGCTGAGCTGCGAAACCGACTTTGTGGCCCGCACGGCTGAGTTCGGCCAACTGGCCAACGATCTGGCCCAGCATATCGTTGCGCTCAATCCGCGCTTTATCAGCGCAAGCGAAGTGACCGATGAGATGATCGCCGAGAGTGGCCAGTCACGCCAAGCGTTCATCGAAGAGACGGTGCTGCTCGAGCAGAAGTTTATCAAAGATCCGGCCCGCACCATCGAAGAGAAGATCAAAGAAGCGATCGCCAAGCTCGGCGAGAACATCGTCGTCCGGCGGTTTGTGCGCTACGAAGTTGGCGCTTAACGCACATTGATCGGGCGGTTTGCCAGTCGGGCAAACCGCCTAGTTCTCTGCTTTGCTGCGAGTAATTCCATGCAACAACCAAAATATCGCCGGATTTTGATCAAACTGAGCGGTGAACAGATCAAGGGTAGCGATGGCGAGGTGATTAGCTACGATATGCTCGACTTCCTCGCCCAAGAGATCGGTCGCGTTCACCGCCATGGAGTTGAAGTAGCCGTCGTGGTCGGCGGCGGCAACATTTGGCGCGGCCATCGCGCGATCGAACGCGGCATGGATGCCGCCCAGTCACACTATATGGGCATGCTGGCGACGATTATCAATGCGCTAGCGATGCAAGATGCGCTCGAGCGCCATGGCCTCGATACGCGCGCAATGACCGCCATTAAGATGGATGAAGTGGCTGAACCGTACATCCGGCGGCGCGCCACCCATCATCTCGAAAAGGGGCGAGTGATCATTCTCGCTGCTGGCACTGGCAACCCCTACTTCACCACCGACTCGGCAGCGGCGCTGCGCGCCGCCGAGATCCATGCCGAAGTGATCTTGATGGCGAAAAATGGCGTCGATGGCGTCTATGATGACGATCCACGCCGCAACCCGGCAGCAACCCGCTTTGATCACATTCACTACCTCGATGCGCTGAACCGTGGTCTGACCGTGATGGATAGCACGGCGCTGACCTTCTGCATGGATAACAATCTGCCGATTATTGTCTTTAATGCGCTAGAACCCGGCACCATCGAACGAATTGTCATGGGTGAGCACGTTGGCACCCTAGTGAGTAATCAGCGAGGAGGCGCGTAATGCTGAACGATGTAATAACCGAGTATGAGGCGCATTTAAAGAAAGCGACTGAAGCGTTGCGCCATCATCTGGCGTCGATCCGCACCGGACGCGCCTCGGCAGGATTGGTTGAGCATCTCCATGTCGAAGCCTACGGCACGACGATGCCGCTCAATCAATTGGCGAATATTAGTGTTCCTGAAGCGCGGATGATCGTGATCCAGCCCTACGATGCCAGCATGATCAAAGCGATCGAAAAGGCGATTCAGCAGTCTGATCTTGGCCTCAACCCGAGCAACGATGGCCGGATCATTCGCCTGCCGGTGCCGCCGCTGACCGAAGAGCGCCGGCGCGAATTGGTGAAGATGGTGCGCCATCGCGTCGAGGAAGTCAAGATTTCGGTGCGTAATCAACGCCGCGATGCGATCGATGATCTCAAGAAGTTGGAAGCCGAGAAATTGATCAGCGAAGATGACTTGCATCGCGGCCAAGAACGGATCCAGCAGTTGACCGACCGTTGCATCCGCGATCTCGAACAGATCGGCGCGGAAAAAGAAGCGGAAGTGATGGCGGTCTAACGCTGTCGCTGAGAGGCGCTATTGTTATGAGTCAGGATGGTGTACCGTCCGGCACAAAGATTCCGCAACATATCGCGGTGATTATGGATGGCAACGGGCGCTGGGCGCAACAGCGCGGTCTGCCACGCCTTGCCGGCCATCGCGCCGGCACCGAAAATATCCGCCCGATTGTGTCCGAGTGCGCCCGGCTTGGCGTGCGTGTACTTACCTTGTACGCCTTTTCGACCGAGAATTGGAACCGGCCATCGCTGGAAGTGCAGGGTTTGATGCAGATTTTGGGCGAGTTTATCGACCGCGAGATCCGGAATCTGCATGCCCAAAATGTTCATTTGCGCCATCTGGGCCGGCTCGATGGCCTGAGCCCCCATCTGCGCGAAAAGGTCAATTACGCGATTGAATTGACCAGCCATAACACTGGTCTTACGTTAGCGATCGCGTTTAACTACGGCGGTCGCGCCGATATTGTCGATGCAGTGCGCTCGATCGTCGCCAGTGGCATCCCCGCCGACCAGATTACTGATGAGGTGATTAGCGCTCATCTGTCAACCCGCGGTTTGCCCGATCCAGATATGATCATTCGTACCAGCGGCGAACGGCGGCTTTCCAATTTTCTGATCTGGCAGTCAGCCTACAGCGAGTACTGGTTTACGCCGGTGTTCTGGCCCGATTTCCGGCCCGAACATCTGCATCAGGCGATTCTTGACTATGGACGGCGCGAACGCCGCTTCGGCGGGCTCCCCGAGTCGAGCTAATACCTTGGCTGCGCGCATCGCCAGTGTGGTGGTGCTGTTGCCGCTGATCATTGCCGGTGTGTGGTGGCCGCCAACTACCGCACTGTTAGCCGGTCTGGTGATCGCGTTGGCGATCGGTGAGCTGTTCGCGATCTTTCGTCACGGCGGGTATGCGCCACGGTTGATCGAAGGTATTGCAATCGGCTGGTTAATCTGTGCGGCTACCTTTTTTCAACCACTGACAACGATCGATCTCGTGCTCGTTGTGGTATTCGTCTCGATCCTTGGCGCATTGATGGCTGAAATCGCCCGCCGTGACCGCCAGACCAGCTTGCTCAGTTGGGCATTGACGTTCGCGGGAGCGTATTACGTCGCTGGCTTGTTAAGCAGCTATCTTTTATTGCGCCAGCTTGAAACGCCGTTACAGGACGGATGGCTGGCCTTCGCGCAGATCCCGCCCGGCGCGGCATGGGTCTTTTTTACGCTGGCGATCACGTGGTTGCAAGATACTGGCGCGTTCTTTGTTGGCCGCTCCTTCGGGCGCACCAAGATGGCGCCGATTCTCAGCCCCAAGAAGAGTTGGGAAGGTTTCTTTGGCGGAATGGCTGCCGCGATTGCAACCGCGCTGTTCTGCGTGCCGCTGTTGGGCTTGCCAATTACGTTGATCGAGGCGGCGATTCTCGGCGTGGCCGCCGGCATTTTCGGCCCGCTCGGCGATTTGGCTGAGTCGCTGATCAAACGGCAAGTCGGGGTGAAGGATTCTGGGTTTATCATCCCCGGCCACGGCGGGATTCTCGACCGGATCGATAGTATTCTCTTCACCGGGCCGGTGATCTACTACCTTATAGTGCTTTTTTCCCATTGAGCCGGCGTTGCTCTTTTGCTATCGTGCTATCGTACCGATCAAGCGGTGTTGCTGACGCTATGATTTCACCAACCATTACTCAACAACAATGGATCCCTGATCCTGCACTGGCCGGATTTGAGATGCTGCCGCTTGATCTGGCTGGTGGCCGCGCGGTCTTGGTGCGCCAGTGCGAACCGCCGGCAACGGGTCGAGCCGTGCTGTACGTGCATGGCTACTCCGACTACTTTTTCCAAACCCACGTGGCTGATGCCTTCCGCGCACACGGTTATGCGTTCTACGCGATCGATCTGCCCGGCCACGGGCGCGCTATCCAACCCGGCCAGATTCCCTGTTTTTATCGCGACATTGCCGAGTTTTATCCGTTCATCGACGCAGCGATTGCGGTGATCGACACGGCTCACAACCGGCCATGGCTGGTCTTGCACGGCCACTCGGCAGGCGGGTTGGTGACGGCGCTCTACGCGGCTGAAGGCAGCCGGCGTGACCGGCTAGGTGCGCTGGCGCTGAATAGCCCGTTTTTCGATTTTATGATCGACCGCGCCACGCGGGCCTCGATCCCGCTGGTGATGCTCTTAGGCCGGCTTAAACCGGCCCGCATCGTGGGCAAACTGTCATCGGTCTACGGCGAAACGATCTACCGCGGGACTGGCGGCGAATGGGAGTTTGACCAACATTGGAAGCCGATCAACGGCATCCCAATGCGAGCCGGCACGGCGCGGGCCATTTTGCTGGCCCAACGCAAGCTACGGCGTGGGCTTGGCATCCGCTGCCCGATTCTGATCTTGCACTCGGCGCGATCAGCGTGGCCTATCCCCGGCAACCCCGAAATCAGGCGAGCTGATATCGTGCTCGATGTGGCTCACATGCGGCGCGATGGCCCAATGCTGGGTGATGATGTGACGATGATTGCGATCGAAGGCGGACTGCACGATCTGGCTTTATCGCCGAAGCCTGTCCGCGAGCAGTATGTTGCTGAATTGATGGGATGGCTTGAAGAAGTGGCAGTCACATCTGTGCGATCACCATGAAGCGACCAGTTGCGATCATCCTTTTCATCTTGCTTATCACCCTCTGGCCTTTGCCAGCGCAATCAGCGGGCATTTGCTTTTGCGACGCAACCCCGATTTGGGTTCATGCCAATCCGCCCGCAGCTCACGAAGTCGCCCTGTTTCGCGCAACTGTTGATTTGGCTGCACCGGCGCCAGCCACGACGCTGGCCATCTTCGCCGATACCCGTTATGAAGCCTACCTGAATGGCCAACTGCTTGGTCGCGGCCCGGCTCGTTTCTCGCGCGCCCTCCGCGAGTATGACCAGCTCGTCATCGGTAATCTACCCGCTGGCAGGCATGTTATCACTGTGCGCGTCCAATGGGCGCCAAACACCCGGCGGAGTGATTCGGAGCGGCCATTCTTGTGGGCATTGCTCCGCAGCAATGGGCAAACATTAGCCCGCACCGGCCCGCATTGGCAAGCCCAACTGCTGCATGCCTATCGCAGCAATGCTGCTCCGGTGCATCGCTGGGGCTTGATTGGTCCGACCGAAATCGTTGATCTGGCAGCGCTGGCGCCAGATTGGGTGGTGAATGGTGACGCAAGCGCATGGCAACCAGCCGTGGCAATCACAGTCCAGCCGGCGATGTTTACCCCTCGCTCGATTCCGCAACTGGTTGAAGTAGACATTTCGATCCGGGCGCTGCAAGCTGGTTGGCTTGCACCGGGGTTCACACCCATCGAATTTCCCGGCGGTGTTGATCAAGCAAGCGTGCCGATCCAGACGCAACGCCCTGCGATCCTCACTCTGATAAGTTTGCAGAGTGAACTCACTAACCAATTGACGATCAACGGCCAATCGCTGAATTGGCAGGCCATGCCCAATCGTCCACCGGGGATCGTGACTGCTGCCTATCAAGTTGCTGCTGGAACGCATACGCTACGCCTCAGCGGGTTGCGTGACCAACCTGAAGGGTGGACGGTCTTGCTCTCACGCAACGATTTAATCACGGTTCCGGCAGTAACACCCGCCAGCCATGCCGGACGGCGGGTTTTGTTAGCGCCACCGCAACCTGATGCGCAAGCCGTGATCAGGCAGAGCGACAAGCCGCTAACACTGTATTTTCAGCCACCAGCTAGCTATGCCATCCTTGATCTCGGCCGGACGGTGCATGGCCGGTTATATGCCGAGGTAGCAGGTCCTGCCGGCGCCATCGTTGATATCGGCTGGGATGAACGCTTGTGGCAAAATACCATCCCGCTGCCCTTTCCCGGCGCGCTTCACCCCGAATGGAATCAAGTTGACTCGTGGCGGCTCGATGGCCGGATCCATCCAATCACAACCATCGATGCACGAGCGGGCAGATATGTGCTGATTGCCGTCTGGAGCAATGAACCGGTAGTCATACGCAACCTGCGCGTCAGCGAAGAGCGCTATCCGGTTACACAGCTTGGTTCGTTCACCAGCAACGATCCCCTGCTGAACCAGATTTGGCAGGTAGGCGTTGACAGCCTCTACCCAAACATGACCGACGCCTACACCGACACCCCATGGCGTGAACGCGGGCAATGGTGGGGCGACGCCTATGTGTCTGATCGCATCAATCAGGTCGCCTTCGGTGATCGATGGTTGCTCCAACGAGGCTTGCGGCAACTGGCCGGCGAGTTTACGCCTGAGGGTGCGCCGGCAGCAATGGCGCCGCACATTGGCGGGCGGATGCTCGATTATGGGATGCTATGGGTGCAAGCCATCGCTGATGATCTGCGGCGCACCAACGATCCGGCATTAGCCAGCGAATTGTGGCCAACGCTGAATCGTTTTCTCAACCATCTCGCAACGTATCGCCGCACCGACACCGGCTTGCTCGACCTGCCGGCAGGTCACTGGTCACAAACCACCTACCTCGATAGCAGCGTCACGGTTGCGCGTTACGGCCAGTCAACGCCGGTGAACGCAATGTACTACGGCACCCTGCGCGCCGCAGCCGCGATCGCTACCGCGCTTGGCGAGACAGAAGCAGCGCACCGTTGGGAAAGCGAAGCGGCATTGCTGCGCACTCGAATCAACCAATATCTCTACGACCCGCAAAGACGTCGCTATATCACCACGATCATCAACGACCAACCGAGAGCAGCCGGCCCACATGCGCAGGCCTTCGCGCTCGCGTATGATCTGGTGCCGCCTACCGAAATCTCGGCAGTGGCCGATGCTTTGCTGAGCCTGATCTCGCGCGATCTCACCCGTCCCAATCTCCAGCTCTACGGGATGTTTTGGGCGCTAGAAGGATTACAACGCGCTGGCCGGATTCATGAAGCAATCCAACTGATCAAAGAGTTCTACGGCTGGCAATTGGCGCAAGGCGCCACCACATGGTGGGAAAACGTGAACGCAAACCTCTACTGGGGCGGCAGCCTCTCGCATAGCTGGAGCGGCGCACCAACGTGGTTTCTCACGACGGCAATCCTCGGCGCGCGCCAGACGGGACCAACAACATGGGAAGTTGATCCCGCTTGGCGGGGAGTAAGCAGCGCAGTGGGAATATTACCCTTGCCAACCGGTTCGCTTCGCGTAGAATGGGAACAGCCGGGTTGTGAACTGAGCCGGGTCACTATTCATGCGCCACAAGGGACGCATGGAAGCTTGTTGATGCCGCCACCTACGGCAACGACCGTTCTAACCCTGAATGGCACTGAGATTTGGACGCCGGCAACCCGCGATCCTACCATCGATCAGACGAGCGATGGTCGTTTACGGATTCCACTGATAGGGGGACAGGAATACACGGTGGAACAACACCGCGTTTGTACCACCATTTGGCTACCCATCATTACCTACGTGCCATAATACTTGCTATGAGGTGCTGCCTTGAACCTACATCGCGTGATCATCGTACTCTGCATCCTTAGTTTGTTCGCCATTGCGCTGCCAGTCACGGCCCAACAACCTATCACCATCACAACCATTTATGTGCCGATTGTGGCGACAAACAACCTTCGACCACTCGGTTTTGAAACCAATACTGGTTGGCTACCCAGTTCACAAGTCTATCCACGAGCGCAAGATTTGCGTGCGCACTGGGTACGGCTCAACACCATAAGCTGGCGCGAAGCGCAACCCACGGCAACAAGCCCGATCAACTGGAGCGCTCCCAGCTTCCAACGGTTTGAACGGGAAGTGCTAGCGGCTAATACCCTTGGCTTGCAGGTGATGGCCATCATTGACGATCATCCCTCATGGGCGACTGGCAGTACAAAGATCTGCGCCGCAATTCTCGACGAATACCACGACGAATTCGCCGCATTTGTGCGGGCGGTTGTGGCGAAATACAGCCAAGCCCCGTACCTCGTTCGCTACTGGGAGCTGGGGAATGAGCCTGATGTTGATCCGAGCCTTGTCGGTGAAGACTTTCCATTCGGCTGTTGGGGCGACATGAACGATGAATATTACGGCGGCGAACGTTATGGCCGGATGTTGCGCGTGGTGACTCCAGCGATCCGGGCGGCTGATCCGGGAGCAAAGGTCATTTTCGGCGGATTATTGTTAGCACGTCCTGAAAATAAGCCACACCACACTGATGGCAAACCCTTCAATTTCTTAGCTGGCGCGCTACGAGCTGGCGCCGGGCCTTATTTTGATATTCTTGCGTTTCATACCTATCCAACCTATTTTGAGCGAACAGGGGTTAGCCATATCGATTTTGATCTTGATTCGCAAAGTCTCGGTGGCGCTTGGGTATCCCGAGGAGGGACAACAGTAGGCAAGGCTCGATTCTTGCGTGAAGTCATGCAACAGTATGGGATCAATAAGCCGCTTTTCCTCAACGAAACCGGTTTACGCTGCGATGATCGCTATACCTCTATCTCCGGTTCATGCGCTGCTGCATCAGCAGTGTTCGAGCAAGCAAAGGCAAATCACCTCATTCGTTCTTCGATGCGAGCCATCGCGGATGGGGTAGAAACCTATATCTGGTATACGCTGCAAGGGCCGGGGTGGTCAAGCACTGGTCTACTTGACGGCGCACAGCAGCCGCGTCCTGCCTATATCGCGATGAAAACGGCTATTGAGCGCCTGAACGAAGTGCGCGTGCCTCCGCAGACGTTCACTGGTTACGGCGCCGGCATCGAAGCCTATCGCTTCAGCGGCAATGGCTTTGTGCTCGATGTCATATGGTCAGTTGATAGCACACTGCGCCAGATCACATTGCCGGCAACGTCATTCATTGCAGCTTACACGCGTGATGGCGCTCCGATCACTCCGGTCAGCTCCGGCGGGAATGTGACCATCTCGGTTGGGTTTGAGAATATTTACCTCAAACGAACGCCATAAGCACGAGTTTCCGGCTCGATTCTCTTGACGTGGCTAG
>JAUQOZ010000284.1:0-352 GCA_030550625.1 Chloroflexota bacterium | reverse complement strand
ACGGTGCCGGCATTGAAGCCTATCGCTTCAGCGGCAATGGCTTTGTGCTCGATGTCGTGTGGTCAATTGATGAACTACCGGCGCCACTCCAGATCACACTGCCGGCAGAGTCGTTTATCGCTGCCTACACTCGTGACGGCACTCCGATTATACCAGTGAGCGCGGGCGGGAATGTGATAATCCCGGTTGGTTTTGAGAATATCTACATTAAACGTAGACCCTAACCCAGAAGTGATCCAGATCGCGCGCATTACGAGAAGTGACACGAGACATTCTGATACATGAAGCTGATCTCACTCCCAGCGAGCTGGGAGTGAGATTCTATGAAGTTTATTGACAAGTTCGGCACATC
>JAUQOZ010000120.1 GCA_030550625.1 Chloroflexota bacterium | reverse complement strand
GAGAGCGATCTTATCAGGATCGCGCTCTAACCGGCTGAGCTATACGCCCTCGCAACGCGGTGAAGTATAACACAGCTCGAGGGGTGTGTCAAGTCAGGCTGCGGACCTCCATAGACTTGTGGGTTGAGCCTAGCTGAGGAGATGTTTTCGCATGGAGTGTGGCAGTCAAACCGCTGCACTCCATCATGGTGATGCCGTGAGACCCAACTTGTTTCCGCTTGCGATGTTTGAGCCTGCTTGATGCACCTCGCCCACAGGCGCAATAGTTTCTACAGTTTTTAGTTGACAAACCGGTTAAATTAGTATATTCTAACCACGTCGCTTAGCACGCATCGAAGAGGTGCAGCACCCTATGGAACTGTTGGCAGCCCACGATATCGGTTATTGCCTGAACGGACGCTGGTTGGTGCAGTCGGTTTCGCTGACGCTGTCCGCTGGCGAGGTGGTGGCGTTGGCTGGCCCAAACGGGGCCGGCAAGAGCACGCTCTTAAGCTTGCTGGCTGGTGATTTACCACTGGCCAGCGGCGAGATTTGGCTCGGCGGTCAGCCGCTCAGCCGGATGCCGGCGCTGGCGCAGGCGCAACGGCGCGCTGTGTTGCGCCAGCAGGTGGCCATGACTTTTCCCTTTACCGCGCTGGAGGTGGCGCTCATGGGCCGTGCGCCGCATCTGCGCGGCCAAACCGAGAGTGCGCGCGATGTAGCAATTGCGCAGGAGGCATTGGCGCAGACCGAAACCGCGCCGTTCGCTGCCCGCCCCCTGCCGACGCTCTCTGGCGGTGAACAGGCTCGCGTGCAAATGGCGCGCGTCTTGGCCCAGACGGCGCCGATTTTGCTGCTCGATGAGCCAACTGCGGCGCTTGATCTGCGCCACCAGCACCGTGTATTGCAACTGGCCCGCCGCGCAGCCGATCAGGGTGGCGCCGCTCTGATTGTGCTGCACGACGTCAATCTGGCTGCGCTCTACGCCAACCGGATCGGGGTGATGCAGCAGGGTCGCTTGCGCGCCATCGGCGCGCCATGGGATGTGCTACGGGCTGATCTGCTGAGCGATGTGTATGGCGTGCCGATCACGGTACAACCGCATCCGCGCACGGCAACGCCGCTGGTGTTAAGTTTACCGGAAGATCATACAGGGAGTGTATAGACCTATGTTGGCAAAGTTCACGAAACCGCTGGTCTTGCTGATCACGCTGGCCCTGCTGAGTGCGTGTGGCGCAAGCTCAACCGCTCATGCGCCCACGGCAGCTCCTGTACCTACCGCTACTCCAGTTGCAACTGCCGCCCCCGCGCCTACGGCGGTTCCTGCTCCCACCACTGCGCCGGAACCGACCGCCGCTCCCGCTACTGTTGAACCCATCTTGCCGGCAAGCGTGACCGATTATCAGGGTGAAACGGTGGTCATCGAGTCGATTGACCGGATTGTCAGTCTGTCCGGCGATATTACCGAGATTATTTTTGCGCTAGGGATGGGCGATTACGTGGCAGGTGTGGATATAAGCGCGACCTACCCCGCCGAGAAGACGAAGGAGCTGCCGAACATCGGCTATCAGCGCCGGCTCAACGCCGAAGGCATTCTGTCGCTTAATCCCACGTTGGTGATTGGCAATGAATTTGCCGGCCCGCCAGAAGCGTTGGCCCAAGTGCGGGCAGCCGGCGTCCCTATCGCGCTGACCGCTAACCCGCCCACGCTGGAATCGCCTGCGCAAAAGATTATCTTTGTCGCGCGCGCCCTTGGCATTCCGCAGCGTGGCTACGAGTTAGCCGGGCAGGTTGAGGCCGAGATCGCACGAGCACGCGCTGAGGCGAGCACCTTGCCACGCTCGCCGCGCGTGCTCTTCCTCTATTTGCGCGGCACTGATGTGCAGCAGGTAGCCGGCGCCAATACCGCCATTGACGCTATGATTACCGCTGCCGGCGGCGTTAACGCTGCCGCCGAGACCGGCATCGTCAATTATGCGCCGCTCAGCCCTGAAGTTGTGATTGCCGCCCAACCCGATGTGATTTTGGTACTCACTAAGGGTCTCGAGTCAGTTGGCGGGATCGAAGGCCTGTTGAGCATCCCCGGTCTGGCCGATACGCCAGCCGGCCAGCAACGACGGGTGATCGATTTTGATGACCTCTATCTGAATGGTATGGGGCCGCGCACCGGGCAGGCGTTGGCCGATTTGGTGGCCGCTTTCCGCGACGCGGTCGCGCAGATGGGGGGATCATGAGCGCCACGACGATGCCTACTGTCCACCGCGCGGTTGCCCTTGGCCGCGGCTGGTTGCTGCCGATCTTGGCCGCGATGTTGATCGGCGCCCTCTTGTTAGGAGCCGGTATTGGGGCCGTCGCTGTGCCCCCTGATGTGGCATTGGCCATCATCCTCAATAAGGTTGGCATCAACCTTGAGGTGGCATTTACCCAACAGCAAATGGCCGTGCTCTGGAACATCCGCTTGCCGCGGGTGGTACTGGGGGCGCTGGTTGGCGCGGCATTGGCGGTGAGTGGCGCGCTGTTGCAGGGCATTTTTCGCAATCCGCTTGCCGACCCCGGCCTGATTGGCGTCAGCAGCGGCGCGGCGTTGGGCGCTGTGTTTACTATCATCAGCGGGATAGCAGTGTTTGGGATCTATACCTTGCCAATCGCCGCCTTCCTTGCCGGAGCTGCGACGACTCTGCTTGTGTACCAGCTATCACGCCGCCATGGCCGCACCGATGTGGCGATGTTGCTGCTGGTGGGGGTGGCGCTCAATGCGCTGGCCGGCGCAACCACTGGCTTGTTGACCTATCTAGCCGATGATGCGCAGTTGCGTTCCATCGTCTTCTGGACGCTGGGAGGGTTGGGTGGCGCGTTGTGGGAGACAGTGCTTGCCGCGGCGCCGCCGATCCTGTTGGCGCTGGCGGTGGCGCCGCGCCTAGGGTTTTACCTCAATCTGTTTGCACTGGGCGAAACTGAAGCTCGCCATCTCGGCACCAATACCGAATTGATCAAGCGGGCAACCGTCTTGATAGCGGCGCTGGCAACCGGCGCGGCAGTGGCGCTCACCGGCCCGATCGGGTTTATCGGCTTAATTGTGCCGCATATCATCCGCCTTGCCATCGGCCCCGACCATCGCCGGCTCATCCCGGCTTGTGCGCTCGGCGGCGCAACCTTGCTGGTGCTGGCCGATCTGCTGGCCCGCACACTGGCTGCTCCCGCCGAGATTCCCGTCGGTCTATTCACTGCCTTTGCCGGCGGCCCCTTCTTTCTGGCCCTGATTTTGCGTACCCGGCGACAGTATGGTTTTCGTTGATGAAGGAGCACGTATGATCACGACCGCTAATCGCATCTATGTCCACCCTGATTATGCCGAATTGTTCGAGGAGACCTTCCGCAACCGCGCCCGGCTGGTCGATCGCATGCCCGGCTTTATCAGCAATCAACTGCTGCGCCCGGTCAATCCCGGCGATCCCTATATCGTATTGACCACGTGGGAAAGCCGCGCCCATTTTGAAGCATGGGTACGCTCGGATGAGTTTCGCCAAGGCCATGCCCGTTCCGGCACCTTGCCGAAAGAGGCGTTTACCGCGCCCAATAAGCTTGAGCTGCACGAGATCATTATGGATACCAGCCGGCCTGATGCACCGGTCGAGCCACGCGGCAAACCGTTCAATGTCCATCACGGTTGAGAAGGAGTGAAGGCAGCATAGCGCAAGGGTGCGGGTGAGAGCGCGCCCTTGCGCTCTGACAAGAGGAAGAATGGTATGGTGGCAGCGCCTTCGCTGTTTGGATCGCCGACCCTTGCGCTTGGGCTGACAACAACGGAAGCAACCTATCTGCTAGCATTAGCTGATTTGGCCGAAGATCAAACGGCCATCTCCGCCGATCAGATAGTCTCCTCGTTGCAGCGCGACTATGACGAGGTTACATCGTTATTTCGCCGTCTTGCGCGACGCAATCTAGTGACGGTTGCTGGCAGCGGCGCACTGGAGTTGACGCCTACCGGCAATTTCCTTGCCCGCCATCTCCAAACCCGGCATCGACTGCTCGAACGGTTCTTGCTCGATGCGCTTGGGGTGCCGTGGATGTTTGTCCATCGCGAAGCGACTCGCTTGGCGCTAGTAGCCTCGCCGTTGTTCATCGAGCGGGTGATCGCACTGACCCGCCATGCGACGGTGTGCCCGCACGGCAACCCGATTCCCGGTCGTGGCCAACCTATTGCCCACGAACAGCGCTTGGCCGACGCACCGTTTGGGCAACAGTGCCGGCTCACCCGCATCGCCGAATGGGTGAGTTATGATTTGCACCGGTTACAGCGCCTCTGGAGTTATGAACTCTTGCCGGGCCGCACGCTGATTCGCGTCCCCGATCCGCTCCATCGCTGGGTCATCCAGCTCAACCAATACCCCTTGGTGATTGGGCAACGTATGGCTGAAGCCTTATTCGTGACGGTGGAATAGCGGCAAGGTAAAGGCAAAGGTTGCACCCTGCCCCAACCCCGCGCTCGCGGCCCAAATCCGCCCGCCGTGCCGCTCGACCAGCGCTTTGCAGATGGTCAGGCCAATGCCGGCGCCGCCGGTGGCGCGTGCGCGGGCCTTGTCAACCCGGTAGAAGCGCTCGAAGAGATGGGGCAGATGTTCGGCGGCGATGCCGATGCCGGTATCTCGCACCTCCCATTGCACGGCATCATCCGCTGGCATCGCCTGCAGCGTTACTTCACCGCCGGCAGGCGTGTAGTGCAGCGCATTGCCGAGCAGGTTGATCAATACTTGCAGCGCCCGATCCAGATCGGCGTTGACCAGCGGCAAATCGGCAGGAACCTGTACGTGCAACGCAACCCCCTTTTCGGCAAACTGTGGCTCAAGGCGGGCCACTGCCGCGGCGCTGAGCGCCGCCGGCGCGACCGCGGTCAGGTGCAACGCCACCTGACCCGCTTCCACTCGTGAGAGCTCTTGCAAATCGCCGGCCAAGCGACGCAAGCGGTTCACCTCATCCAACACCAACGCCCACGCCCCTTCATCCGGTTCCACTACCCCATCAAGCATGCCCTCAACATAGCCGGCAATCGTTGCTAACGGCGTGCGCAATTCGTGGGCGACATCGCCGATCAAGGCCACTCGCCGCAACTCGGCGTCTTCAAGGGCGGCAGCCATGGTGTTAAATTGCGCCGCAAGGCGGGCCAATTCGTAATCACCTTGCACCGGCGCCCGCTCGCGGTAATGGCCGGCGGCAATCCGCTGGGCCGCGATCAACAGCCGTTCGAGCGGTTGCGCGATCCGGCGCGATGCCGCCAGACTCACCACCACCGCCACCAGTATCGCCGCGCCGCTGCTGATCGCTAGCGCCTGCGCCATCGCCAACGTAAAGATCGCATTCGTCGCCCGCTCCATCTCGATCATACTGTCATCAGCCGTGGCAGCCCAATGCGGCCCCAGCCACGCAACCATCAGGCGGTCATGCAAACCCGGCGCCAACAGCAACGCCACGCCGAGCAGCGTGATCGCGCCGGCGGCGATCGTCAGCAGATGCGCGAGCAACAATCGCCGCCGCAAACCGCCCCGTGCTAACCAGCCCTTCATCGCCGCTCTCCAAACCGATAGCCAACACTGCGCACCGTAAAAATAAAGCGGGGCCGGGCCGGATCATCACCCAACTTCTTGCGTAAATTGGCGATATGCACTTCCACCACGTGATCATCGCCAAAGTAGTCGCTCCCCCACACCTGATCAAGCAGTTGGGCGCGGGAAAAGACTCTGCCCGGCGCACTCGCTAACACGCACAACAATGAATATTCCACATGGGTCAGCGCAACCGGCACTCCATCTAGCCAGACGGTATGCGCCGCCACATCAATGACGAGTGGGCCGTACCGGATGCACTGCTCTGCCTCAGCACTCAGATGGCGGGGCCGGCGAAACATTGCGCGCACCCGCGCCACCAATTCACGCGGCGAGAATGGCTTCACCAGATAATCATCAGCGCCGGCCTCTAACCCCACTACCCGGTCAATCTCTTCCGCTTTCGCCGTCAACATCAAAATGTACGCCTGTGAAAACGCGCGCACCTGCCGGCACACTTCTAACCCATCCAGTCCCGGCAACATGAGATCGAGAATGATCAGGTCTGGTTGCAGCGCCCGCGCCTGCGCCAAGGCGCTCTGACCATCAGCCGCCTGCGCCACCTGAAAACCGGCTTGCACCAGATAGCGCTGTACCAGTTCGCGCAGGCGTATTTCATCTTCAACGATCAAAATAGTAGGCATAGACATCATCGCGCGTGCGGGTTGGCATATCAGGTGCATGGTAGCCGGTGACGAGCAAATGGGCAATGGCTGCGAGCATTGGCATCACGAAACAAAATCTAGACTGCGCCGCGCTTTGGTAATCGCCCCCACCCCTTGCCCCTCCCCCGCTGGGGGAGGGGTGTTGTTTACCGCAGAGGACGCAGAGGACGCAGGTAGAATGTGAACATCACCAACCCTCTGCGCCCGCTGCATCCTTTGCGTCTTTGCGTTAACGATCTCTGCGCCTTGGCTCGCTTTGCGTCGCGGCATCCAACTACCGCTTCAACCATTCCCGCATCTGCGCAATCTCAGCCTCTTGAGCAGTGATAATCGCTTGGGCGAGTTCTTTAATCTCGGCGTGCTCAGCCTTCTGCAAAGCGTCGCGCGCCATCGCAATCGCTCCTTCGTGATGCGGAATCATCGCTTCCAGAAAACGTTGGTCAAACGGAGCATTGCCATCCGGCACCGCCATCGGCCCCATCTCCATCATCATGCCGCCGGTCGGCGCCAAATCAGGGTACCACGCTTGCCGCCACGCCCGCATCTGGGCAATCTCGGCCTCTTGAGCCGTGATAATCGCTTCTGCCAACTGGCGGATACGCTCATCTTGGCTTACCTGCAACGCCTGCCGCGCCATCGTGATCGCACCCTCGTGATGCTCGATCATGCTATCAATGAACAGCGCATCATACGGAGCGTCACTGCTATGCCCCATCGCATGATCCATGCTAGCCATCGGAGCTGGCGCGGCGGGTTGGCTACATGCCACTAATCCTAGGAACAACACCAAAAGAAAACGCTGCATACGAGACACCTCCGTTGATCGTTATCAACCTATCGGCGCTAGTATGCAGCGTGAAGCTCAAGATTCGCTCAAGTGCAGTTGAACGGTCGCTTAGAAATCATCTGGCGACACGTAAGGCGCGCTCCACAACGCCACCTGCATCACCACCGACTTAAACCACGCCTGATACATCCCTTCTACCTCTTCGGCGGAATGGCCCTTCTTAGCAAGGAAAGGTTTGATAGTGGCTGTAATCGGGTAGATAAAAGCGACCATATACCGAAAATGAATGTGCGGCACTGCTGTCGCATGATCGGTCTGGTTCTTCTTGCTCCGGTGATGGCGCAACCCGATCTCGTGAGCATAATCGAGCCACGCCTGATCGTAGGGACGGCGGCAAGTGTCGAGAATCCATTGGCCAAACCGGCGGCGCACTGCAGCAAGATAGTTGCTGTCAGCGTTGCCACGTCCATCAGTGAAATAGTAGACGAGATGAGGATGTGAACCAACAAACCCGTACCATAGATCAAGCACATCGTCGATCTGATCGGCTAGCACATCGCTGGCCATACGCAAATAGCGTTCATCATCGGGGCCAAACATGACTGCCTGTTTGAGTAAATCAAAATCAGCCATGTTCAGCGGCGAACGAGCTACCTGCGCCGTACCGTAATCATAACCGGGAATAATTGCCGTGGTCATTGTCCCCTCCTCCACTACTAGCCGCCGGCTGCAAACCAGCTACTATCTACAAATCCTGATCAAGCTTCGCAGATGATGGCTCGGTTACAATCAGCTTAAAATTCTCCAATGCAACGACCAAGGTGAGGTACTGCGAAAGCCATGATTGATGAAGGTGACAAATTGCTCGGCGACCGGATCGTCGTCAATGGAATGATCACGCACCGACAACGCTGCCCGCGTTTACGCGGCATCTTCACAATCAGCCGCACGGTACAGCGTCAGGGCAAACGGCATAGTCCGCCTCCTTTCCCACATAGACTGCGCTAACTAGCCCTACACAAACAACCGACATAGACCTCGCCGTGACCTCACTCGCGGGCTGTGGCCGGCACAAAATCAGGGCACTCAAAGGTCGTGTCCCCATCGGCTAGCGGCGCATCGACAAAGGCGCAATGGTGCGGCGTTGCCGGATTGTCAGGATGGGCATTGGGCCGGAAGAACTGGCATCCCCAGCACATCTCGTAGACTTGCACTGCGCCAGCGCGCTGTAACGAGCGCACCAACACCTGCAACATCTGATCAAAATGCGCCTGTTCATTCGGTGTCAGCTCGCCAATTGCTGCCAGCAACCCATCGAGCGCCCCTTCCACCTCAGCCACGCGCGCCATCCCTTGCTCGGTCAGGGCCAATCCCACCACGCGCAAATCCGGGCCAGCCACTCGCCGCGCTACTAAACCCCGTCGCTCAAGACCATCGACCACAACGCTAGCAGTAGCATAGGTCACGCCAAGACGCTGGGCTACCCCCCCCACAGTGCGCACGCCGGGTCGAGCGTACTTCAAAAACAGGAGCGTATCGATCTGGGTTGGTGTCAGCCGGAATGCTTTGCCTCGTTTGCGAAACAATGCCTCGATCGCTTGCGCAACCCGATAGAGCGCCACTGCGCTGCGTTCGGTTGGACTGCGCCGGTAGCGCGGGTCGAATGGTGACATGAATTTAGAACTCCTACATATTTTCTAGCTTGGAAATTAATAACAGCAATATATTTAGTAGTTCTAAATATATTCTACAACACCTGTCAAGAGGGCGCAAACCGGCTCACCCTTACAATGCGTATGAGGAGGCAAAAAAAGAGAGCCGGATCGGCCCGGCTCTGCGTCGCCTCCTCCTACCCAAGTTTAGCTGCGGCTGCTTGCAGACAGAAGCCTATCTCACTTAACCTGACGCAATGGCAATATCATTGTCACGCGCGTGCCCGCGCCGGGCCGGCTGGCAATCGTCACCTCGCCGCCGTGGGCGCGGGCAACGCTCTGCACCAGCGTCAGCCCCAAGCCGGTACCGCCGGTGCGCCGTGACCGTGATCGGTCGCCGCGGTAGAATGGCGTGAAGACATGCGGCAAATCTTCTGCGGCAATTCCTTCGCCGGTATCGGCCACCCAGCAATGCAGCGTTTGCCCGGCGACTGCCCAACCGAGCGTGATCGTACCGTTGGGCGCAGTGTGTTGGATGGCATTATCAACCAGATGGAACAGCGCCTGTTTCAGGCTGTCAGCGTCAAGCACCGCTTGCGCCGCCGGGCCTTGCTCGATGATCACGTTGCGCTCACCCGCCAGCAAGCGCGCCTGCGTCGCAAACTCGGCCATCACATCGGCAATCATCACCGGCTGGAGGTTCAATGACCGGCCCGATTCGTACCGAGCTTTGTCAAGCAGTTGCTCGCTGACGCCGCACAGCCGCACCACATCGCGATGCATGCTTTGGATCAGGCGAAACGCCGTCTGCGGATCATCCTGCGCGCCGCGCAGCAAGACCTCTAACCCGCTGCGCAGGGCGGTCAGCGGGGTGCGCATTTCGTGGGCTGCATCGGCAATAAACCGCCGTTGCGCTTGGAAGTTCTGTTCAAGCCGTTCGACCATCTCATCGAATGCCTTTGTCAACTGGCCTACCTCATCGTGCGGCGAGATGACCGGCACGCGCTGGCGCAAATTTCCTTGCGCAATGTGGCGGCAAGCGATGATCAAATCGCTCAGCGGGCGCAAAGTCGAACTCGTCAGCCAATAGCCGGTCAGACTGCCAGCGACTAGCGCTATCACAATGCTCAACCCGATAATGATGCTCTGGCGCTGTAAAGTTGTCTCAATCGGCGCGAGGGGTGTGCTCATCTGCACCACGCCAAACACCTCCGGCGCTCCCGGCGCCGAGCGCAGCGGAATCAGCAGGCTGAGCATGCGCTGCGCGCCGCTCTGCTGGATCACCGAGACATTGTTCTGCCCGACTAACGCCGCCGCCAAATAATCAACCGCAACTGGAGTCGCTGCCGGTTCTTCCGGCAAGCGGCGGCCATCAGCCAAAAGCACGCCATCCTGATCAAAGACCAGCGCCGTCGTGTCGCGCGAGGTCAGATCGCGGCTCAACTGGCCGGCGATCTGTGCCAATTGCGCTGCCGGGTTGGGTTGTTCAAACAGGTACTGCTCGATAATCGGTTTCGCCTGCGCTCGAATGCGCAACTCGGTGCTGCTAAACAGGAATTGCCGCATATCGAGGTAAAAGCCAAACCCAAGCAGGCAGAGCAACAAGGCTAGCAAACCGCTGTAGAGCAGCGCCAACCGCTGGCGTAATGACAGCCTATGCCACCATTGGTTCATCTTCTGGCCGTAAGCTGTACCCAACGCCGTAGATGGTACGGATGAATTTACGCTCATGATCGCCTATCTTCTCGCGCAAATTGCTTATGTGAACTTCAACGATATTTGAGTCGCCAGTGTAAGTAAACCCCCACACCCGGCTGAGCAGCGTTTCCCGCGTGAACACACGTCGCGGATGGCGCATAAATAATTCGAGCAGCGCAAATTCAGTCGGGGTCAACTCAAGCTGGCGGCCATGCAACGTCACCTCGCGCGTCTCTGGATCGAGCGTCAGACCAGCCACCCGCAACACCGCCGGCGCGCGCGCTACCCCGGCCCGGCGCAACACGGCCTGCACCCGCGCCAGCAGCTCATCAAAACTAAACGGTTTGACCACATAATCATCAGCGCCTTGTTGCAACCCCTGTACCCGATCTTGCACCTCGCCCCGCGCTGTGAGCATAATGATCGGTAACGCGCTCGACCGCGCCCGCAATCGCCGGCAGACAGCCATGCCATCAATGTCGGGCAACATTAGATCAAGAATGACCAGATCGGCGCCCTGCTCCTCGATGATTTGCAACCCACGGCGACCCTCGCTCGTCACGGTGACGCGCATGCCTTCATACATCAAGCCAACTCGCAACGACTCAGCAATCGTAGGTTCATCTTCGATGACCACGACGTGCAAATCATAGCCTTGATCACTTTGCGACCCTCGTTCATCGTCGGTTGCTTTCATATCCACTCCTGATTGAGCCGCTTAACAACGGAAACGGTGATCTGGATGCACCATTCAGTCGATGCATCCAGATCGATCCGAGCGTATCGCCGGCAAAAATCGCTGAATTACGGTATCACCAACACAGTCCCGGTGTCAAGGTTCGTAATCGTATCCGGCTTGATATGCACCTCGCCATATTTACCGGTCTTGCGCACGCCAACCACTCGCACCGATGCGCCTACCGGCAACGTGTTGGCAATCGTTGCCGCCAGATGGCGCGGCGTGCGCACCTCATCGCCGGTGCTCATCATAAAGCCATCAATCCGTCCGCTGCGGCTGTAGGTATAGGTAGTGATTTGCCCGCTGATATCAATCGCCTCTTCGATCACCACTCGCGCATTTGTGTTCAGGTTAACGATCACCTGCGCCTTAACATGGGTATTACCCCGCCGCCCGATGTGCTGGCGGCCCTCAACCCGCACCGGCGCCCCCACTGCCACAGCCTGCGTTACCGCTCCGCCCCAATGCTTTGGAAACCGAACCGCTGTGCCATTATCGAGATAGAAGCCGTCTATTTCACCGCGTGGCGTATACTTAAATGCAGTCACCGTACCGGTGACCGTCACCGGAGGATCGCTTTGACCCGGCTGCGCATACGTTGCGCTGGGAGACCATGCCAGTGCGCCGAGAGCGGCGATGCTGAGCATAATGAGCAGATTACGCATAGTGTTTCCTTTCCATTCTCGAAACGTCGCTGCCGGCAAATGTAGTATAGTAGGCAAGCCTGAACGAAAGCCGAAGACAAGCTGAAGAGATTCTGAAGATGGATTATTGCCCGCTAGAAGACGAGCCGTACGCTCGGCGGCAGTCACAGCGCGACAGAGGAAATGCAGCATTTGCCCTGCCGCACGCCATCATTGCGGAAGCCCGCGAGCAGCACTACCTATGCCTATTAGAAACTCCTCGCTTTCCCAAACCCTTTACGGCCTCTGGCTGATGAGCCGCCCGCTCATTTTGCCTAGCGGTGTACTGGCGTATGCGGTTGGGGTGGCGTTGGCCCTCGCTGAGGGGCCTATTGACTGGTCACGGCAAGCGATTGGCCTTACCCTCACGATGCTGGCCAATCTCGCTGCGCACTACGCCGATGAATACGCCGATGCTGATACTGATGCGCTGGCCCGGCACACCGGCGTTTCCGGCGGCAGCGGCGCGATTGCCGCTGGCTACGCCAATCGGCCACTGGCCCTGCGCGCGGCAGTGACGGTTAGCGGCATCACCCTGCTCGGTGGCGCGTGGGCCACCCTCAGCGGCGCCATACCATGTGCGGCGGGGATCATCTTGCTACTCGGTCTGCTTGGCGGCTGGGCCTATTCAATGCCTCCTATCGCGCTCGAACGGCGCGGTTGGGGTGAATTGGCGAATGCGCTGCTCGGCGGGTTGCTGATGCCACTCATGGCCTACGCTTGTGCCTACGGCGCCCCGCCGCTGCGCGTCTACGCCCAACTCGCGCCGGTCGTCGCCGCTGCCCTCGTCTGCATTATCGGCGTGCATTGGGCCGACCGCCACGCCGATGCGCAGGTCGGCAAATATACGCTTGCCGTTATCTACGGCGCGCAAGTGCGCTGGTGGTGGTGGCTTAGCCTTGCCTTGGCTTACGGCTTGCCGGTGGCATTTGCCGGCTGGATGCTGCCCGTCGCCGTCACCATCGCTTGCCTCCTCACCCTGCCGGTTGGTCTCTACACCGCCCTTCGTCTCACTCACACTGACTCACCTGCTCCCGGCGCAACGACAATGATCACCTTGATGCTGGCCCACATCACCGGCTACCTGCTGATAGCACCCGCTGGTTAATAAGTTTTCTCAGTAAATGGTTTACAAATTGATTTTATTGCGGTATACTATGTCTCACGAGGTTAGTAGATACTTAATTGCAAAGTAAGCACTGTCTTATCTCAGGAGATACCCCTATGGAAATGGCCGGCTTGATCGCACTTGCCCAAGGCATCGGCGCACTAGCAATCGCTGGATTGGTATGGCCGCTAATTGCCGTCGCCACCCGTACCCACCGGCGCCGATCACAGCGGGTTGCACCTCCTGCGCAGCCCCGCCGGCCAGCTATGTTTCAACATCGTGAAGGGTAGCAATACCACCACTCCCCCACGCCCTCTGCGGTAAAAATCACCCCCTCCCCGTTCACGGCGAGGGGCACGGGGGTGGGGTCACATCCCCCGTTCACGGCGAGGGGACACGGGGGTGGGGTCACATCCCCACTGCACGGGCTGCTGGCCCTCGCTCCCACTAGCGCGGTAGAGGGGCGATCATCCCTTCCGGCTAAACGCATGGCTGTGCCGATCACCCAGTAGCTCCCCCTCTCCTACCGTCAGGTGGGAGAGGGGGTGGGGGGTGAGGGTAAACCAGCCCCGCAAGGGTTGTCATATCCACCGCCCCATTCCCTACTCCCTACTCCCCTCTGCGCCCTCCGCGTCCCCTGCGGTAAAAACCCCATTTTGCGGTTTTTACGTCTTTTCGCGGCTATTCCCCCGCGAGCAATTCCCAAGCAGAAGTCACATCCCCTTTTCTTTCCCCACAGTAAACATCTCTTTCGCCCACACTCGCGCCGCCGGTGCTATACTCCAATCGGTACTCGTCACGTAAAGGGGGATGTATGCGCTGGCGTAAACTTGGCGCCGGTCTCGCCATCGGTACTGCTCTACTCGTCATCGCCGGCTTCATCGGCTGGCAAGTGCTGAGCAATTTCTTCATCCGTTCGTACTACGAAACCACTTACGAACCGCGCCGGGTGACGATGGCCGATATTGCACCCGCACCCTCGTCATGGATGCTTGCCGATATACCGTGGATCGCCGCCGATGGCCCGCTCTGCCAATCAACCAGTCTGCAAATGATCGCCGCCCAGCACGGCCATTTGCAACCTAGACCGGCCATTGATTGGCTGATGTCCTTTACCTACGGTTTTACGAGCATGCCCGGCAGTAATCATGTGATGCCGTTCGGCCTTGATCCCGAAGTTGGTATGCGCAACGCTGCGCCCTACCTCGGTTTGCAGCGCCAGTATTATGTCACCGACGATGCCGATGTCTTCGTCACGCTAGCTCGCTCGTTCATCGCCCAAGGCTATCCCGTGCGGGTTGCGCTAGATATGGGCACGCTCTACGGCGCAACCGAGTTTATTGCTCACAGTGATGTGCTCATCGGCTACGATGAGGAGTCGTTCTATCTCTACGAAACGGTCTGCTTGCCGCCGGCCCCCTGCCAACCCGGCCAGCATCCCGCGGGCGACCACGGTCTCAAGGTCAGCACCCAACAGCTCCTCGCCGCGATCACCAGCCAAGCGCGCATCTTCCAATACCCATGGCGTTACAACCTTACGATCTTCACCCCCACCACCCCGGCCACCGACCTGCGCCCAGTCTGGCGCCAACTTGCCCAAACCATGCTGGACACCAACCAGTACGGCCCACCCACCGGCGTGGCCGCGCTCGAACAGTGGATTGATGAGATTGACAAAGGCCACGTCACGCCGGCCCAAATCCAAAACACTGTGCCGCTTGCTGCCCGCCTGCGTCGCGAGAACGCCGCTTTCCTTCGTGAACGTTTCGCCGCTGAACCGGCTATCGTGCAGGCCGCCACCCATCTCGCCGAAGCTGCTGCCTACTACGAGCAAGCCGCTACCGCGACTGAGCCAACCCAAATCGCTGCCCTCCTCCGCCGCGCCGCCGCCGCGGAACGCGCCTTCGGCGAAGCCGTCCGCGCCTACGCACCATAAAGCCGCAAAGCAGGCAAAAGCGCAGAGGATGATCAACGCAAAGGCGCTCAGATCGCCAAAGCCGCAGAGGGTGGGGAATGGGCGAGATAGGGCAAACGTCCCTACTCCCCACTCCCTACTCCCCTCTGCGCCCTCCG
>JAUQOZ010000332.1 GCA_030550625.1 Chloroflexota bacterium | reverse complement strand
GCGGGGGGGGGCGCGGGACGGGCGGGGCGCGGGACGGTTCGTAGAGACGCACGGCCGTGCGTCTCTACGATGATAACGTGATCGGTATTTATGGCCGGCAATACCGGTCAAACCATTCCAACGTTCGCCGCATGTGGTCGGCGCGGTGACGCGGTTCGCCGCTGCGGGTCAATTCATGGCCTTCGCGCGGGTAGCGCACCAGTTCCACCACCTTCTTTTGGCGGCGGAGGATGGCGAAAAGCTGTTCGGCTTCACTAATCGGCACGCGATAATCGAGCTCGCTGTGCAAGAGCAGCAACGGCGTGGTGATCTTGTGGGCATGCGCCAATGGCGAATGATCCCACAGTTCTTCGTACAGCTCCCACGGGTAGCCGCCGAACTCGATCTCGATCAGCTCGTGCGCATCACTGGTGCTGTGCTGGGTCAGCAGATTGTAGACGCCGCGCGCAGCAACGGCACAGGCAAAACGATCGTCGTGACCGATCAGCCATGCCGTCATATAGCCGCCATACGAACCGCCAGTGACGGCGATGCGGTCAGGGTCGATATAGCCGCGCGCGACAAGGGTGTCAATCCCGGCCAAAATATCGGGTGCGTCAGCTTCACCCCAATTGCCGCGGATGGCATCTCGCCAGAGTTCGCCGTAACCCTCGCTGCCGCGCGGGTTGCAGAAGAAGACCACATACCCCCGCGCCGCCGCTGTTTGCCATTCGTGCCACATCGAACGAAAACCCGGCCCCCACATCACATGCGGCCCGCCATGAATATAGACCGCCAAGGGATAGCGGTTAGCCGGATCGAAATCGGGCGGGTGCAGCACCCAGCCTTGCACTTCGCTGCCGTCAGGCGCAAGATAGACCAGTTCCTCGATCGGCACGATGATCCGCTGGCTGAGCAGCCGGTCGTTGATTGCCGTCAACCGGCGCTCGTGGCCATCGGCGCTGCGGAAGTAGAGATCGCACGGATTATCAGGGCTGCCAGCGACAAACGCGATACTGCCATCACGCCCAACATCAAATTCGCTGACGATGCGCGGCCCGCCTACCAGCGTCATCCCGTTGCGGTAGGTCGGCGTTCCCGGCAACCCGATCTGGTAGATGTGGGCATCGCCGTGCCAGCCGGCGCTAAACAACACGCCTTGCCCGTCAGGTTGCCAGTGGAATTGTTCGACATTCAGGTCAGTATGTGCGGTGAGATCGTGCGGTTCGCCGCCTTCAGCGGGAATAATCGCCACCCGCCGGCCTTCACCGAGCAGCCGTTCCTCATTCAAGCGCAAAAAGGCAATCTGGCTGCCATCGGGCGAAGGTTGCGGGTCAAAGTACGAAAAGCCGGGACTAGTCAGCGCCTGCGGCAACGATCCATCGAGCGGAATGCGCATCACATCATAGTAGGCAAAGAGTGAGTCGGCTTCAGGATCGCGAGTCGCAGTGCTGAGGAGCGCATCGCCGGTGGGCATCCAGACCGGTGCGCTGTAGTGGAGATCGCCGGACGTCAGGCGGCGCGGGGTAGCCGGTGTGTCCTCGTCGCCGATCTCGATCACATAAATATGCCGCCGGCGATCATCGAAATACGTTGTGCCGCTGCGGTACGGTAACTTCGTCACCACCCGCGGATCATTGCGCAGCTCCTCGTCGTGCTGGCGCTGCTCACGCGCGCGACGGGCCTCCCACGCATCAGCCGGCGGCGGCGGCAGTGTACCGCTATCTTCCCGCGCTTGCTCTTCGGCGTTCACCGGTGAAAGGAACGCGAGCCATCGTCCGTCCGGGCTCCACGCCGGATCGCTGGCGCCATTGGGCATACTGGTGACTTGGCGGGCCTCGCCGCCATCAACCGGTATCACGTAAATCTGGCCCCGTTCATCGTCGCGGTTCGAGACGAATGCCAGCCACTTACTGTCGGGACTCCAGCGCGGCTGGCGATCCTGCTTGCCGCGCGTAAACCGGCGCAGCGGCCCGCCAGCAGTTGGAACCAACACGATCTGGCGGCGATAGCCATTGTTGACCCGATCGACCGTAACCCACACGGCTGCCGCCATACTCCCATCAGGGCTCAGGCGCGGGTCTTCCAGCCATCCCAGCTCGTAGAGGTCTTCAACCGTAAAGCGACTAGGGGTTGGGGTTGTCATGAGCGGTCCTGCAATTATGAAACCGGTGCCAATGCCTTGCTATTGTAACACACTTCTCTAAGCATGTCACTTTGATATTTTTGTCAGAAAGTATCAAATGACCATAACATAAACCTTGACATTTTAGCGACATCCAACTATAATCCTACAATAGCGAGTGTGATTAAAGATGTTTTCACAATTTCTTGTGTAATCATAGGGTGAGAACTACTGATAACGAAAGGATTGCCTCCGGTGAGCACGTCCGATCAAAAGATGCCGCTTTCGGTGCTCTTGTTCCATGCCGCGATGCAACGACGAACATCGCTGGCCGATTTTGCCAAGATGCTGGGTCTCAGTGTCGCCACTTTGCGCTCGTACCTGTTTGAAGCAGGCGCACGTTCACGGATGCGTAGCAAAACAGTTGAGCAAATGGCGGAAGTCTTGAATATGCCCGCCAGTGAAGTCCGTGAACGTTCTGAATTATTGCCTTACGCCGGGCAAACTTTCGGTGAGTGGTTGAAAGCGCAGATGCAAGGCCGGTTTACGCGCGCGAGTCTCTGTACCGCCACCAAGATCAGCGACAGCGCGATGAAAAACTATATCAACGGCCAAACCACGCCCGACCCTGATAACGCGATGAAACTGGCTGAAGTGTTGGGCGCTGATTCGCTGGAAGTGGCTCGCCTTATCATCGCGACTGAATTGAGCCAGCGTGGCGTTGCGTTGCCGCCAGCGCCGAGCTATGAGCCGGCGAGCGCTGCGACTCCGGCGGCAGTTGACTCTGTGCCGGCTGCTGCGCCGGCCAATGCAGTGGCCACGCCGGTGGTTGATGCGATGACTGACGAGGCAGTGATTAATGCGTACACCGAGCAGCGACTGCTCAATCTGTGGCGGCGTTTGCATCCCCAAGGTCGCCGGGCGACGTTGACGTATATCGCGTCGTTGCTGGCTGAAGGAATCTAGGGGGTGATGGTGGAAAGGCGGGTTTCAAACCCGCCTTTACAGCCTGCTCACGCTTTGTTTCTATGTCGCCACTGCGCATCGGTTTTGATGCTCGCTATGCCAGCGACCACTTCCCCGGCATTGGCCGTTATATCACCGCGCTCTTACCGGCTTTAAGCGAACGCTGTGCGCCTCACCGGTTGTTAGTGTTGGTCAATGCCGGGCAAGCATTGCCGCCGTTATCCGATGCGTTCACCGAATTCATCACCGTGCGGAGCGGCCCTTTTGCGCTGGGCCAGCAGCTTGAGATACCGTTGCTGGCGCGCCGGTTGCGCCTCGATCTCTTGCATTCGCCCTACATTGTCAAACCGTATCTGCTGCCCTGCCCCTCGGTGGTGACTATCTATGATGTCTTGCCGTTGCGCTACCCGCACACGCTGAGCTCGCGCGGGCGGCGCTTCTACCGCTGGTCATTGCGGCTCGCGGCCCAGAGTGCGCGCAAGCTGATCACCATCTCGACGGTTTCGCGTGATGATTTGGCCTTTCATCTCCGCATTCCGCGCGACCAGATCGCAGTGACGCCACTGGCCGCCGCGCCGAATTTCGCCCCGCAGCCGGTGGATGAGATTACCGAGGTGCGGATGCGCTACGCTTTGCCGCGCCACTATGTGTTGTACGTCGGCTCGAACAAGCCGCACAAGAATATCGATCGCCTTGTGCGGGCATGGGAACGGGTGCTGCCGGATTTGCCGGCGGCATTTGCCGATGCAGTGCTGGTGATTGCCGGCAAATTTGACCGGCGCTACCCGCTGCCAATGGCGATTGCCGCTGAACGCGGCGTGAGCGACCGGGTCACAGTGTTGGCGAATGTTGCCGAAGCCGATCTGCCGGCACTCTACAGCGGGGCCTTGCTGTTTGTGTTTCCCTCGTCGTATGAAGGCTTTGGCTTGCCGCCGCTCGAGGCCATGGCGTGTGGCGTCCCGGTGGTCTGCGCGTATGCCGGCAGCTTGCCAGAGGTGGTTGATGAAGCTGCGCTGACGGTTGATCCGCACAGCATGCACGAGATCGCCGAGGGTATCTTGCGCGTGCTCCGCTCACGCGATCTGCGTGAGCTGCTGCGCCAGCGCGGCTTGCGCCGGGCGACGCTCTTCTCATGGCACGCGACGGCGCAAGCAACGCTGGCAGTGTACGAGCAGGCGGCAGCCAGCGCGCGGTAATCTATTGCCAATTCCTACGGTTCGGGTGCGCTCAGCAGCGAGGCATTCACCCACCCCTCTGTGCCGGCGCTCACCCGTTCGGGAACGCAGTTGCCCGCAGTTTCGACCACCCGCAACCGGTACCAACGGTTGGCGCCGTTGGTCATCTGCTCTTCTAACAACACCACCCGATCACCCACACACACTTGCCCTATCACCGTTTCGGCGGCGACGCGCGGTTCACGCCGGATATTGCCGCCGTTAATCACTTGCGCGCGGCCAATGATCGACTCTGGCGCCGGCATAGGTGTTGCGGTTGCGGTTGGCGCTGGTGTTGCGGTAACCGTTGGGATGGCGCTCTGCGTGGCTGCTTGCTGAGCGGTTGCCCGCGCCTCACGAGTTTGCAGCGCAATTTGGGTTTGGCGGGCAATGGCCCGGTTCGTTTCCAGTTGGTCGATGACGAAGGGTGTGAGCCCGATCAGACCAACGATGATCATCCCAATCACGAGCGCTGCGATGAGCGCGCTGAGCGGGCCGCGCCGGCGTTGGCGGCGTTCAAACAGCCGATCCCAGTCACGTGGATCAGTTTTTGGTGGCACGGTTCTCCCTCTCTACAACCAGCGGCATAGCACCGGCTGGCGTTCACCGGTCGGCGCAAAGCCAAACCAGCGATATAGCCGCTGGGCATGGTGGTTGTACGCTTGTGTGTTGAGAGTGAGCAACCCGGCGCCGGTTTCAGCCGCGTAGGCGACGAATTCGGCCAGTAACCGTACACCGATGCCGCGTCCGCGCACATTAGGATCGACCGCGATCCGCACCAAGTGTACCAATCGACCGCCAAAATGGCTGGTGGCATAACTGTATCCCGCTATCTGGCCGTTGAGTTCAGCTACTACGAAAAACGACCCGTCGGCGATGGCCGGCGCGAGAATGCTATCGTCTTTGACCCATTGCGGTTCAAAGCAACGCATGTCGAGTTGCAGCACTTCGGCTAAATCAACGGCTTGGACGGGGCGAACTTGCACATCGCGATTGCCATTGGCGGGAATTTCCCAGTCGCGTTTTTCGTAGACGACGACATCCGTTTGATGGTAGTACCCGGCTTGTTCTAACAGCGGACGCAGCCACTGATCCGACTGGTCATCGCCGGCATAATAGAGGTGGGTAATGGCCTGTTGGCGAGCGATCTGTTCGAGCGCCGGCGCGACTCGCGCTACTGCCTCGCGGGGTTGGAGCCGTTCGTTCACCGCGAGCGCGCGTAGCCATGCTACCTGATGAATACGCCGGCCAAGCACGGCCGTCGCCAACACCTCACGTTCAAGCTGTATGACGACTGCTCGCCCTTCTTCCACCGCGTTGTAAAGTTCGCTGCCGGCGGCGGCGGAAAAGCGGCGGCTGGCGGCGTTGAAGAGATGGCTGACCGCCGTGACGTCGGCCGGCTGGCTTGGCCGGACAATCGCTGCGCTGAGATCAATTGGTTTGCGAAATGGCCACATACTTGTGCTACCATACACGTAGAGGTCTGAAGTTGTATTGTACCAGAGAAGCGTAATGATCAACCGGGTGCGCCAATATTTTTCCACGCAGTGGCAACGATTCTTTGGCCTGAACATTACCCCGATCACGCCGATGCTGTTTGTCGGCGGGCAGTTTCATCCGCAGCAGTGGCCAGCAATTTACGCGCTGGGTGTCCGTGCAGTCCTTTCGTTGCAGGCCGAACGGGCTGATGTGTTTAGCGGGCCGTTGCCCACGCGCAGTTTGCGTCTCTTAGTGCCGGATTTTCATCCGCCAACCATCGAGCAACTCGATGAAGGGGTGCATTTTATGGCCCATGCCATTGGCGATGGTCTACCAGTCTTTGTCCATTGTCATGCGGGAGTTGGCCGGGCGCCGCTGATGGCGGCAGCCTATCTGATGGCGCGCCACGGGCTCGAGCATCGCACGGCGCTGGCAACGTTGCGGATTGCGCGCCCTATTATTCGCCCTAACCGCCGGCAACTGGGGCGGTTGCGCGAATATGAGCGGCTCTTGCACCAGCGCCGCCGCAGTAGCCGCCCTACGCCGCCTGCCGGCGATTGAACCCGCTGGCAGCCAGCTCCAAGCATCCCGATACCGTAAAGAGATCAACTAGCGCCAGCAACGGCAGGCGTGGCCGGGCGCACAGGTAGACGGGGCGCCAGTAGGGCGCAAACTTAGCTTTAAACCGGTACAGGCCATCAGCATCATACACGGCGGCCATTTGCCTGCCGGCAAGTGTAATGAGCCATTCGAGCGGGCGCAAATTGGTCTCAAGATGGCGGAAGGGCGCTTCATTGAGACTGAGAGTCTGGCAGCCTTCGCTGCGGAGTTGATGGCCGGCTGTGGCAAAGATTGCTTCCATGACCCCCGCCGGCGCGTGTGGCCGGCGCAGCATCAATTCGGTGACCGCGGTAGTGCGAGATGGCTGGGTGAGCAATACCGCGCCTTGCCAGTATCCCTCGTGGTCAATGAAGACAAACAGGCGCGTTTCCGGTTCAAACGTCGTGCGAAAGAGATAACGAAGCTGCGGACGCTGGCCGTGGCGCGCTTCGCGGGCCAGCCAGCGCAACCGGGCAACTGCGGTTGGGCTCCACGGGATTTCATAGACGCTGCCAAAGCGGGCGGCGGCGCGCGCCATTTTGCGCACAGAGCGCCGGTGCAAGCTCTCACCAGCGAGATCGATCACGCCTTCTATGCCGACCCGCACCGTTTCCCAACCGGCGCGGGCCAGCCGCTGCGCTAACCCTGCCGGGCAGCCGCGCAACAGTAGGCGGGCATGCCGGTCGTGCTCGTGGTGGAAGGCGCTGAAATGGCCGTTTGCCGGCACCGTGGCGTAAGCCAGCCACGTAAAGCCTGACAACGGCAACCGCACCCGCTGGACGCGCGGCGCAGCAAGGGCGGCGCGCGTCCAACTGAGCGGCAGCTCATCGCTTTCAGACAGCAGGCTCAATGGCATCGTGGCTTGCAACCGGCGCTAGACTGATCGAAATTGCTCTTGCATGTAGTTTGCGCTCGGTTGCAAATTGCGTCAAGCATTCGCTTGCAAGGCGGCTTCAATCCGCGCTACGACCATATCGATCGCGATCGGATTGCGCCCGCCGCCGGGGAAAATCACATCAGCGTACCGCTTCGTCGGTTCGACAAACTCGAGATGCATTGGGCGTACCGTCGCCAGATATTGCTCAATCACCGACTCAACCGAACGTCCGCGCTCAGCAATATCCCGGCGCAGCCGGCGGATGAAGCGAAGGTCGGCATCAGTATCAACAAACAGTTTGATATGCATCCGGCGGCGCAACACCGGTTCGTAAAAGATCAAGATGCCTTCGACCAAGATGACTGGCCGCGGTTCGATCCGCTCGGTTTGCGGCAGGCGCACATAGGTGGCGTAGTCGTAGGTTGGCAGATCGATCGCTTGTCCGGCGCACAGGGCATCGAGATGCGCCACTAACAGATCATTGTCGAGCGCGTCAGGATGATCAAAATTAAATTTGGCCCGCTCGGCGAGCGGCAGATGGCTCAGGTCTTTGTAGTAACGATCGTGATCGATGTGAGCAATGCGGTCGGCGCCGACTCGTTGCAAAATCGCCTGTGCGACGCTGGTTTTGCCGCTGGCGCTGCCGCCGGCGACGCCGATAATGATGGGGTTGGTATGCATCATACAATCATCAATATATATAAAGAGCATCGTAAAGTAGGGGCTTAGCAATGCTAAGCCCCTACCGCCCCTACCGCCTCTACGCCGTCTGCGATTCCGGTTTTGATGGCTCGCCTAAAATCTTGTTCGTCAAATAGGTCGCCAACCACGCGGCTGCCAAACTCAATACGAGGCTGATCAAGCCATGCACCAACTTTCGGCGCAATTCTTCCTCTGTCATGCGTTAATCCCTCCGTCGCATCAAAACCGTCACGAAGTAGAGCAACTGCGCGATCGCTTGCGCTGCCGCCGCCACATAGGTCAACGCTGCCGCGTTGAGCACGGCATTCACCCCTGCCGCCTCTTGCGCCGTCACCAACCCAGCGCGCTGAAGCATCTCGCGCGCGCGTGCGCTAGCGTTGAATTCAACCGGCAGCGTCACCAGTGTAAAGGCAACCGCGGCGCTAAACAAGATCACGCCCACGACCGCGAGTTGGAAACCGAACCGGCTGCCGCCGCCGGCGCCGAGCAACATACCGATGAAGAACAGCCACGTGCCGAGTTGCGAGCCGATGTTGGCGAACCCAACGATGCCCGATCGCACGCGCAGCCACGCATAGCCTTCTTTGTCTTGTGCGGCGTGACCCAACTCGTGGGCAACGATCGCCATGGCGGCTACCGACGGTTGCACCGATCCTTCTGAGAGGCGAATGACCTTGCTCGCAGGATCGTAGTGGTCGGTCAACATGCCGGGAATGGTCTCGACGCCAACATGCTCGAGGCCTTCGTTGCGCATCAGGATACGTGCAACATCAAAGCCATTCAGCCGCCGCATATTGGCGACCTGCGACCATTTATTAAAAGCCGACTGGACCTGAAATTGGGCCCAAAGGGCGAAGAGCATCGCTGGCACAGCAAAGAGCAGATAGGTTGGATCGAAGAAGAATGGCATAGGCGCCTCCCTTGAATGCTGAGATGCGGTCTTTGTCCGCTGCTGTGCTCAGTATACCACTCTCTTGCATGAGGCGAGTGTTGGCGAAATGTTTGAGTTTTGCAAACATGATGAGGCTGGTGGTCAGGGGCGAGCGTTCACAAGGGTTGCTCGCCGGCCAGTGTGTTGCGAGCCTGCCCCAGCCACGCTTGGGCGCGTTCGGCCAACCATGCGCGGAGCGCCGGCCCGCTGCGGGGCATCAATAGGGCCGCCGCGGCAGCGCCGCCGATCAGGCCCAGCAGCAAGCCAGTTACGAAGCGCCGGCCACTGGTGCGGCGCGGTATCAGGCTGTCGATCATCGCGTCGAGGTCATCCATAGCAACTCTATATCTTTACAGGAATCCAATCTCTTGCATCCAATCATACTACATAAAGTGCGGCAGGTTGACTGCCGCACTCCAAAGCAATCACTATCATCAACATCATAGCGCATCGCCGGCGATCGTGTACCGGCCATACCTGCATGCGGCCTGATGGCGCTACGGATAGATCCCGCGCGTGGTCACTGCGTCACCCACTCGCTGGATCGCCAGCATATAGGCGGCAGTGCGCAGATCAACGTGACGTTCTGCCGAGACGCGCAACACCTGCTGCAAGGCGTTGGTCATGACCCGGCGTAACTGGGCATTGACCTCGCGTTCGCTCCAGAAGAATTCTTGCAAGCCTTGCACCCACTCGAAGTAGCTGACTGTGACGCCACCGGCGTTGGCCAGAATGTCGGGTATCACGAGGCAGCCGCGGTCGTACAAAATGGCATCGGCGGCTTTGGTGGTCGGGCCATTCGCTGCTTCGGCGATGATCTGCGCTTTGATCCGGCTGGCGTTTTGGGCCGTAATCACGCCGCTTAACGCCGCCGGCACCAGCACATCACACTCGATTTCAAGCAACTCCTCGTTGGTCAACGAGTCGGCGTTCGCTGCGCCGGTGACGCTGCCAGTGCGCGCTTTGTGCGCCAGCACTGCTTCGACGTCGAGGCCATGCGGATTGTAGATACCGCCACGGCTATCGCTCAAGGCGACGACTCTCATGCCCAACGCGACGGCTTCCCGCGCCACGGTTGAGCCGACATTGCCGCACCCCTGAATGGCGAGCCGGATTTCAGGAATATGCAAGCCAAGATGTTGCGACGCAGCCGTCAGCACGTAGGTCAACCCGCGTCCAGTCGCTTCGAGCCGGCCCTCTGAGCCGCCAATATTAATCGGCTTGCCGGTGACGACTGCCGGCACGGTATGGCCCTGATGCATCGAGATGGTGTCCATGATCCACGCCATCACCTGTGGATTGGTGCCGATGTCGGGCGCGGGAATATCACGCTCTGGCCCAATGACGACGCTGATTTCGGTGGCGAAACGGCGAGTCAGCCGCTCGATCTCGCCGGGTGAGAGCTGTTTGGGATCGACGATGACCGCGCCTTTAGCGCCGCCATAGGGCAATCCGGCCAGCGCACACTTCCATGTCATCAACATGGCGAGCGCTCGCGTTTCGTCAAGGGTGACGGCGGGATGGTAGCGGATGCCGCCCTTCGTTGGGCCGCGGGCCAGATTGTGTTGGACGCGAAAGCCTTGGAATACCTCGGTGCGGCCATCGTCGCGTTTCACCGGAAAGTTAACGGTGAGTTCGCGTTGGGGCACGCGCAAAATGCCGCGGAGGCGGGCTGGCAGATCGAGCAGGTCAGCAGCTTCATCAAATTGTTGTTGAACGGTGCTGAGCAAATCGGCGCCCTCTGAGGGCGCAGCAGTGTGTTCTACATCTGTCATGACCATAATGGTTGACCCCTCTCCGATGAGTAAGGGCGGCCAGCGCTGGCCGGTCGCGACAACGGCGGCGCGACAGCAACTATTGTACCACGACGATTGCCGTGATGAGATGACAAAGGAATGTGATCACTCATCAACCGGAATGAATTCATTGACACTTGCCACCGAATGGACAAACGCGGCGATCAGTTTAACCGCATGCGCCACATCGTTGATCTCAATCATCTCGTTGGGCGAGTGCATATAGCGATTGGGGATCGAGATCACCGCGCTGGCGATGCCGCCGCGCACGTGATGGATCGCGTCAGCATCAGTGCCGGTGTAGCGTGGCGCAATTTGGACGTTGTAGGGGATCGACTCGCGTTCGGCCAATTCGACCAGCCGGCGGAAGACGCGGCTACTGTTGGCCGAACCGCGCGAGAGCACTGGCCCGCCGCCGAGCTTCACCGTATTCCACTGACGCTGATCGGCGTCGGGATGGTCAGTAGCGAAGGTAACATCAACCACAATCGCGACTTGCGGGTCAAAGCTGAACGCAGCAGTGGTTGCGCCACCGAAGGTAATCTCTTCCTGCGTGGTTGCCACGGCGGCGACGCAAGCAGCCGGGCGGTTTTGGCTGAGCAAGCGCAACGCTTCCAGCACGGTAAACGCGCCAATGCGATTGTCAATCGAGCGGCTGACGATCCGCCCGCCGCGCAATTCGTACACTGGTGCGTCAATCACGCCCACATCGCCGACCTGCACCAATTCGGTCGCTTCGGCGCGGCTCGACGCGCCAATATCAATCCACATCTGCTCGATCTTGGTTGCTTGAGTGCGCTCCTCTGGTTTCAGCAAATGGATGGGCTTCTTGCCGACGACGCCGAGCACTTCGCCGTGCCGGCCCAGCAAGCGCACGCGCTGTCCGATCAACACCTGTGCATCCCAACCGCCAATGGGGCTGAAGTAGAGAAAACCATTCTCGTCAATATGGCTGATCATGACGCCAATTTCGTCAATGTGGCCAGCCAGCAGAATGCGCGGCCCGCTGCCTTCAAGGACGGCAAAGCTGTTGCCGAGCACATCACTGTACACTTGATCGGCGAACGTGCGCGCCTCAGCCCGCCACACTCGCGCCGCCCGATCTTCGTCGCCCGATGGCCCCGGCGCGCTCAGCAGGCGCTTGAGAAATGCGATTTGCGTGTCTTGCATGGGGATGATCCTTACCTATCTTGTTGCGGGAATGTGTAAATAACGAGCTGTTATAGTAACTCTCATGATAAGTGTTGCCGATTTTTCGCTCGCTCGATCAGACCAAGATGCGTTTTTGGCCGTGTGAAAACCGGCAAAATGCTTGACGCCATTCAACCGCGGCCAGTATAATAAGTTGTGGCACTACATTATACTCGATAGCAAACCCAATGGAAAAACCCGACTTTGCTGATTTGGTCGCTGAAGTCATCGCGAGTTTACCCCCTGCATTTGCGCGCCATCTCGAAACGGTCGAAGTGGTGATTGCGCCACGCCCAAGCCGCGACCAACGGCGCGCGCTTGGGTTGAAGCCATGGCAGACGATTTATGGCCTCTACGAAGGGGTGCCGCTCACCGAGGAGTATGATGCGCCAGCGGTGATTACCATCTTCCAAGAGCCGCTCGAACGCGATTTTCGCACCACGGCGGCGCTGCGCGAGCAGGTGCGGCGCACCGTCTTGCACGAAATTGCCCACCATTTTGGGATTAGCGATGAGCGGTTGCGCGAACTGGGTGCGTATTAAGCGAGAATTCGGTTGTCGTTCAAGAGGTAGCGCGTGCGGATCAGCACGATTATCACCGGAATTATGTATGTGGGCGCGTTGGCGATTGCCGGTCTCTTGCTCTGGCAGACCGTGCAGATGTCGAGCGCGCTCATTGCGCTCTCGGCGAATGCGCCAACGCCAACCGTTGCGGTGGATCCTACTGCCACCGCTGCGCCATTACTCGTCTTGCCAACGCCAGTGCCGCCGACGCCGCTGCCCACTGCCGCGCCGCCCCAACCGGAAACGGTTGGATATCATCCCAAGAGCGGTCGTTATATCGCGGTCTGGCTGCCGCCGAATTTTGAGGGCGATGCGCGTGAGTCATTTTTCGCCAATGTCGATATTATCGACGACATTAGCCCGTTTTGGTATACCACTGACGCGAGCGGACGGCTCTATGGCCGGCGCGATGATGATCTGGTGCGGATTGCGCACGAAAACAACGTGCGTATTATTCCCTCAATTCATAATGTTGGCAACCCCGGCGCGGTAGTGCCAGTGTTGACCAATCCGCAATTACGCGCGCGCCACATCCAAAACATTGTTGATGAGGTGTTGGCGCGCGGTTACGATGGCATTGATATTGATTATGAGTCGCTCGCGCCTTCGCTGCGCGACGATTTTACCGCGTTTATCGTTGATCTGGCTGCGGCATTGCACGCTCACGACAAGCTCTTGACCGTCGCCGTCCATGCCAAAGATCGTGATGATGGCGGTTTGGGTGCGTTTCAAGATTGGCGCGCGATCGGGCCGCATATTGATCAATTGCGGATTATGACCTACGATTACCATTGGCGCGGGTCAGGGCCGGGGCCGGTCGCGCCAGCTTACTGGATTGAAGCCGTCGCCAATTATGCCCGTGAGGTCGTTGATCCGGCCAAGGTACTGATCGGCGTTCACTTCTACGGCTACGATTGGCCGCCAGACGGCAATGCTACGGCTCGGCCATGGAAGGTGATTGAAGAGATCATTAATGAGTATAAGCCAACAGTGAGTTTTATCGAACGCAACGCCCGCGGGCGGGTCGGCGAGAGCACCTTTACCTATCGCACCAGCGCCGGTACGCGCACCGTGTGGTTTATGACCGATACCGGCCTTGCCGATAAGATTGCGACGGTGCAGAAGCTTGATTTGGCGGGCATTGCGATTTGGCAATTGGGGTACGAACGACCAGAATATTGGCAGACGGTACGCGCCAATTTAGTGCAGGATTCAACGTTGATTCAACGGGCATTAAACGCCTTATTACCAGAACACTAAGTAGGGGCGCACGGCAGTGCGCCCCGGCGGTACGCCCCGGCGGTACGCCCCGGCAGTGCGCCCCGGCGGTACGCCCTCTGGTGATCAGCGTTGCCGTCAATTGGAGGGACGCATAGCCGTGCGTCCCAGCTTAGATACATTGGACAGTATCATGACCACCACCGCAGGCGAACCCGGTGTCCGGGCCAATCCAACCGAAGCGCGTGATTTGGTCGAGCGCGGCATTGCAGCGGCGCGCGGCGGGCAGCGCCGGGTCGCGGCTGGTCTGCTGGCGCGCGCGCTCAAGCTCGATCCCCGCGATGAACGGGCATGGCTGTGGTTGAGCGGCGTGGTTGACGATCCAGCGCAGCGCGCCTTCTGTTTGCAAGCCGTCTTGCGCATTAACCCCAATAATCCCCACGCTCGTCGCGGTCTGGCCTATCTCGAACGGCAAGGCACGACGACTTCGCGTCCAATTGCCGACCTCGCGCCGCCGGCATCGCTGCCGGAACCAGCCGCCGATGCCGTGCCTGCTCCTCTCCCCACGCCAACCGCGCAAACCCGCGATTGGTGGGTTCATTGGCGTTGGCAGCGCCGCGAAACGTCGCGGGTGCGGATAGTGTTGTGGGTGTTGCCGATTGTGTTGTTGGCGGTGGCGCTGATCTTGCATCAGAGTGTGAGCATCGCCCGCGAGCGAGCGCTTGCGGCGCTGGCTGCCGAGCAAGAACCAGCCTTTACCGTCGAAACTGCTCTGGCGACGCCACTTGCGACTCCAACGCCCATTCCGGCCCTTGAAGCTGAGCCGCTCGCCGTCGTCGAGAGCCTCACCGTGTCGTATCTGACCGCGATCGATGCGATCCGCGCCGATCTGCGCACTGCCACGGCGGCCTATCGGCAAGAGACGAGCCAGCCCGGCGGCGCTTCGATCAACCACGTGGCGGCGACCCAACGGCTGCGAGCGACGGTGGCGCAGGCGCTGGCTAATCTTGGCGAACTGCGCGCGCCGGGAGTGCTGATGCCGGCTCACGAAGATTACCGGCAGGGGCTTGAGCTAGAGCTGGCCGGTCTCGATGCCATCCTCGACTTCTATAGCACCTACGATGTGGCGAACGCCAATCGCGCCGCGCTTCGCTTCCAAGAGGCGCGCGCGTTTATCGAGCGTGCCCAAGCCGGTTTTCAATCACAGCGCCAGCTTCTCGGCGAGATGAGCCTCATGAGCGCGTACACGATTCGTTGATGGGCATCCCTTCCGCGCCTCGCAATGCTCAGCCCTGCTGTCATTGCGAGGGCGCTGCGCGCCTGAAGCAATCTCCCGCTTCAGCGGGAAGGATGCCTAGGTGGGTGGCATTTGCAAGGACAGCCCCCACCCCAGCCCTCCCCCTCCGGGGGAGGGAGCGATGCTACCCTCACCCCCAGTCCCGCTCCTGCATTGCGGGAGCGGGGAGCTACTATGTTCCGCTCCCGCTATGCCTTGCCCGCCATCGCGCAGCTCCCCCTCTCCCGCCGTCAGGTGGGAGAGGGGGGCTGGGGGGTGAGGGC
>JAUQOZ010000188.1 GCA_030550625.1 Chloroflexota bacterium | reverse complement strand
CGTGCGCAAAGGCGTACAGATCGCCTGAATGCCGGCAGCTTGCAACCCCTGAAAGGCTGGTTCGCCCATGCCGCGGGCCACCACCATCTGGCAATCAGGCACAGCTTCCACCAACCAGTGGTGCGAACCGTGGTGGTGATGCTCGTGCGCTTCGCCTTCCTGATGATGGTGCCGTCCCTTCGGGCGCACTTCCCGATTCACCACCTGCCCTTGCTCGATGGTCACCACTTCATACCACTGGGCCCGGCCAAGGTGCGAACTCATTGTTTGATGGTCATCGGTGGCAAAGGCAATCTTCATGAAGCCCTCCCTGAGTTCTGTTTGCTGGCGATATCTTGCACCCACCCAGTAATCGCTTTCCATACCGGACACCGATCATAGACGGCGCTGAAGAAGACGAGACCGGCCAGCACATACAACGGCCAACCGCCGCTGGTCGAAAAAGCGAGCACCACGAGCACCAACGCGATCGCAATCCGCAGCAGGCGCTCAACCGGCTTCAAACGCGGCGGTGTCTTGCCTTCTGAGAGCAGGCGAAACATCTCGTTCAGATCGCTCTCCGGCTTAGCGCCGATATGGCGCGAAATCTCTTGCCCATCGCGAAACGCAATCAGCGTCGGGATGCCAAAAATCTTCAACTCGCGCAACAGATCAGGATGATCTTCGGCGTTAATCTCCCAGAGCGCCACCTTCCCCTGATATTCCTGCGCCAGCCGCTTCAAAATGGGCCGCGTCACCCGGCAGGGCATACACCACGGCGCCCAAAAATCAACCACCACCGGTTGGGTATAGGTGCGCAATTGGGCTTGAAATTCGGCAAGGTTCATGCTTGTCTCCTTAAACGCTACCGGCAGATGCTCGTGCCGGTCAACCCTCTGATAGGTAAGATGCGCGATACCGCGCTGATGTTACACCGCCTTTATCAATATAGAATGCGGCAGTTAAACTGCCGCACTCCATATCAACATAACAGTAACTGAACTCACACTACAAACCTGCTCGCCACTCGCGGCAATCGACCCGGTAAGCGTCGAGTTGCCAACGCTTATGTAACGCATTGACATTCATAGCCAGCGCCTGCGGGCACAACGCTGCTGGTTCCAGCTCATACTCGATCACAAACACCGGCTTGCCAGCCTGTAAAAAAGGCAATAGCAGATCGCATTCTTGGTACGAAAAGCACTCTTCGTTGAGCGCCCAATCAAAATAGGCAACTAAGGCCGGGATTTGATCGAGATCGTTCTTCAAACCGATCAACAAGCCGCGTTGATGGGCCTCCTCGGCCAGCCAGATGTTGTAGCGTTCCTGATCGGCGGCGGTCAGCGGGAAACCAGTGTCATTGGCATAGCCATTGACATTATCGGGATCGACGCCATCACACCCCTTACTGACTGCAAGGTCAAGCCGGGCCAGCATGATAGACGCCAGCGCATCGATCTGCCGGATATCCAACCACTTCTCGCCGGGCCAGCCAATCATGTCCTTGCCTAGCGTCTCAGACGGAAAGTGCGCCGCGTCAGGCCGCCAATCTTCATACGAGCCGGCGCTGAAATAACACATCACAAACACACCGCGCTGGTGGAGCAGGGCGATGGTCTCGGCTGAGGTGTCAAAGAGATCGACATTGAACACGTCTACGTCCACATCGATCTGCAATGGGCCGGTGTATTGAATTTGCCAGCGCGCTTGCAACGGTAAGCGTGCCAATGGCGTAGATGTGGGTGTGGTTGCGGGTAACGGCGCGCAGCCGGCAACGAGCAGCAGGAATAAGACACGTACATAAACCCTCGCAACCACCGCCGCCTCACCACCCCAGCACCAGCGCCACGACCCCCAACCCAAACAGAATGGCGCCCACACCTCCAAAGACCATAAGAAACAGGTTGCCTTCGCCCTTGACACTTGCCCGGTCGGGCCGATTGGGCGGGTAGAGGACAATGACAGGCTGACCAACGGTATGGGCAGGCGGGTTGAAACCCGCCTGCCCGGTGAAGATCACTTCTTGACCGTTCTGCGCAATAAAGCGCACCACCGGCTTCCCTGCGCCTTCATCATCAATCTCCAAATCAATGACGGTACCTTGGGTTTCAATATAATGCCCTAAATAGTTGCCTCGGAACAAGACGTAACCGGCGAACACGAGCGTGAAGAATCCCATACCAAGCAGAAACAGCGCCATAGATCACCTCAGAGTCGCATGATTGCACTAGCAATGGTAACAGACCAAGATGAAGCACTGACAAGGCAACGATCAAGCCGTGGTTATCGTGAAACGCTAGACAAATCACGAGCGAAAACATCTCGTAACCATCGCCTTTACCACCCTGATATCACCGACTCTACCCCTGAGGCAAACAGAATGATACCTAATATCGCAAAGAACAAGAGAAACCGGTCTCCTTCACCCTTGATGCTGGCCCGGTCAGGCCGGTCGAGGCGGTAGACCACCGTGACAATTTGGCCAATGGTATGGGCAGGGGGATGGAAAGCTATCTTCCCGGTGAAAGTGACTTCTTGACCGTGCTGCGTGATAAAGCGCACCACCGGCGTTGCCGCGCCTTCTTCGTCCACCTTCAAATCAATCACGGCGCCTTGAGTTTCAATGTTGTCCTGTGAATAGTGGCTCTGGTAGAAGGAGTAACCGGCGAACACGAGCATAAAGAATCCTGCACCGAGCAGAAACAGTGCCATAGATCACCTCGTGCGTTGCGTGATTGCCTAGCGCTGGCGATCATAGCAGACGAAGATTAAGGCGATGTTATGAGGCGTCTGTTGAACGTGTTACCAACCGCTAGCCGATGCGGTTGCCGGATTGCTTCTTCAAGGCCGCGTTTTTGACCAGTGCCAATCCTCGCTTGCCCCATACCCGATCAACCGGCAGACCCAGCATCATTGTCGAAACGATGCTTAGATCGTCTCTCGTTTCGAGCCGGCAAACTCTAATCCAAGCATCTCAAGACCTTGCATGAGCAAACCGATTTGAGTTAAGCCGAGCCATGCTAAAGCGATGGTCAGAAACCATGCCACTTGGTCAAGCAGCGTAGGAAGGCTTTGTTGCGCCGCCTTCACTTCTTGATGCAGCGTGGCGACTACGTTTGCGTATTGCCCAATCACTTGCTGGGCCTGATCAAGGCTGCCGCGAATATCAATGATGTCGCCAGCAATCTCATCAGTCGCATCGCCAATGGCGGTCAAATGAACTTTCGACGCAAGCAAGGACTCCTCCATCGCCGCCAGTGAGGTGGCAATTGGATCAAGGCTACGGGAAAGATCGGCCAGTGACCGGCTGAGTGGTCGTGAACTATCGTACCCGCGGAGATTGATGAGCGGCAGCGAGGTCAGAGCCGCCAAGGTGGCATCAATGATTTGGGCGCTAGCCTGCGCCGAGCGAAGCGCTTGCTGGGAAGAGGTAATGGTGCGCGGCAGTTCGCGTGTGGTTACATTGGCCAGCGTGTCGATTAAGGGGAGTGTTTCATCGACCGATGCGCCAGCGGTTTGGATGGCCGTCGTAAGTGAAATGAGCGCGCTGTCGGTTTGGGCAAGCGACTGTGCTGCCACTGCCAAACCCTCGCTCGTCGTTTGCATCGTCGTGTCCAGTAATGTAAAAGCTTCGCCAACGCTGGCTTTCATCGTGCGTTCAACTTGCCAAAGAGCGACGATACCGCCAATGCTAATAGCGATGCCGGCCAACGCTGTGACGATCAACAGCAAGCCTAACAACGAAAAGAGTGCGCGTCGCATGACTGCTCCTGTGTAAATAGTGACAATGTGCTGTTAAACCAGAATGGATAGATCCCGTCATTAACCCTTCATCATGGCGTCGTCCCATGATCGTGCGCGCCAACAGCAATATCAGGATTGCTCGCCAGCGGCCCGGCTGAACCTTTTGCCTGCAACAAACTGTGAGGATTGGCTGCCGCCATCTTAATCTATTTCGCTGTGCGCGTCGCCATAGCGGTTGGCGCAATGAGCTATGAAGACCATCGCTGTCGTTGCGCTGATCATGGCGCAAAGAGAAGCTGGCACAATTGTGTCCATCATAAGGATATAAGCAGCCTACGCAGCGCGCCTTGGAATGAATATGATTATACGATTTACTGAGAGACGATGTAAAGGGGAGTGATATATTGTCGCTGAACGATCCTGCTTAATGTACACCAGCGGCCCAAGCGCAACGCCACCTGTGGCAAGAAGGCCATCGCCTCCTTCCATCATCTGAGCGAAGGCAGCGCTGCACATGGGTGGTTTTTTTCCGTAAACCATCGTGGCGCATCGTTCGTTTCGCGCATGAGGATGCGTAAACCCCCTTCTCGCGCGCGCGAGAGAAGGGGGGACGCAGCGCAAAAGGCGTTAGGATTGGGGAACTGCGCCCTACGTTGAACAACGCGACCTATGAGAAGACAGCGACATCACATCATCACACCAGCTTGTGACCACACATCCCTGTCACTGCAACCGTCTCACCTGATCATCACCTTGTCAACGCACCACTAGCGGCACATAGACCTTCATGTTGACCGTAACAGTATCGGCGCAAGAATTGTTACCCTCGTTGATCTCAGCCACAGCGCCATCAGGATTCACCCGGCAGACGCCGCCAGCAGCCGGGTTGACCAACGTCCCCGTGGTGGCAGGTGTAACGCTGACGACGACCTCGAACGAACTCGCAGGCGCGCCGAGCATCACCTCGCCGCCGGCAGCGGTGCAGGTCAACGTATTGCCGGCAATTGCACACGCAATATTGCTGCCATTCGGCACATTCACGAGGTTCTGCACTACCGGCGTACCGTAGGTTGCGCCAAGCGGCAAATCGTCCCGGAAGATCGCTTGGCCACTAGCAAAGGCAGCAGCGGCGACGCTGGCATTGGCAACCGTCACTGTCCATGTAAACGGCTGGCCAACCGTCGCCGTGCCACTGGCATTATTGGTCTTAGTCGCCGAGAGATCGGCAAACGCCGCCTCCACAGCGCCAATGTCACAGACGACAAGACTATCGCCATTGCCGTTTTGGGGGCGGGCAACGCCATTCTGCGATTGGTTGTTGACCGGCGCCGCAGCGCAGACCGCATTGTCGCCAGCGTCAATCGCCACGCTGCCGGGCAGCAGCGGGAAATAGCCGGGTACACCGGTAAATGGGCCGAAATTCAATTGCGCCACCGTAACTTGGGTGAAGCTTGAGCCACAGGTAGTATCAGTGGTCAGATTCGTCGCGCTACCGGCAGCAAACGCGCCAAAACAATTACCGCCACTGATACTATTAGCGATAATTGTATTCTTGACCGTAACGCTGCCGCCGTTAACATAGATGCCGCCGCCGCTCGTATTGGCCCGGTTACGCCAGAAGGTCGCATTCACCACCGCTAGGGTACCGTTCACGCTGTTATAGATGCCGCCGCCGCGGTCACTCGCCTGATTGCCGGAAAAGGTGCTATTAGCGATGGTGGCTGCGCCATTGTTACTATAGATAGCGCCGCCGGTTAGCGTGACGCTATTGCCGCGAAATGTGCTACTAGTGACAATCAAAGTGCCGGGATCGTTATCGATCGCACCGCCATTCTGAGCGCTATTTTCATCAAAAAAGCTATCGCGCACGGTTAGTAAGCCATTGCCGGCGTTTTCAATCCCGCCGCCAAACAGGGTAGCAGTATTGCGAACAAAGGTACTGTTAAGCACGGTGACCGTGCCGCCGTTATTCAACACACCGCCGCCGCTGCCGGTGACTCTGCCGTTCGCAATGGTCAACGAGCGCAACGTCAGTGTGGCGCCATTGTTGACCGCCAACACCCGCACACTATCATTGCCGCTAATGGTGATATTCTGGCCGCTGCCATTGATCGTCAGCGCACCCTGCCCGCTGACAATGTTCGGCAACGTCGAGCCAAGCGTGATCGTACCGCTCACGCTGAAGAGGATCGTATCATCACCGGCGCCGCCGATCCCGCAATCGGCATTAGCTGGCGCATCATTCGCCGCCAAGATCGCTTCGCGCAGCGAGCACAAGGCATCAACCGTTGTGTTGTCATTCAACGTATTAACGATGTAGCTTACCGGTTGGAGCGAACGCTCATACGCGCCAACATCACAGATTGCCGAGCTGTTATTATCACCGTCTTGCGGACGGGCCGCGCCGCGTTGGTCGGTTGAGGGGCAACCGCTACTTGTACCGGCATCAATCGCTACGCTGCCCGACAGCAACGGGAGGTAAGCCGGCGAACCAGTGAGTGGACCAAAGTTCAATTGAGCAAGCGTCACTTGGGTAAAGCTGGCGTCACAGGAATTATCGGTGGCCAGATTATTGGCGCTGCCGGGCAAGAATGGGCCAGCGCAATTGCCTCCGCTCGTACTGTTGGCGACGATAGTATTTTTGATTGTAACGTTGGAAGGAACACTTGTAGGCACAAATATTCCCCCACCAGTATTAGCAGCATTATTGACGATAGTGTTATTGTTGAGAGTGACTACGCCAAGAATGAACAAAGCCCCGCCATCACTGCCTGCGCTATTCAGAACAAATGTACTATTCGTTATGGTTTGAAAACCCACACCGAGCAGGCCACCGCCACGACCCGTAGCAGTATTATTGACAAAGGCGCTTTTCGTAACAGTTAGCGTGCCGCCATCATTGGCAATCCCGCCGCCGCCGAAGGTGGCCGGCCCAGTCGCGCTGTTGCCGGAAAACGTGCTGTTACTGATCGCTACGGTACCGCCATTATTGTAGATACCGCCGCCGAGTTGGGCGCTATTGCCAGAAAAAACGCTGTTGCTAATAGTCACAGTATTATTATCACTGGAAATACCACCGCCAAAGATAGCACTGTTTCCAGAAAAGATACTGTTGTTAACCGTTACTGTACCGCTGCTCGCATTGGCAATACCGCCGCCATTGCCGGGATTAGCGTTGTTTCCGGTAAAGATACTATTGTTCACGGGAAGCGTGCCGGCATTCGAGATACCGGCGCCGGCGTTCGCTACGCCATCGGTCATTGTGAGCGATTGGATTGTCAGGGTAGCGTTGCTATCAACGACCATCAATCGCACGAGATTATTGCCGCTGATGGTGATGGTCTGCCCGCTCCCATCAATCGTGAGCGCCCCCTGACCGCTGACAATATTCGGCAAGGTCGCGCTCAGCGTAATCGTACCGCTCACGCTAAACGTAATCGTATCATCGCTCGCACTCGGCGCACCGGGGCAGTCGGTATCCGGGCCGTTATTGGCCTCTTGGATAGCTTCGCGCAGGGTGCAACGACCATCGTTGGCGATGGTGTCATTCAGGGAGGTGACAACGTACCCGGCGGCGTAAACGGGATGCGAGCGAAATCCTGCGAGCAACAGCGTTCCCAACCAGAGTGCGGAGAGCAAGCGCAGAAGAGGTTTGTTCATGGCAAGGCCTCGGCATTGCGAACAGGAGAGCTGGATAACGCCTTCAGCGAACGTTTCGCAATACCGCGCCAAGAAGCAGAGCTTGCGACGGCGATAAGTGAAACTGTTCTGGTTCAAACTATAAAGGAGAGAAACCGTAACCGCAAGTTACAAAACATTCACCAAACTCGCCCGAACCCAAGAGTAATCAAGCGCTACTCAATCGTAAGCTACCTCCGCCCGTTTCACCTTCACGCGCCCGTGCTCATCAAAGACGATCTCACGCATCAACCACGCGAAATCCCAAACAGCGAAGGCATTATCTTCAGTGTAGCTCCATACGAAGTCATCAACGTTGTTGAGCGGCGGGCCTAAGCGCCGGAAGACCTCTTCTTTGGTCATTCCAATCTGAATCTGCTGGAAGGCTTGCTCGGAATAACCGGGGGCAAAGCGCGTATCAATCGCCGGATACGGGAAGAAGTAGCCTTCGGGGCCAACCGCAACCACGAGGATGAGCAAACCGCAACTTAGCACGGTGAGGGTCAGCGGGATGAGGAGCAGAACGAAGGAGATCGGTCGCTGGAGCGAGCGGTAGAAGATGGCAGGCATATATCGATACCTTTCGTATCAGCGCTATGATGCGCTATTGCCAGAGCTGAAGTTCGGCCAACAGTACGCCTCTGCGATCAAGGCTACGGCTCCACGGCTGGGCAAAACCTACATCGGCGTGAATCATCTGATCTGCAAACGAAAACCGGTATCGCTTGCGAACAGCTTGGCCAATCGTAAAATAGACCTGCTCTTGCTCAGGCACAGCAACCATCGAAAGCTGCGTTGGAAAATCGCCTTCGGTTTGCATAGTGGCCGCCAAAACTGCAAAGCCGCTATCAATACTAAATTGAGGTTGATATTCCATTAACAGGCGATAGCACGTCTGGTACCGATCGGCGCCATCACCAGCGATAGCAGTCTCAGCAGCGCCAGCAACGTCGCAGAGCGGCACATTCGTGAGCGCTAAAAAATCCGCCGCAGCGGCGTCAAACTTGACAATGCCCCTGCCCGGCTCAATCACCCGCGCCACCCGGCGCGGCCCGGCCACCAGACTATGAACGCTATGATTCGGAACGTTTACAATCGTCTTGCCTGCTAGTTGGGTCTCGATCGCATCCGGCGCCAGCGCCCCGCTGAGCACATCGGCAAACACGTGCATAATATGCACATATTGCTTGCCGCGCCGATACATTCCTGCTGGATGCGGCGCTACCATTTGCAGATTCATAAAAACACCCTGCCGGTTAAGCCCAAAAGCAGGATAAAAGTGTTCACCATCTTTTTGCTGAACCAGCAACTGGTCTGCATTTGGCATCGTTAACTTAATAGGACGCGCCGAAATATCGAAATTCATGCCAATATACGTTTGGCCAGCATAGAGCACAAAGCTGGTACACATCGTGAAGCGTATCCTCTCGGCAACAAATCGGCAAGCCATATACAGCCCAGAATGCTATGGTTATTGTAACCCTAGCCAATCTGACCGCCATGGTAGCGCGCGCCATCCACAGGTTTACACCACCCGCGGGTTGCCTACGCTAGAGCAGGCAACCCGCAGATCAATTTAAACCACGCACACCACCCCAAACCCCTGCCCGCGATTGGCGAACGTGACCCGGCCATTGGTCAGCGGATGCGCCACGCCGTCGATCGTGACCGTTGCCGGCTGCGCGCCGTGGATCACTAGCGTGAACGTCTCGCGGGTAAAGGCGGCAAAGCCATTGCCATCTACAGCGGCGTGCAGCGTCAGTTGCGACCCGCGCCGTTCGACCCGGAAGGTGGTGCGGTAGTACGCGCCATGCCGGAAATCGAACGTGAGGCCGTCGTCTTCGTGCAGCTCTGAGGTGTAAACGCCATCGCGCTGCGGCACGAAGAGGTGCAGTTCGATGGTTGGCGGGTAGTAGCCCATCGTCGAGGCCGGCGCCTCTGGCCAGAGCGGGATGACTGCGCCAGCGCGGGCAAACAGCGGGATGCGGTCGAGCGGGGCCGCGGTAACGATAAATTGCTCGCCGGTATGCCACGTGTCGCTCTGCCAATCGTACCACTCCCCCGCCGGCAAATAGAGCTGGCGCGCGGTTGCCCCCGGCGCGTAGACCGGCGCGGCCAGCAGATCGCGCCCCACCAGAAATTGATCGTCAATCTCGCGGGTAAGCCGGTCGGTCTGGTAGGCAAAGACCAACGGCTGCTGCACCGGTTCGCCGGTTTCGACGGCGCGCATAAAAGCAGTGACGAGATAGGGCATCAGCCGGTAGCGCAAGACGATTGCGTCGCGGGCAATCCGCTCGATCGCCGGGCCAAACGACCAAGCGTATTGATCGATGTGGCCGTAAGCGCTGTGGTTGCGGCAGAAGGCGGTCAGCACCGCGCACTGCATCCATCGGGCAAAGAGTTCAGGTTGGGTGTCACCGGCAAAACCGCCAATGTCGGCGCCAACAAACGCCTGCCCTGATAGCCCCATCCCCATCGCCATCGGCATACTCAGCCAGAGATGATCCCAGCGCGCGCAGTTGTCACCCATCCAGTTGGCAGCATAACGCTGGATACCGGCGAAGCCGGCCCGCGACAACACAAAGGTGCGCTGGTTGGGGAAGGCTTCCGCCAGCCCTTCAACCGTCGCCATCGCCATCAACAGCGCGTACTGGTTGTGATAGCGCTCGTGCGGCTCGCGCCCGCCGTTGAAACGCATGGCGTAGGGTGGAATGTCGCCGGTAGCCGGTTCGTTCATGTCGTTCCAGATGCCGGCAATGCCCAAACGCGCATGCTCGGCATTGAGCTTGCCCCACCACGCCCGCGTCTCCGGCTTAACGAAATCGGGGAAGGCGGTGCGGCCCGGCCACACTTGGCCGATGTAGAGATCGCCGCTGGCCGTGCGGCAGAAGAGATCGTTGGCCCGCCCTTCTTCGTAGAGCGCAAATTGCGGATCGACCTTCACCCCCGGATCAACGATTGTGATCAAGCGAAACCCCTGCTCACCCAACTGAGCCGCCAGCGCCGCCGGATCGGGAAACAGCGCCCGGTTCCACGTAAAGACGCGGTAGCCATCCATGTGTTCAATATCAAGCCAGAGCGTGTCGCAGGGAATGCCGCGCTCGCGATAGCGTGCAGCCAAGGCGAGCACCTCCGCTTGGCTGTAGCGATGCCAGCGGCACTGGTGATAACCCAAAGCCCAGATCGGCGGCGGCGCCAACCGTCCGGTCAACCACGTAAACCCTTCCAGTATCTCAGCCATCTGCGGCCCGGCGAAGACGTATTCGGTGTATTGGCCGCCCAACGCGCAGATACCGTAGGTTTCGGCGGGGGAGAAATCAACGTGCAGGCGATAGCTGTTGTCGAGGAAAAAGCCAGCCGCGTTGCCCTGCTCGTCAAGATGGTAGAAGAAGGGGATCGAGACGTAATAGGGGTCGAACTCGGTGCTAGTATTTTTTGTGCGCGGATCAGACGGATCGCGCCCGGCAGCGAATTCGGCCTCGCCTTGCGGACTAAGCACATCGTTATTCCACAGAATAAAATCGCGTCCCTTGCGATTCAGCCGGCCTGTCTTCTCACCCAACCCCAAAAAGGCATCTTCGCGTGCGCAGACGCGGTGAAACGCAAAGGCATCGTTCAGCGTCGCATACGCCCATGGCAACCCATCGTGACCGAGCGCGGTATCGAACACCAGACTGCCATCGCGGCGGCGCACCGTCAGCGTAAACGGATCGCGCCCAATCACCACCTCAAGGCGCGGATTACGAAGCACGACGGTGGCATCGGTTTCCGTCACCGTAAAGGACGGCGCTGGCGCCGCGTTCAAATCAGCGCAGACCGCGTAGGTCGGGTGTTCGTCAAACCCGCCGCCGCGACTGATCTTGAACCGCACAATATCGTCACGGATAAACTCAACCCGCAACCACTCGTGGTCGAGCGCCGCGAGCACGCCGCGCTCAATCGGCTGCACCGCGCCGAGGCGCGACAGCGGCGTAAAATAGCGGGTGTCGGTCAACCCCACCCGCGCCGGGGCTTGCGTCATGGCAGACTCCTCACAGGTCACAACAACGGTACCAGCGTCAGATTGTAGCATAGCGGCGCAAGGAAAGGGTTGGGTATGCACCGGCCTTGCGAGGGGAGTATAATACTGGCAAGCAGTGCCATGATTCCGCTATTGACACTGGCCAGTCATCATAGACATAGTGATTGCGATGATATACCGGCCTGCCCAACCAAAGGCTTGCTATGGCCATCAACACCGAACATCTTGACAACACGTTACGCGCTCTCGAATCGGCGCTGGCTCACTACCAACAGGCAGTGGCCGAAGAAGACGCGGTTGAGCAAGAGATCTTCCGGCTCGCCATCATCAAAGGCTTCGAGCTAGCGCAAGAGGTCTCATTCAAGCTGATCAGGCGGCGATTGCGTGAATTTGGCCATAGCAGCCGCAAACTCGAAGCGACACCGGTGAAAGAATTGTTGCGCTTTGCCGCCCAACACAGCCTGCTCTCAATCGCGGAAGTCGAGCGGTGGTTTGCCTATAGGGCTAACCGCAACAACACCGCCCACAACTACGGCGAAGATTTCGTCCAAGCAACACTTGCGATCTTGCCGGATTTCATTCGTGACGCGCGCGCCTTGGCCAAGCGATTGCGCACCGGCGCGACGCTCGAAGAGGAAGAATGATGCTAACGGAATATCATCTTGACTTGCCGGAGCGTTACCTAACCGAAGTGCGCGCCATTCTTCAACAATATGTACCCGATTACGACGTATGGGCGTATGGCAGCCGCGTCACCGGCGGCGCGTATGCGGCCAGCGACCTCGACCTCGTGGTGCGTAACCCGCACGACCTCTTGCAGCCTTGCGAGCGAATCTTTGATCTGATCGAGGCGTTTATCGACAGCGATCTGCCTATCCGAGTGGATGTGATGGATTGGGCGCGCATCCCGGAATCATTCCGGCGCGAAATCGAGCGCGCATACGTCGTTGTGCAAGAGAGTTCGCAAATCAGTCTTAAGGCGGATACCCAACTGTAACTTTGCTTGCTATACTTTTCACAGGTCGAGCGATGGAGCAACAGACGTCGCTCGACATGTATCCTCCCAATCCTCACTGTTGCTCCCCATAATCCCCCTACGGCCACCGGCAAGTGGCCGTTGCCACATGTATGACGGGTCGCGGCGGCAAGGCCCCGCGACCCTTACCGCATTTCTGGGGTACATATCGCGATGAACCTGCGCAATGACAACAATCCGGCGCTAGCAAAAGTTATTGATTGGTTTATGCAGTATAATAGTAGCATCGATCATTACTCAGGACGGGCATAAATTGCGCTATACTAGAGACAACGATGTCAAACAGGCATGAGGAGTCGGGCGTGTTAACCTCGGATGAGCTGACGCCAACCAGTAATGGCTGCACCCAACGCGAACTAGAACTCTTGCGCCGCGAATTAGCTGAAGCGCAAGCGTTGATCCGTTCGCTGCGCCGCCAACTGGAAAAGACCATGGCCGCCGCGCAAGAAGCGCAGCGCGCCCATGCCAAGATGGTCGAAACGCTCACCGAGACGATGCGCGAAAATACGCTCCTCTGCCACGAGCGCGATATGTGGCGCGCCCGCGCCCAACGGCTCGAAGCCTCGCTCCACGAAGAACCACGCCCCGGCGCGACGATTGATATTAGTTCGCTGGCCGGTCACATTAGCGAAGACGAAGCGAACGCGATCCGCAAAGCGATGGCCCGGCTCCATCACCCCGATGTCGGCGGCGACCCGGAACGGATGAAGGCGTGGAACGCCGCGCTCGACCGTCTCTTCCGCCAGTAGCGCATATCTTCTTACCGCAGAGGACGCGGAGGTTTATGTTCGCTCCCTTTGCGTCTTTGCGGAGCCAGACAGCCGTCCGGCTCTACAGTGCCTTTGCCTGCTCTGCGACTTGATATACCTTCAACCGGATCGCTTATGACTGCGCTTTCTGAATCGGTCTGGATCCTCGGCGACCAGCTCAGCCCGACCCATCCCGGCTTGACCCCCAACCGCCGCGTAGTGCTGATCGAGTCGCTGGCTCGTCTCAACCAACGCCCGTACCATCGCCGCAAACTGGTGCTGATTATCAGCGCCATGCGCCACTATGCCGCCGAATTGCGCGCCGCCGGCTACGAAGTCGATCTGCGCACAGCGCCGGATTTTCTCAGTGGTCTGCGCGAGCACATCACCGCCTTCGGCATCCGCCATCTCATCTGCGTCGCCGCCGCCGAATACGCCACCCGCCAGTTCCAACAGCGTCTGGCAGCCGAACTCGGCATTGCGGTGACGATCCTGCCCAACACCCTCTTTCTGGTCGAACGCTACCCGCCCAGTCGCTCGCCGGCGCTGATGGAGCCGTTTTATCGGGCGATGCGCCGGAAGACCGGCCTATTGATCGAACCAGACGGCGAACCAACCGGTGGTGTGTGGAATCTCGACCATGAAAACCGCCGGCGCTACGATGGCCGGCCAGTGCCGCCGCCATTGCGCTTCCCACCCGACGCGATCACCCGCCAGACGATCGCTGATCTAGCCGCAGCCTGCCCCAACGCGATCGGCAGCGCCGATGGGTTCGACCTGCCGGTGACGCGCGCACAAGCCTTGGCAGCACTCGATGATTTCATTACTCACCGCCTGCCCGACTTTGGCCCGTTTGAAGACGCCATGAGCGCCGAACACGAGCTGCTTTTCCATTCCCACCTCTCGCCCTTGCTCAACATTGGCCTGCTTGATCCGCTAGAAACGGCGCAAGCCGCAGTTGACGCCTACCAACGCGGCTACGCTCCCTTAGCCTCAGTCGAAGGATTTGTCCGCCAAATCATTGGCTGGCGCGAGTACATCTACTACCGCTACTGGGAATTGATGCCCGGTCTATTACAGGCCAATGCGTGGGGGGCGGAACGACCCTTGCCGGCATGGTATTGGACAGGCCAGACCCGCATGCGCTGTTTGAGCTGCGTCATCGAGCGTGTGCTCCGCACTGGCTACTGCCACCACATCGAGCGGCTGATGGTGCTGTGCAACTTCGCGTTGCTGGCCGGTATCCGCCCCCAAGCCGTCAACGACTGGTTTCTCGAATGTTATGTCGATGCCTATGAGTGGGTGGTCACGCCCAACGTGATCGGGATGGGACTGAACGCCGACGGCGGACGCACGGCGACGAAGCCGTATATTGCCAGCGCCGCTTATATCGACAAGATGAGCGACTACTGCAAGGGATGTTTCTACGATCGCAAAGCGCGGGTCGGGCCGCGCGCCTGCCCGTTCAACACGCTCTATTGGAACTTCCTCATCACCCACGAAGCGCGCCTACGCGCCAACCCGCGCCTTGGCCCGGCGGTGTTGGGGCTTAGCCGGCTCAGCGCCGCCGAACGGGAGGCCATTGTGGCGCAGGCAGAAGAGGTGTTGGGGAACATGAACGAGTTGTAGCTGGGAGATGAGTATATGGAGTGCGGCAGTCAAACTGCCGCACTCCATATGCAAGCGCCAACCCCACATCTTGCCTCGTAATATTAGATCTCGGCCCGCTCAGCGCCACCAGCTAGAAGGTAATATCTATGCGGTCACATACGCTATTAGGACGGATGGGTGAGTTGTAGCCAGATCAGGTCTTAACTATGATATTGAAGGATGGCTTTTCCAAATAACACCACACGGAGCAAGATCCATGACGAAGAGCATCGCAACCCAAAGAACGGTTTCGGCGTTACCAATGCCATGGATGGTAATCCCTGCTCTTATCACTGGTATTGTGATCACAATCATCCTCAGCGCTATTCTCATCCAAAACGACTTCTTCTTCAC
>JAUQOZ010000252.1:14063-15236 GCA_030550625.1 Chloroflexota bacterium | reverse complement strand
TTACGTAATACGGCCAGTTGTTGCGAGACATACGCTTGCCGCAGGCCGAGCGTCGCTTCGATATGACAGACGCACGCCTCGCCGCTGCGCAGAATCTCGAGGATCTGGATGCGCACCGGATGCATGAGGGCTTTGAACAGGCGAGCCTGTTTGCTAGCGGTTGTGTGTTTCATAGTTGCTATGATATGCGATTTTTTGAATATGATGGTGAAGATCTGGCAACCGTTTGGTTGCGGGGCGCTAATGGTTTGGCAAGATGTTTCTGAGCGCCGGCAACCGTTGCGTACTGCCGCGGACGCCGGGGGGAGATTCTTACCGCAGAGAACGCCGGAGATTCTTACCGCAGAGAACGCCGGAGATTCTTACCGCAGAGAACGCTGAGGACGCGGGGGGGTAGATTTTTACCGCAGAGGACGCTGAGGACGCAGGGGGGTAGATTTTTACCGCAGAGGACGCTGAGGACGCAGGTGGAGGTAAAAGTCCTCTGCGACCCCGCGCCCTCGGCGGTAAAAAACCAACTGCACCTTCTGCGGTAAAAAAGCCCAGATTGCTGCGCAACGAAAGGCTATGAGCAGCGGTTTCTATGATAGAGGGTGTGTAGCAGGGGTGCTTATTCACATCACACCTGCTACACGCTCTACGAAACACAGTTGCACAGGAAACGGAGAGTACTCGTATGCTGATGAATGCCATTAGCGGGCAGGTGATTGAGGCCGCAATCAAGGTGCATTCGGCGCTTGGGCCGGGATTGCTGGAGAGCGCCTACGAGGCTTGTCTCGAATACGAACTAAGAAAACGCGGGTTGCAAGTGCTGCGTCAGGTGGTGTTACCAGTAATCTATGATGGTGTACAGATGGATGTAGGCTATCGCTTGGATCTGTTGGTCGAAGACGCTGTTGTGGTCGAATTGAAAGCGGTCGCAGCCATCCTGCCGATTCACGAAGCGCAATTACTTGCATACTTGAAGCTTAGTGGCAAGTGATTAGGTTTGATCATTAACTTCAATGTGTTGCACCTCAAGAATGGTATTAAACGTTTAGTACATAAGTTATAGAAAGGAAAATTGACCGCCGAGAACGCCGAGGGCGTAGAGATAGGAAACAACCCTCTGCGCCCTCCGCGCCCTCTGTGGTAAAAACCCACCGCGCCCTCCGCGCTCTCTGCGGTAAACAA
>JAUQOZ010000252.1:0-14008 GCA_030550625.1 Chloroflexota bacterium | reverse complement strand
GGTTTGCACACTACTCCCCCGCGACTTTCCACTCACCGGTCACGACCCGCGCCGGCGCCGGCAGCCGGATCGAGAGCAGTCCGGCTACGAGCACGAACCCTGCCGAAGCCCAGAGACAGGCGATCAGACCGCCATAGAGACCGCTTTGCATACCCCATTGGTAGAGCGCCCCCGACAAGACGGTGCCGGCTAACCGGCCCAGCGCATTGGCCATGTAGTAAAAGCCGACATTCATCGCGACCTTGGCATCATCGGCGTAGGCGAGAATAAGATAGCTATGCACCGCCGAATTGAGCGCAAACACGACGCCAAAGGCGAGCAGGCCGCCGGCCACTGCGAGCGTAGGGGCTAGGCCGGCGCTCAGCGCCAGCGCGATTCCTGCCGGAAAAGCCGCCAGCGCAAAAGCCAGCCACATCGCGGTGCGCCCGTCAGGAGCGCGCGCCCCCGCCACTCGTCGCCGGATGAGCGCCGGGGTAGCGGCTTGCACAAAACCGTAGCCGATCGTCCACGCGGCCATAAAACCACCGGCCAGCCAAAAGTCCCAGCCGAGCACGGTGATGAAAAAGACCGGCAAACCAACCACAAACCAGACATCGCGCGCACCAAAGAGGAAGATGCGCGCCGCGGCCAGCAGATTAACCGCCCGGTTGGGCGAAAACATCTGCTTGAACTTAGCCTTCTTATCGGCGACGCCGAGATCGCCGCTGATCGCGCTGACCGCACCGATCAGCGCCGCTAGCACCAGCGCCGCCAGAATCAGCAGCGCCGTCTGAAAGCCGAGCAGGCTGAGCAGCAGCGCGCCTACAAAGAAGCCCAACCCCTTAATCGCGTTCTTCGAGCCGGTCAGCACACTCACCCAGCGGTAGAGCTGGCCCTCGCCCTCACCCGCCACCAGTTTCACCGCACTCTTCGACGACATCTTGGTCAGGTCTTTGGCGATGCCCGACAACGCTTGCGCCGCCATCACGTAGGGCACGACCAGCAATGACGGCGGCGCGAAGGCTAGCATACTCAGCGCGACCAACTGGGTGGCCAAACCGAGAAAAAGCGTCGTCTTCAGGCCGAAGCGCGCGCCGAGATAGCCGCCGAACAGATTCGTGATCACGCCAAAGAGTTCGTAGAACAGAAAGAGCGATGCGACCGCAAACGGCGAATAGCCAAGCTGGGCAAAATAGAACAGCACCAGCATCCGGATCGCGCCATCGGTGAGGGTATCGGCCCAGTAGGCCGCCGTCACCAACAGATAATTGCGCCGGTCAGCGCGCCGCTGTTCGGCGGTGGCGGCCACGCTGGCAGATTGAGCTGGTTTCATAGCGCCATTGCCACCTTTCGCGCTAGTTCCACATACCGGTTCGCGTAGCCCCACTCGTTGTCGTACCACGCATAAATTTTCACCTGCGTGCCGTCAGTCACCATCGTACACAGCGAATCGATAATCGCCGAATGGGGATCGGTGACAAAATCGATCGACACCAGCGGGCGCGTCTCGTAGGCCAAAATGCCCTTCAGCGGGCCTTCGGCGGCGGCGCGCAGCAAGCCATTCACTTCAGCGACGGTGGTGGGCCGCGCCACCTCAAACACACAATCGGTCAGCGAAGCGTTGAGCAACGGCACGCGCACGGCCTGTCCATCAAGCTTACCCTGCAATTCAGGGAAAATCAGCCCGATCGCCGTGGCCGAACCGGTCGTGGTCGGCACCAGCGACAAGCTCGACGCCCGCGCCCGCCGCAAATCTTTGTGCGGCTGGTCATGCACGCTCTGGGTGTTGGTCGAGCTATGGATCGTGGTGATCATACCGTGGCGAATGCCGATCCCCTCGTGAATCACCTTCACCACCGGCGCCAAACAATTGGTCGTACACGAAGCCGCCGTCAGCAGATGGTGGCGGGCCGGATCGTACCAATGATCGTTCACCCCCATCACCACATTCAGCGCCTCACCCTTCACCGGCGCCGCCACAATCACCTTCTTAACGCCGGCGGCGAAATAGGCTGCCAACTGCTCAGGGGTACGAAACTTCCCCGTCGCTTCGAGCACAATCTCGACCCCGGCGGCTGCCCACGGCACTGCGCCGGGGTCTTTGATCTGGCTATAGCTGACCGGCTTACCGTCAATCACCAACTGGTCGCCTTCACCGTGCGCCTCGCGCGACCAACGCCCATGCACCGAGTCAAAAGTGAGCAAGTGCGCCGCCACTGCCGCATCGCCACCGATCTCATTGATATGGGCAAACTCCAATTCCGGCCACCCCCACGCCGCCCGCAACGCCAACCGCCCGATCCGGCCAAAGCCGTTGATCCCAACCCGCACCGCCATAGCATCCTCCCGATTTGTATCAATTTTCGTTGATATTATATCCGATGTGGCGGGCAAAGGGAACCCCACAGGGCAGTGCGGGGTGAGGGGGTGAGGCTATTGATTCAACTGGGTCAGGGCACTGGCGATTTGTTGGCGCAGCAGGGGCACATCCTGCGTTGCCGTAATCCAAACAATCCGCCAGTCTACTGAAAAGTAGGCCTGCACGGCAATATTGCGGAAGCCGGCAATGTCGGGCCAAGGAATGCCGGGATGCTTGTCAGTAAATGCTTTGGGCAACCGGGCAGCAGCTTCGCCGATGACAATCAGCTTTTGCAGGACAGCGCTTTGCCGTACCTCGTCCTGCATAAACGACGCTTCATCAATGCCTTGCAAGAATCGCTCGATGGCATCAATGGCAGCGATAATATTCAGTGAGGTAAAGCCGTTCAGACCGCATAAATAACCTTTTCTTCCCGCAGCACTGTCTCACGCAGCAATGGTTTCAGGCCACTGCGCGGCACCAGATCGACTGGTCTGCCGATCAATGCAGCCAATTCGCGAGCCATCCGGCTGAGGGTAAGGAAGCCTATCGCTGCATCCGGCTCGAATTCAAAGCAGATCGATATCGCTATCCGGCCGGAAATCTTCGCGGAGCGCCGAGCCAAAGAGCGACAGCCGGCGTACCTGATAGCGGCGACAGAAAGCCGCGAGTTCGGTTTGGGGAAAGGTTATCTGGTTCGGCATGTATCGTTATCTGTTACGGGCTATGGTTTGCTTACAGTAGCATTATACATTGCCATACCTCCCCTCTCTGCGCCCTGTAAGCAAAATCTCCGCCAAAGAGCGCGACAATACGCGCTGGCTATGCTATAATTTCTCACAATCATACGTTCTATAGTGGTAGTATGGCCATGAGCGACTTGATCACGATAAAAGGCAGCCGCGACGGGCTACGGCTTCGTTTAGACGCCAACGCTGCATGGCCGGAATTGCTCAGCCGGCTTGATCATCATCTGGGCGAACGGCGCGGTTTTTTTCACGGCGCCAGCTTGGTGATCGATCTGGGTGAGCGTGAGGTATCGCCGGCGCAACTCGATGAGATGTTAGCACTCATTCGCCAGCATGGGGTGCAGGCCACCGCGATCGATTCGTCGGAGCGGGCGACGCGGGCGGCGGCGCGAGCGGCGGGGTTGGCGGCGCGCCCGTTGCCGCGCTACCCCGAACCGGCCCCGGCGGTTGAGGCGGAGGCGCTGATGGTCATGCGCACGTTGCGTTCGGGGCAAGTGTTGCGCCATACCGGCCATATTACCTTGATCGGTGACGTGAATCCGGGAGCAGAGGTGATTGCGGGCGGGAGTGTGGTCGTCTGGGGCCGGTTGCGCGGGTTGGTGCATGCCGGCGCTCTCGGTGATCAGCATGCGATCATCTGCGCGCTTGAATTGACGCCGACCCAGTTGCGGATTGCCGATCTAATTGCGCGCGCGCCCGATCGCGATAAAGTGAGCCGGCCAGAGTTTGCGCGGGTAGTGGCCGGCGAGATTGTGGTTGATGGCTGGGAAACGTTTAAGCGTTAGCGGGGTGCTATGGGGCGAGTCATTACCGTCACTTCGGGCAAAGGGGGCGTTGGCAAGACGACGACCACAGCAAATCTAGGTACGGCGCTGGCGATGCGTGGGGCGCGCGTCGCGGTGGTAGATGCCGATATCGGCCTGCGAAACCTTGACGTAGTGATGGGGCTCGAAAACCGCATCGTCTACGATCTGGTGGATGTGGTCGAAGGGCGGGCACGCTTGCGGCAGGCGTTGATTAAAGATAAGCGATTGCCGGAATTGTGCCTGTTGCCCGCTGCGCAGACGCGGGATAAGGACGCGGTGAATGCGCAGCAGATGATCGATCTGACCAACCAACTGCGCCATGATTTTGATTTTGTGCTGATCGATAGCCCGGCGGGGATCGAGTCCGGCTTCCGCAATGCGATCGCCGGCGCCGATGAGGTGATCATCGTCACCACGCCTGAAGTGTCGGCGGTGCGCGATGCCGACCGGATTGTGGGGTTGGTGGAGGCGGCTGAGAAAGGCCCGCCTTCGTTGGTGATTAACCGGATCAAGCCGCGCCTTGTCAGCCGGGGCGAAATGTTGTCGGTGGAAGATGTGCTGGAATTGTTGGCCATCTCGCTGCTCGGCATCGTTCCTGAAGACGAGACGATTGTGATTGCGACCAACCGCGGCGAGGCAGCGGTCTACGATCCCAATTCGCTCGCCGGGCGCGCGTATATCAATATTGCCCAACGCTTAGCTGGCGAAGACGTGCCGGTAATGGCGATCCCTGATCAACAGGGTATGCTTGATCGGCTGCTCGGTTTGTTCGGGCGGCGGCGGACGTAGCGGAAAGGAGTGCCTGTGTCGTTTCTGAACGGCCTTTTCGGTCGAAAACGCGACTCGAGCGCCGAACTGGCCAAGCAACGGCTGTTGACGGTGCTGATCGACGACCGCTATAAATTAACGCCTGAGATGATGGCGCAGATGAAAGCCGATCTGGCGGAAGTGTTGAAGCGCTATTTGCCGGCGATCGATGCCGAACAGATCGAGGTGACGCTCAGCCGGGGCGAAGCCCACGATCTGCTCAAGGCCGATGTGCCGCTCCGCCGCGCGCCCGATAGCCATCCAAACCGCTAGGCGTCGTTCGCCGTTACCGCTATAATGAAGGGCGACGAGTCACAGATGCTGTGATTCGTTCGCCCGTTTCATGTCGTAGGCGGGCGCTGCTATGTCCGTGCAAAGTTGCATCGTCTAGGAAATCGCCATGGATGCCGAATCACGCCCGATCCGCTTTTCGTACCAAGCTAAATGGATCAGCAGCGCCATTGTGGTGGCGCTGGCAATTTTGTTGTTGATGGGAGTAACCCATATTTTGCCGCCGTTTATCGGCGCAATTATTACCGCTTATTTGTTTAATCCGCTCATTGGCTGGTTGCATCGCCGCACCCGTGTTGGGCGCGCAATCTGGATTGTCGTGCTTTATATTGTGGCCGGCTTTGCACTCTATAGCCTGTTTACCGCGCTCTGGCCGCGGATTGTGCAGCAAAGCCGCGATTTGGCCGCTAGCGCGCCGGTTATCATTCGTGAGTTGACGATTTTCTTTGAACAGAATCAGTCGGTCAACGTTGGCGATTTTGTGATTAGCCTCGCTCCGCTTGAAGCGCAGGTGATTGGTTTAGTGCGCGATGTTGCCGGCTGGTTGAGCGGCAATGTGCCCAAGATTGTCTTTTCTGCGCTTGAAAGCGTGATTTATTTGTTGGTGTATTTAATTATTACCTTTTATCTGCTCTTGCAAGCGCCCCAACTGAAAGCATGGGCGCGCAATCTGATCCCGGCGCCGTACCGGCGTGAGATTGGTCACCTCGGCTATCAGATCGATCGGGTGTTTAGCGCCTATATTCGCGGCCAATTGATTTTAATCGTGATTATGTCGGTGCTGCTCTACATCCCGCTCTCGATTTTGCAGGTGCCGTATGCGCTGGTGATCGCGGTCGCTTCTGGCGTGCTCGAAATTTTGCCGATTATCGGGCCGTGGTCGGCAGCCGGGATCGCCATGACGGTGGCGCTCTTCCAACCGGTGACGCCGTTCGGTCTCTCGAATGTGGCGCTGGCGGTGTTGCTGGGCATCATCTACTTCGTTTTGCGCCAGATCGAAGACCATTTCATTATTCCTAATGTGATGGGGCCGCTGGTGCGTCTGCATCCGGGGGTGGTGATCTTTGCTATTTTGGCCGGCGGCGCGCTGGCCGGGGCGTTTGGTCTGTTTATCTCGATCCCGATCGCGGCTGTGATCAGGATTTTGCTCAGTTATGTTTATCGAAAGTTGACCGATCAGCCCGAACCGCCATCTGACGCCGATCATCCGCTGGCAACGGTGCAACCCGAACCGGCGACCGGCGAGGTGGCGCTCGGTTCACAAGGATGACACGATGAAGTATTGTTCGCTTGATAACGACGCCGGTACGCTGTATTTCTACTTTCTCGATCTGGAAACGGGGCAGGTGGCGGGGATGATGGAATATCCCGCTCATCTGCTGCTCGATGCGCAAGGGGCGATCTTTGGCTGCCGGATCGATCTTGACGATGAGGTGATTCTCAGCCAGCTCGATCTGGCGCTGGATGGGCCGTACAATTGGCTCGATGGCCAATACGGCCACCTCTACATCCGCATGGCCGATGAAGAGCCGGCTGAGGTGGTGAAGCTGGACGAAACCGCGGTGCTCGATCTCGACGCCGGTGATCTGGTGGTCGGCGTCGAGCTGATGTTGCCTGACGAATGGCGCACACCCGAACGCTTGGCCCGGCTCGCCCCGTTGTTGGTGCCATTTGACGACGAGCCAGTGGCTGGCGAAGGGCCGGTGGTGTTGGGGCCGCCGGCGACTGCGGACGAAGCGGCAGCCGAGGAGGGTGTGCCGCCTGAATTAGCTGCTATCCCGCTTGAGCAGTGGCGTTCGGGGTTTGTAGCACTGGTGGGCAAGCCGAATGTTGGCAAGAGCACGCTGCTCAATGCGTTGTTGGGTGAAAAGGTGGCGATTGTCTCGCCCCGTCCGCAAACCACGCGGGTGCCGGTGCGCGGCATCCTCACCCGACCGGGTGAGCAGATCATCTTCATTGACACTCCCGGCATTCACGAGCCGGATCACCGGCTGGGCAAGCTGATGGTCGAATTGGCCGAGCGCACGTTGCCCAATGCCGATGTGATCTGCTTTATGGTTGACATTAGCCAGCCGCCGAGCAAGCTCGACCGCATGATTGCCCAGCAGGTGCAACGCGCGCGCGGGCATAAGTTGCTGGTACTCAACAAAGTTGATCAGAAACCGCGCCAGCCCGGCGCTGATTATTTGCCCGCCTATCGCGAACTGGGCGAGTGGGAAATGGAGATTGCCATCTCGGCTCGCCGCCGGTTAGGACTGCCTGCGTTGCTGAGCGAGATTAGCGCGCGCTTACCGGCAGGCCCGCCGCTCTACCCGCTCGACCAGATCACCGACCAAAACGAGCAGCAACTGGCCGCCGAGTTTGTGCGCGAAAGGGCGCTCTATTACCTGCAACAAGAGGTGCCGCACGCGATTGCGATTGAAGTGGAAGAGTGGATCGAGAAGGAGACGGCTACCTACATCCGTATGACGATTAATGTCGAGAAAGAGAGCCAAAAGGGCATCCTGATCGGCGCCGGTGGTGGTATGCTGAAGAAGATCGGTAGTGCTGCCCGTGCCTCGATTGAGCGGATGCTAGGCCGGCCAGTCTTTCTCGATTTGTGGGTCAAGGTGCGCCCCAACTGGCGCGATGATCCGTCGGCGTTGGGATGGTTGGGGTATCGGGCGAAGAATTTTCTGTAGTTGGGCGTAGGTGTCTTGACGATAGTTCGTTGGCGATGAATACTGTGGTAGTGCATACACGGCTCATCGCATGCGGTTACTGCGCTGCCGCGTTCACTCTACAAGGGTTGGGGCGCAGTGCATAGCGCAACAATCTATGCTACGATAAGCGTGAGTACGGTTGGATACGTTGCGTTGATTGGCTGTGCGTTGGCGGCAGCGAGACCTATCTGATATGGAAAGCGGCAGTATGACTGCCGATAAGCGTGAGTACGGTTGGATACGTTGCGTTGATTGGCTGTGCGTTGGCGGCAGCGAATCCTATGAGATATGGAGTGCGGCAGTCAAACTGCCGCACTCCACAATGGCCTATCGGAGCTGGAATGCGGCGGTGTGACTGCCGCACTCCACAATGGCTTATCGGAGCTGGAAAGCGGCAGTGTGACTGCCGCACTCCACAATGGCTTATCGGAGCTGGAAAGCGGCAGTGTGACTGCCGCACTCCACAATGGCCTATCGGAGATGGAAGGCGGCAGTATGACTGCCGCACTCTATGATGGCCTGTCTCGCTCTCGCATCGTGATGCGCACTGGTCGCCGTATGCTGCGATAATGTGAGCAGAACCATCATGATGCAACTTTGCCGCCGGCAATTGCGTATGATCCGTTAGATTGGCGAACGATTGTACCGCAAGGCACACTGCAACAATGGCAACTCGCCGCTCGCCCGCTGCTACAACCCGGAGTGATATGGCCGAGGTGACTGAAATCCTCTGCCCAATCTGCCATAAGCCCAACCTGCGACGGGCGCGGTTTTGCCAGCACTGCGGCCACGATGTAGTGCTTAACAACGATCAGCCTACCGATCATCGCCGCTATGTGATTACCCGGATCATCAAGCGCGGCGGGCAAGGGGCAGTCTACGAGGGCATCGATCAAGACGGCAACGTCTATGCGATCAAAGAGATGCTCGACCGCTTTGCCGATCCCAACGAGCGGGCCGAAGCAGTGGCCCGGTTTAATGCCGAGGCAGAGCTGTTGCAGCAATTGCGCCACCCGCGCATTCCGCGCGTCTACAGCCATTTTACCGACGAAGGCCGCCACTATCTGACGATGGATTTCATTCGCGGCGAGGATTTAGAACAGATCATCGAGCGCGAAGGTCGCATCGACGAGCGGCGGGTGCTACGCTGGGCTGATGAGATTTGCGACGTGCTGGGCTATCTGCACGGTAAAGGGCTGATCTACCGTGATATGAAGCCCTCGAACGTGATGATCGAGCCGAGCGGCGATGTCAAGCTGATCGACTTCGGCATTGCCAAGGTGTTCAAGCCCACCGAACGCGGCACCCAGATTGGCACGCCGGGATATGCGCCGCCTGAGCAGTATCAGGGTTTGGCGACGCCGCAGTCGGACATCTACGCCTTGGCGGCGACGTTGCACCATCTGCTGACCGGGCGCGATCCGACCAAAGAGATGCCGTTTTCGTTTCCGCCGGCCCGCGCACTCGTGCCTGAAATCTCTGAGCGCACCAGCGCCGCGCTGGAAAAGGCGTTGCAAAAGGTAGCCAAAGATCGCTTCGCCACAATGGAGGAGTTTCGCGCTGCCTTAATCCCGCGCGCGCAGCCGCAACCGGCCCAAGTGCGGGTGGCTCCGCCAGCGGCAGCGCCAGTGCCGGCGCGACCAGCCGCGCCAGTGCCAACGCCAGCGACGCGACCGGTGGCGCCGTCAGCGCCGCCGCCTACGCGACCAGCACCACCGCCGTCTACGCGACCGGCGCCACCGCCGCCAGCAATACCGTCAATGCCGGTTGCATCCCCCCAGCCGGCCCGCCGCCCGATCGGGCAGATGATCGCGGCGCTCTTCTTGCTGGGGTTGATTGCGCTGACCTTGTTGAGCGCGTATGTAGTGGCAACCCGGCCAGCGTGGGCTGATCCATTCATTGCGCCGATCCTCGATGGCGGCAGCCAGCCGGCGCCGTTGACTGGCCAACTGCAGACGATTGAGTACGATCTCGAAGTGACTGTCCCAGCGGGGAGTGATGAGCAAGCGGTGCGCGAAGCGTTTCGGCAAGCCTATCGCGAACAGGTGCAACGCGAGTATGGTGCGAATGCTCAGATCAACCCTAGCATTCCGATCAGCTACGTTGGCCAACCAGTGCAAGTGGGTGAAGCGAATGGGCAGGTGACATACCGGGCGCGGTTGACGGGGCGGGTGTGGGTGCCGGGGCCATAGTAGATGATTTGTAGGGCCGCACGTCTGTGCGGCCCTACGGGGTTGGTTGGCAACCGAATTATTCCTCCAGCGTCGAAATATCCCCTTCGGGCAGGCCCAACGCGCGAGCACGCAACACGCGGCGCATAATCTTGCCCGACCGCGTCTTGGGCAGCGAAGTCACGAAGGTAATCGAGTCGGGGCGGGCAATCGGGCCAAGCTCGTGGCCGACGTGCGCGCGCAGCTTCTCTTCCAGCTCGTGGCTCGGCTCGTAGCCAGCACGCAAGATCACGAAGGCATGGATTGCGTTGCCCTTCACCTCGTGCGGCAAACCGATCGCCGCCGCCTCGGCCACCGCCGGGTGGCTGACCAGCGCGCTCTCGACCTCGGCGGTGCCCAGCCGGTAGCCCGACACCTTAATCACGTCGTCGAGGCGGCCAATCACCCAGATGTAGCCGTCTTTGTCCTTGCGCGCGCTGTCGCCGGCAGCATAGTACGGCGGCACCTTCTGCCAGTAACCCTCGACATAGCGTTGCGGATCGTTGAGCACCGTGCGCATCATGCCCGGCCACGGATTCTTAATCACCAACAACCCATCCTCGTCAGGGGCGCAAGGGGTGCCATCTTCATGCACCACATCAACCTCGATGCCAAGGAACGGGCGTGTAGCCGAACCGGGCTTGAGCGGCACCGCCGGGGTCGGCGTAATCATAAAGTGGCCAGTCTCAGTCTGCCACCACGTATCCATGATTGGGCAGCGGTTATGGCCGATCTTCTCGTAGAACCACTTCCACGCTTCGGGGTTGATCGGCTCGCCGACCGAACCGAGCAAGCGCAACGTGCTCAGATCATGGCGCGAGGGCCAGAGGTCGCCAAAGCGCATCAGACCGCGGATTGCGGTCGGAGCAGTGTAGAGAATGGTAATGCCGTGCTTGGCGACCATGCTCCACCAGCGATCGGGGTAGGGATAGTTGGGAGCGCCCTCGTACATAAATGAGGTGGCGCCATTGATCAGCGGGGCATAGACAATAAACGAGTGGCCGGTGATCCAACCCGGGTCGGCGGCGCACCAGTAGCGATCTTCGTCTTTGATATCAAAGACAAACTTGAGCGTGGTGTAGGTGCCAACCATATAGCCGCCGTGGGTATGCACCACACCCTTGGGCTTGCCGGTCGTGCCCGAGGTGTAGAGGATAAACAGCATATCCTCGGCGTCCATCTGCTCGGTGGGGCAATAGCCGTTGGCGATCGGCAGCCCAAGCAGATCGTGCATCCAGAAGTCGCGGCCCTGCTCCATCGGCGCGCCGTGGTTGGTGTGGCGGAAGACGAGACAGGTCTGTACCGTGGGAGTGCGTGACAGCGCCTCGTTGACGATCTTCTTCAGCTCGACCACCTTGCCGCGCATATAGCCGCCGTCAGCGGTGATCAGCACCTTGCTCTTGGCGTCGGCCAAGCGGTCGGCGAGGGCCGCTTCCGAAAAGCCGCCGTAGACCACGCTATGGGCCGCGCCGATCTTGGCGCAGGCCAACATGCTAAACATCAGCTCAGGGATGCGGGGCATGTAAATAGTGACAATATCGCCCTTCTTCACCCCCATGCTCTTCAGCACGTTGGCAATCCGCGACACTTCATAGTTAAGCTGGTAATAAGAATAGGTGCGCTGGCTGCCATCCTCGCCTTCCCAAATCAGGGCCAGCTTGTTCTTGCGCCATGTCTTGAGGTGGCGGTCGATCGCGTTGTGAACGATATTGGTCTTGCCGCCGGTAAACCACTTGTAGAAGGGCTTGTTGCTGTCGTCAAGCACCTTTTCCCATGGCTGATACCATTCCAATTGGCTGGCCATATCGGCCCAGAACTCTTCGCGGTGGGTGATAGTCCACTGATAGAGTTCATCGTAGGAGCTGAAGCCCTTGCTGCGGGCATAGGCCATCACGTTCGATTGCTCAACCAGCGCCGGATCGGGATAGTACATCTCGCTGGTGTCGGGCAGCGCCACATCGCGGGTCTCGGTCATGAGTCGAACCTCCTTGTTGCGTGTCTGCGCGGCAATACGTTGTCACAGCGGATACAACGATTATAGGCGTTGCCGCGCCGGCATGTCAAACCAATGCTATGTGGATATTTTCACGATAGCGAATAATTGTGAGCAGAGATTAAAGATCCGGTAAAGTTTTGCACAATCATAGCACGGGCGCGCCACGCAACGCGATGCTGGGTGGCGCGCCGGAGCGACTAGAGATCGCCGCGTAGCATTTCGATCGCCTCGCGCACCATATCGACGGTGGCGTCGTCTTCGATCGTGCTCAGGTCGCCGATATTGTCGCCTTGGTACACGGCCCGGATGACGCGGCGCATAATCTTGCCCGACCGCGTCTTGGGTAGCATACTGACGAAGTGGACGGCTTTCGGCGTCGCGATTGGGCCGATCCGCTCACGCACCAGTTGCCGGATCTCGTTGGCGATGTCGTCTTGCATTTGCGGCGTGATGTGCTGCTTGAGCACGGCAACGACTAGCACATCTTCGCCCTTCAGCTCGTCGCGCACGCCGATCACGCTGGCTTCGGCGACGGCGGGGTGGGCCGAGACCACTTCTTCGATTTCGCGGGTGCCGAGGCGGTGGCCGCTGACGTTGAGCACCTCATCGGCGCGGCCCAGCATAAACAGGTAGCCATCCTCGTCTTGGATGGCGTAGTCGCCGGTCATATAGAGCAGCTTATCTTTGAAATAGCCCCAATAGCCCTTCACAAACCGCTCATCGTCATTCCACAGCGTGAGTAGGGTGCCGGGAGGCAACGGGCCATGCTCGACGAGAAAACCCTTCTCGCCGGGAGGCACCCGGTTGCCGTCAGCGTCAACCACTTCGAGGCGATGACCGAAGGCCGGCTTGGTCGGCGAGCCGGGTTTAATCGGCAGCAGCTCGACGCCGACCGGGTTGGTTACCATCGGCCAGCCGCTCTCGGTCTGCCAGTAGTGGTCGATCACCGGCACACCGAGCGCTTGCGTCGCCCACTCGTAAGTTGGCGCATCGAGCGGTTCGCCGGCAGCGTACAGAATCTTGAGCGAACTAATGTCGGCGTCGCGCATCCACTGTTCGGGGAACTTGCGCAGCGCGCGCAGCGCCGTCGGCGCGGTGAAGACGTGAGTGACGCCGTACTTCTCGATCACCCGCCACCAGACACCGGGATCGGGGTGATCGGGCCGGCCTTCGTAGACCACGGTGGGCACGCCTTTGAGCAGCGGCGCGTAGACGATGTACGAGTGGCCGACCACCCAACCGATGTCGCTCGTGCTCCAGAAGACATCGCCGTCGCCGCAGTTGTAGATGGTGCTCATGCTGGCGTAGAGCGCCACCATATAGCCGCCGGTATCGCGCACCACTCCCTTGGGCTTGCCGGTGGTGCCGGAGGTGTAAAGGATGTACGAAGGATCGGTGCTGGCCATGCGGGCCGGCTCAACGTACCGCTCGCCGCGTTTGGCGAGTTGCTCGTACCAATCGAGATCGCGCCCCTTCTTCAACTCAACTGGGATGATCCCGCGGTTGAGCACGAGCACATCGCGCACACTATCGGTATTGGCTTCGTCAAGCGCCTTGTCAACTACCTCTTTCAGTGGTACCGGCTGGCCCTTGCGCATACCAGCATCGGCGGTGACGATCAACACCGGTTCGGCGTCATCGATCCGTGAGGCGAGCGACGTGACCGAGAAACCGCCGAAGACCACCGAGTGGATGGCGCCGATGCGCACGCAGGCGAGCATCGCAAAGATCGCTTCGGGTACCATCGGCATGTAGATGATCACCCGATCGCCTTTGCGCACGCCAAGGTTGCGGAACAAGCCGGCTAAGCGGTTCACTTCGCGGTATAGCTCAAAGTAGGTGAGCGTGCGCGATTGCCCAGTCTCGGCGCTTTCCCAGATGATGGCCGCTTGCCCGCGCTTGCCGCCGAAGGCGTGGCGATCGACTGCGTTGTAGCAGAGATTCGTCTCGCCGCCGACAAACCAGCGTGTAAAGGGAGCATTGCTGTTGTCGAGCACTTTATCCCATGGCTTATACCAGTGCAATTCAGCGGCGAATTCGGCCCAGTATCCTTCGGGATCTTCGATCGATCGGCGATAGACGGCTTCGTAGCCCACAGCGATCCTCCTC
>JAUQOZ010000086.1 GCA_030550625.1 Chloroflexota bacterium | reverse complement strand
CCCCCAGCGGGGGGGGGGTGGGGGTGGGGGCACCCGCGAGGCCGGGGGTGTGGATGCAACCGCAGAGTTAGGGGGGAAGGTCAACATGTCTCATGCGGGCCGGCGGCCCGCGCTCCCAAGTTTTTGTATGAGTGACCGAGGTGTTATGAACGACATCCTTCTCGATGGCACTAGTCTGACGATCGAACAGGTCTTAGCAGTTGCCTATGGCCAACCCGGCGCGCCGGAGGTGCGCTTGGCGCCGTCTGCCTGCGAGCGGGTGGAACGGGCAGCGCAGGCGGTGCAAGACCTGCTGGCGCGTGGGGTGGTGGCGTATGGCATTACCACCGGCTTCGGCGCGTTTAAGGATCGGGTGATTGCCCCTGAACAGGTTGAGCAGTTGCAGTACAACATTCTGGTCAGCCACGCGGTGGGGGTCGGGCCGGTCTTCGATATTCCTACCACCCGCGCCATTATGCTCATCCGGGCTAATACCCTCGCCCGCGGTCATTCGGGTGTGCGCCTCGCGACGCTCGAACGGTTGATCGATCTGCTCAATGCCGGGGTGCATCCCCGCATCCCCAGCAAAGGGTCGCTCGGCGCGAGCGGTGATTTAGCGCCGTTGGCCCACATGGCGCTGCCGCTGATCGGGTTGGGCGAAGTTGAATGGCAGGGCGAGGTGATGCCAGCCGCTGCTGCGCTCGAACGGCTCGGTTGGCAGCCGCTGCAACTAGCCGCTAAAGAGGGGTTGGCCTTAACCAATGGCACCGCAGTGATGTGCGCGCTCGGTGTGCTCGAAACCGCACGGGCCGAGTTGCTCAGCGCCACGGCTGATATTGCCGGCTGTCTCAGCCTCGAAGCGCTCTACGGCACGCCGGCGGCGTTTGATGAGCGTCTGCACGCTTTGCGTCCCTTCCCCCGCCAGATCGAGTGCGCGGCCCATCTGCGCCAGTTGCTGGCCGGCAGCGAATTTGTCCGTAACAACGACCCGCGCCACGTGCAAGACGCCTACACCCTGCGCTGCATTCCACAGGTGCATGGCGCGGTGCGCGACGCGATCGCCTATGCTCGCTGGGTGTTTGAGATTGAATTGAATGCTGTCACCGATAACCCGCTGCTCTTTGTTGGCGATGATGGTACGGTTGAGGTGATCTCCGGCGGCAATTTTCATGGTGAGCCGCTAGCAATTGCGCTCGATTATTTGGGGTTGGCAGTCGCCGAGTTGGGCAATATCGCCGAGCGGCGGCTGATGCGCCTGACCGACGAAGCCTCGAATACGCATGTCTTGCCGGCTTTTCTCACTCGCGCCGGCGGTCTCAATTCGGGCTTTATGATTGTGCAGTATACGGCGGCGGCGCTCGCGACCGAGAACAAAGTGCTGGCCCATCCGGCCAGCGTTGATAGCATTCCGACCTCAGCCAACGTCGAAGATCACGTCAGCATGGGTCTGACCGCCGGCCTCAAACTGCGCACGATTCTCGATAATGTCAGCCAGATTTTGGCGCTTGAGCTGTTTGCCGCAGCGCAAGGCATCGACTTTCGCCGCCAAGAGCTGGGGACGCAAGCCCGGCTGGGGCGCGGCACCGGCCCCGTCTACGAGCTGATCCGCCGCCACGTGCCGTTTGTGGCCGCGGATACGCTGCTGCATCCTTACATCACCGCCATCAGCGAACTGGTCGCGCAGGGCCGGATTGTGGCTGCCGCGCAGCAGGGCAGGTGAGCAAATAAAGAATAGCAACTCGTAGGGAGATGATTTATGGAGTGCGGCAGTTCAACTGCCGCACTCCTCCCTCTGATCCCTTCTGGAACCGATTCAACGCTATTGACCGCGCTCTTGCGCCACACCGGCGGTTAGCAGGTCGGACAGAACGCATACGCACAGATGTAGTTGATGACTTGGGGAAACGCCGGCGTACCCGCATCTCCAGCTCCGCTCCCAAGAGCGCGGGAGCGGGGAGGCCTGTTCAGTTCGTGCCGGCATCGTTCTCGCTGAAGTGGGAGATTGCTTCGGGCGCGCGGGCAGCGCAGCGCGCTGCCCCTACGCGCCCTCGCAATGACATGCGGGCACCTAGCGGCTCCCCCTCTCCCGCCGTGCGGTGGGAGAGAGGGCCGGGGGGTGAGGGCATCAGTCCGCGCAGCGGGCTTCGTAACCATAGCCCGGCCCTGAAGGGCCGGGTTCTGGGTTAGATGCTCTGTCCGCTCTTGAAGCGTATAGGGAGAGGGCCGGGGGTGAGTGTCAAACCCCTATACCACCAACCGGCCCCCATCCACAATCACTTGATCATCGGCGCGCAAGCTGGCAGCAGTGGTAGCGAAGTCAATCGCGAGCGACGAGACATTCGCCCCGCCGAGATACCGGTTTTCGCCCAACGAGATGCTGATCGCCCCCTGAATGTGCCGGTCGACCAGCGGCCAGCCAATCGGCTGGCGCAGGTGCGGGTTGAGGCCGATCCCGATCGCGCCGATCCGGCCCGCCTCACCGCTGTGCTGGGCAAAGAGCGCGGCGAGCTGTTCGCCGCCGCTGGCCGCTTCGAGGCGGGTAAGGCGGCCATTGTGGAATTGGAGATGGGCGGCGCGCGCTGGGCCGGCCACCGGCAGGAAGAGATCACCCTCGGCGCTCTCCTCAACGATCGTGGTGTAGAGCAAGCCAGCCGGCACGTTGCTCACAATCGCTCCTGCGGTTCCACCGGTCGTTTCCAGCCGGCCCGCATCGCGCAGCCATGGCCGCTCGCCGCGCTCTAGGCGCAGCTCGTACCCCGGCCCACTGGTGATCGTGATGGTCTTGGCCGTCGCCAGCGCGCTCTGCACCTGCTCGCTGGCTGCGACCAACACGGCCGGATCAACCAGCAGCGCCGGCATCATGCGCAATTCCAAGTCTTCGTGGCTGAGGCCGAGCTGGGCCGCTTTACCGATGGTCGGAATAGCGGCAATCACTTGCGGGATGCGGCGTTCGCGCCGGATCGTTTCAAGCTGGTTGTACGTGGTCGTAAACGCGCGCAACGCTTCGTCCGGCGCGCGGCGCAGATCGGGTTGCGCGCCGATCAGGGCCAGTGAGCGATCTACCTGCTGGAGCCACTCCGCTCGTCGCTGGTCGCGGGAGGTGAGGATGGCTGGCGATGTCGTCGCTAGCAACCGTTCGACATGCTGCGCCGGCAGAATAGTGACCAACGGCTCAGCACCGATGCTTTCCAACGCGAGTAAGACGGCGTGCAGCAAGCGTTGATTGCCTGCCTCATCGCGCACCTCGACCAATTCGCCGCGCTGCGCGCCGAGTGCATCAACCAGCCGCGCTGCCAGTTGATCCCACAAACTCTCGGCCATGGCTGATCTCCTTACATCAACGGAATGTACTGGTAATTCGCTGGCACAAAGAAGCTGCCTTCGGTGACGCCTTGCGGCGCGCTCTGCCGCCAGCGCCGGCCCAATTCGGCGGCGTCAATCTGCTGGTTGAGATAAGCGCGGAACGCTTCGGTGACGGCGGTGATCTGTGCTGCCGATTCATGCACGAATTCGAGCCGGTAGTGGGCAATGCCGGCGGCCCGCCAGCGGTCGAGGTATTTGCTCGCCTCTTGCGCTTCGGCGCCGAACACGGTGTTGCGGCAGCCGACATCGGCGATCACTGGGTGGGCGCGACCATGCGAGTCGCGCAACGCCACCCGGTGCCGTTCGCATGGGCGGCCACAATCTTTATAGCTGGTGCCGTTCGACAAGAAGCGACAGAAGACGCAGTGTTCGGTGTGGAAGACGGGCAGGTGGTGGTAGGCGATCGCTTCCAACCGGCTGCCGCCAATCCGCTCGGCGAGATGCGCGATCTGGTCGGCGTTGAGGTCGTGCGTCAGGGTGAGCCGTTGCAAGCCTAGCCCTAGTAGCAAATCGGCAGTGAGAATGTTAGCGGCATTCAGGCTGAAATCGCCGGTCAACTCCACCGCCGGCTCGTTACGCAACATTTCGAGTAGGCCGGTCGAGCGCACCAAGAGCGGCGCGTTGAGTTTGCGTAAGAAGCGCACAACCCGCTCGTCTTCCGGCTTGAGCACGCGCGGCGCGGCGATACGCACGGCGATGCCGGCGGTGCGCACCTGCGCCAGCGCCGGCTTCAGCCCTTCCAGATCAAGGTAGTCGAGCGTAATGCTGTCTGGACGCAGCGCAATCGCCGCTGCGAGCTGGTCTGGCGAGCGGATGAGCAGATGGAGCTGGGTGGTGTCCGGCGGCGCTGCCGGCGCCACGGCGGCCAGCATCTCGTCGAGCACGCGCGCCGGATCGTGGATGGTGATGGCCGGCGGTTGGCCTTGCAATTCGGCAAGGGCAGTGGTAGCCTGCCGGCGCAACTGGTTGAGCAGCGAAACCGGTACGAACGGATTGCCCTCGATCACCGCAGTGAGTTCGGTTAACTGATACGCTGTGTCACCCAACCGGCCCAACTGGTCGCGCAGCGTCGCTTCATCGAGCGGGCGGTTTTGGGCTGTCGTCAGCGGTTCGGCACTCTGCACCGTAACGGTGAGGTCTGGTCGGTCAACTAGCGTCCAGCGCAGTTCGAGCGGCGCGCCGGCGCGGGCGCTGGCTTCCACCCGCACCGGTTGGCGGCGCACCGGCGCGGCTGGTTGCACGAACGGACGGGCCACCCGTTCGGTCTGCGGGTCGCTGGTGCGCCAGAGCAGATCGCCGGCGCGGATGCGGCGCGGGTTGATCGCACCTTTGGCGAAGGTCAGCGCCAGCAGGCCATCGCCTACCGGGGTGACAGTGAAAATGCGCCCTCCCTCTTCCGGCTCTTCCGGGCTGCGCCAATCGGCGGCATCAAACACCACCCCATCGCCGGGTTTGAGCGGAGCCGCCTCACGCCCCGGCTCCGGCGCGATCAGAATGGCGTCGGGCCTCACCCGCACGACCCGGCCCATCAACAAGCCGCGGTGGCGCGGCGCGCGGCCTTCGACCACCGCCTGATGGTTGGTGCCGCGCAGGAAGTGTGGCCCTAACCCGCGTGAATAGACCTGCTCGAGGTGCAAGCGGTCGGCGCTGGTCAGATCGGGCGGCAGACCGGCCCATGCCGCGTCGAGCGCGCGGCGGTAGGCGTTGGTGGTAATCGCCACATATTCGGCGTCTTTGTAGCGGCCCTCGATCTTGAGTGCGCTCACACCGAGGCGCGCAATCGTTGCCATCTCATCAATTGCCGCCAAATCGCCGGGTGAGAGCAGGTAACGGGCCGCGCCGAGCGGGCGATGTTGGCCGTCAACGATCAGATCATACGGCAGCCGGCAGGCTTGGGCGCACTGGCCGCGGTTGGCGCTGCGCCCGCCCCATGCTTCGGATGAAAAGCACTGGCCGGAGTACGAGACGCAGAGCGCGCCGTGGACGAAGATTTCCAGTTCGATCGGGCTGCGGGCGCGGATTGCCGCGACTTCTGCCAGCGATAACTCGCGAGCCAAAACCACCCGCGACACGCCGTAACGAGCGGCCAAGGCTACTCCCTCGGCGCTGGTAATACTCATCTGGGTACTGCCGTGGATCGGCAGATCGGGCGCGATCCGGCGGGCCAGCGCCGCGATGCCTACATCTTGCACGATAATCGCATCGGCCCCCGCTGCGGCAATCTCGGCCAGCGCCGTCGCCGCTGCGCGCAACTCGTGGTCAAACACGAGCGTGTTGAAGGTCACATACCCTTTCACCCCTCGCCGGTGCAGCGTCTTCATCACCTCTGGCAGTTCATCAAGCGTAAAGCCCACCTTGGCGCGGGCGGTGAAATGAGTCAACCCAAAATAGACTGCGTCGGCGCCGGCTTCAATCGCGGCGTGCAATTGCGGCCAGTAGCCGGCGGGACTCATAATCTCAGGCTTGCGCATGGTTGATTGTTCCATGGGATGATCGCGTCGCCATCATCCACGATGTACCTTAAAAATCGACAAATACAAATTCGCGGCGTAACCGCAACTCGTGCAGCGATTGCCATCCAGCCCCACCTTCCGGCTCACCCCGTTCTGCCGGCTAATCAGAGTGGCTTGGCACACCGGGCAACGGGTGGGTTGGTTGGGTTCCGGCCCATAGATAAACTGCAACCCGCTCTCGTGCCCGATCCGGCGCGCGCGCATGGTCGCCGCGGCAGTTTCACTGCCGGCATCACCCGGCAACACGTGCCACGGTGTGCTCTCGCCGAGGGTTGTCTTGATCCAGTTGACCATCTCGCGCAGCTCGTCAGGATGATCGTTCACGCCGTGGTGGATGCGGGTCGTTACTTCGATATGGCACTGCCAGCGTTGTTGCGCCTCTTCGGCGAAACGCAAAATCTGCCGCCAGTCGCTGATCCCGCCCAGCCGGTGGTACGCATTATCAGAAAAGCCGCGCAGATCGAGGCTGACACCGTGCAGGTACGGCCCTAACTCGCTCAGCGCCTCGCTGCTCAGCATGCCGCTGGTGACAATAGCGGTATAGCGACTGGCGGCGCGGCTCAGTTGCAGCAACGCGAGCAGGTATTCAAAGTTCACCGCTGGCTCGCCGAACGCCCACACCACGCCGCGGCAGAGTCGTTCGAGGGCGAAGTCGGCAGCACGCTGCGGATCAAGCCGTCGTTGTTTGGCTGGATCAGTGGGTAACGAGCCGTATTGGCCGCGCTGTTGATCAACCGGCAAGGCATAGCCCCAGCCGCCGATTGCTAGCGCCGTGGTGTCAGGGAAGAAGTGCCAAAGGCGATGATCTTCGATTGGGCCAATGGCGGCGCCGCTAATCAAGCCATGATTGAGCAGCTTGATGCCATCTGCACTCCCGACTCGCATCTGGCAGCGCCCAACCTCTCCTAGCGCCAGTTTACATCGCCAATGGCAGGCCAGACACTGGAAGCTTCCCTCGCCAAGCGGCTGTGCTAAGGTGGCCAACGATGACATAATCTCAGCTTTCTGCTATCTTCAATCAAGATGCGCGAGCACCAAACGCATGCTTATGCTCGTTCCTCCCCCTAGTGGGGAGAGGCGTAGTCAGAATAATTGATTGCGTATAACCGTTGGTCGCTGGGCGATGCCTCGACGCTCGACTCGACGCTCCCCTCTCCCGCATGAGCAGGAGCGGGGCTGGGGGTGAACCGGCGCATCCCACAGCCATAAACCCTATCTCCGCCCTGTTCCCTAGCGGGGTGAGGCTGGGTGGAATCCGCACCGAACACGCATGGGAGGCTGGTAACAGCGCGCTCTGCCGGCGCGTCATAATCGCTCTTTACTCCCTCCCGGTTTTGCGTTGTTGGCAGCTCTTCACGCCATTATCTATAGGTATGGGCTGGCAATTTGCCCCGCGTTCGAGTATAATGCCAGCGATTGCGGAGGGAAACCTTCCCTCCGCGCGCCATTCTCTCCTTGCGCTCTACCCTGTAGTGTAGCATAGAGCGCGCAAAACGGTGCTATGAGCGACAGTCATTCGTCACCAGATCCATTGGCTGCTCCCCTTGAGGCTGAGCCGGTGCGCCATCCGCGCGCCCCGTTGCGCTATGTGGTGCGCGAATTGCTCGAGACAGCGATCTTTATTCTGCTCGTCTTTCTGATCGTGCGCGGCGTGGTGCAGAATTTTAAGATCGAAGGCTCGAGCATGGAGCCTACACTGCATACTGGTCAATACATTCTGGTCAATAAACTGATCTATTTTCACTTTGACCTGAATGCGCCGCTGCGCCTGCTTCCCGGTCAAGCCGATTTGCCGCCGCGCGTGGTCTATCCTTTCCGCCCGCCGCAACGCGGTGACATTGTGGTTTTTGAGTATCCGCGTGATGTGCGGAAAGATTATATCAAGCGCGTGATCGGTTTGCCCGGCGATGTGCTCGAATTCCGCGAGGGCCGGGTCTATGTCAATGGCGAGCTGCTCGACGAGCCGTACCTGCGCGGCGCGTTTACCTACTGTCTCGGTGGCTATCCCTGCGCGCAGGGGCCGATCACGGTGCCGCCCGGTTCGATCTTTGTGATGGGAGACAATCGCGGCAATAGCTCCGATTCGCGGGAATGGGATGCGCTGCCGCTCGATCGAGTGGTCGGGCAGGCGTGGCTGATCTATTTTCCTTTCAGCGATTGGGGGTTGGTGCCCCACCATCGCTACGATACCGTGACCGCCGCGACGCCGTAAGAATTGTTTGTTGCTATGCGCATTGCTGTTAATGCCCACCTTCTTGCTCATACCCGTTCGTTCCGCCGGGCCGGCGTTTCGCACTATATCGAGCAAGTGTTGCTCCATTTGGCGCAGATCGATCGCGCCAATCACTATACCGTGTATACCACCCGCGGCCTTGATCAGGCGGCGTTGGGTCTGCCGGCCAATTTTGTGGTGAAGCCGTCCCGGTTGCCGACGATCAATCCGCGGGTGCGGATTCCGTGGGAACAGGGGATTGCGCCGCTGTTATTGCGTGGTACGGCTGATCTTTACCACGGCTGTCTCAATGTGGCACCGCTGCTCAGCCCGGTACCGACGGTGATCACGATCCACGATCTGGCGTTTATCCGCTTCCCGCAGACCTTTCGCGCCTACAACCGCATCTATCTCGATCTAGCGACCCGGCTGAGCGCCCGCCGCGCCAGCCGGATTTTGGCGGTTTCCGAACACACCAAGCGCGAGGTGGTTGGTCTGCTCGGCATTCCGCCTGAGCGGGTGATCGTAACGCCGAACGCCGCCCGCAGCCATTTTCGCCCGCCGGCGCCGGCGGCCATCGAGCAGTTGCGCACCCGGCATGGTTTGCCTGAGCGGTTTGTGCTCTATGTCGGTACGCTGGAGCCGCGCAAGAATCTGACCACGCTGCTCGAGGCGTTCGCGTTGGTGAGCCGGAGCGTGCCTGATGTGCCGTTGCTGATCGGTGGCGGCAAGGGATGGATGTACGAGCCGATCTTCGCCCGCCTTGAACAGTTGAATTTGCGTGATCGAGTGAAGTTTGCCGGCTATCTTCCCGAAGAGGAGTTGCCGCTCTGGTATGCGGCGGCGACCGTCTTTGTCTTCCCTTCGATCTATGAGGGGTTTGGTATGCCGCCGCTTGAGGCGATGGCTTGCGGTACGCCAGTGATCACCTCGAATACCTCGAGCCTGCCTGAAGTGGTTGGTGATGCGGGGTTGATGGTTTCGCCTACCGATCCGGTCGCACTGGCCGAGGCGATCCGGCGCGTGTTGGTTGACGCCGATCTCCGCGCCGAGTTGCGCCAACGCGGTTTGGCTCGCGCTCGCCGCTTTTCGTGGGCCGATACCGCTGCCAAGACGCTGGTGGCCTATCGGGAAGCGGTAGCGATGTAGGGGGCCTCCAACGTTACCCGTTACGTTGACACACCCCCGCGCTAAGGTATAATGATCTGGGACGCGCATCGCTGGTGCGCGCCGGTTGCACGAGGAAGGAGTGCAGGCTATGATTGGCGGTCTTGGCTGGGGTGAATTGTTAATTATCCTCGTGATCGTGATTGCGATCTTTGGCGCTGGCAAGCTGGCTGGCCTTGGCGGTGCGCTCGGCAGCAGCATCCGCGAGTTTCGCAAGGCGGTGAAGGGCGACGAAGAGCCGCGCAATGACGCCAAAACCGAGGGCGAAACCAAGGCGTAGCGGCGGGTTTCAAACCCGTTGCAATGTGGCTGGGTTGATCACCTGCGGCAATAGTGCGGCGCATGTGGCGAATGCGTGAGCATCCATAAAAAGCGGCTCCTCTATGGAGTGCGGCAGTCTAACTGCTGCACTCCATAATGGCTTGATCAAGAAAGCAGTTTTTGCCCAACGTTGCGCATTTGTGGTAAAGCTGGTTGCGTAACCTCGATTGTGAACAACGCCTGCTTGCTTGGCGCTAGTAACGTGTTGCTCGCTCTTTTGGCATTCTGATCCGCGCGTTGCGGTATTGCGAGATTTGCGCCCCCTTGCGCCAATCCCCTGTGAAGGGGAAGCCGGTCGAAAGCAACCGTATTGGTGATATTGTTGATGGAAAGACAAGGAACGGGGCGCGTTGATCCGCGCCCTCGTGTTGTTTGCGTATGACCACCGATTTTTTTGATCAGGCAACCATCGTAGTGCGGGCCGGCAATGGCGGTAACGGCGCGGCGACGTTTCGCCGCGAGAAGTACGTGCCGCGCGGCGGCCCCAATGGCGGCGATGGCGGGCGCGGCGGCCACGTTTACCTCGTCGCCGACCCTGAATACAATACTCTGCTGCATTTTCGCTATCAGCGCAAGTTTATCGCCGAGAATGGCGGCCATGGCGGCAAAAATGCGATGCATGGCCGCAATGGCGCCGATGTCTATGTGCCGGTGCCTCCCGGTACGGTGGTGCGAGCCACGATCGATGGCGTGACCTACACCGTTGATCTTGCCCGGCCCGGCCAGCGCCTGCTCGCTGCGCGCGGCGGGCGCGGCGGCTTGGGTAATATCCATTTTGCTACCCCAACCCGTCAAGCGCCGCGGCTCGCCGAGTTGGGCGAACCCGGCCAAGAACTGACGCTGGAGCTTGAACTGAAGATGCTGGCGGATGTGGGGTTGGTTGGCTTTCCCAACGCTGGCAAATCGACTCTGCTCTCGGTGATCAGCGCTGCCCGGCCCAAGATTGCCGCCTACCCGTTTACCACCCTCACCCCCAATCTCGGCATTGTCGAGGTCGGGTTGCAGCGGTTTGTGGTGGCCGATATTCCCGGTTTGATCGAAGGAGCGCACGCTGGCGTCGGTCTCGGTCACGATTTTCTCCGCCATGTCGAGCGCACGCGCTTGCTCATCCACATCATCGATGCTGCTGGTGTCGATGGCCGCGCGCCGTGGGATGACTACGAGCAGATTAATACCGAACTGCGCCTGTACCAGCCTGAATTGGCCCAGCGTAAGCAGGTGGTGGCGCTCAACAAAGCCGATTTGCCTGCCGCGCAGGAAAACGTGCCCATCTTGCGCTCCCGCCTGCCGGTGGCGCCGGAGGATCTGTTTGTGATTTCGGCGGCAACCGGCGCCGGCATCGAACCGCTCTTGCAGCGGGTGGCTGAGCTGTTGCGCGCCGATCCGCCGCCTCAACGCGAGCCGGTTGACCCCGATGAGCCGCCGCTCGAGTGGCCGTTGCCGCCGGTTGATGAAAATGCCTTTACCATCGAGCGCGAAGGCGATGCGTTCCGGGTGCGCGGGGTCAAGATCGAGCGTCTGATCGCGATGAGCAATCTCGACCAAGATGAGGCGCTCGACCGGATTCAGCGCGTGCTGGAAGCGAGCGGCATTAACGAGGCTCTGATTGCGGCTGGTGTCCAAGATGGTGATTTGGTGCGCATTGGGCGCGCCGAATTGGTGTGGGATGATAGCGGACGGCATATCGCATGACAACAACGCAACCTACTGCCCCGGCGACGCCACCCGCCGATCAGCTCGTGCAGACCCAGCATACGGTGGTGATCAATGGCGTTGAGATCGCGTATACGGCCACCGCCGGCGTGATCATTATGAAGGAAGAGGCGGAGAAGGATGGTGTCAGCGCCGGTGAGCAGGCTCGCGCCGGTATCTTCTTCGTCGCTTATACCCGTGATGATGTGAGCGATGCTAGCCGGCGCCCGATCACCTTTGCCTTCAACGGCGGCCCCGGCTCGTCGTCGGTGTGGCTACACCTCGGTTTGCTTGGCCCGCAGCGGGTGCTGATGAACGAAGAGGGGTGGCCGTTGCCGCCTCCCGGTCGCCTTGTTCCCAACCCGTACTCGTTGCTCGATGTCAGCGATCTGGTCTTTATCGATCCGGTCAGCACCGGCTATAGCCGTCCCGTCGCTGGCGAGTCGGCCAAGCAGTTTCACGATTTCCGCAAAGATATCGAGTCGGTGGGTGATTTTATCCGGCTGTACACCAGCCGCTACGGGCGCTGGCTGTCACCCAAGTATCTGGCCGGCGAGAGCTATGGCACCACCCGCGCCGCCGGCTTGGCCGGCTATCTGCAAGAACGGCACGGCCTCTACCTCAATGGCCTGATGCTGATCTCAGCGGTGTTGCACTTTCAGACCCTCTCGTTCGATCACGGTAACGATTTGCCGTACATGCTCTTTTTGCCGGCCTACACCGCTACCGCCTTCTACCACCGCCGGCTCGAACCAGAATTGCAGCGCGATTTGGGCGCGACTCTGCGCGCTGCTGAAGCGTTTGCGTTCGGCGACTATGCGCTGGCCTTGTTGCAAGGCGATCAGCTCGATCCGGCCACCTTTGATCGCATCGCCACCCAATTGGCCCGCTACACCGGTCTCAGCCGCGACTATATTGCCCGCTCGCGCTTGCGCATTCGCGACGACCGGTTTGTGAAGGAATTGCTGCGCGATCAGCACCGCACGGTGGGCCGGCTCGACAGCCGGTTTACCGGCAGCGACCGCGACGCGGCAGGCGAGACGGTCGAGTTCGATCCGAGCCTTGCGGCGATTACCGGCCCCTACACTGCCGCGCTCAATCATTATGTGCGCGAGCAGTTGGGCTTTAGCAGTGATCTGCCCTACGAAATCCTCACCGAGCGGGTGTGGCCGTGGAGTTTCAACGATCACCAAAATCGCTACGTTGATGTCGCCGAGACGTTGCGGCGGGCCATGCACCGCAACCCGGCGCTGCGGGTGCATGTCGCCAGTGGCTATTACGATCTGGCAACACCCTACTTCGCCACCCGCTATACGCTCAACCATCTCGCCCTCGATCCGGCGTTGCGCAGCCAGATCAGCGAGAGTTTCTACCCTGCCGGCCACATGATGTACATTCAGGAATCGTCATTAGCGGCGCTCAAGGCGGTGCTAGCCGATTTCGTCGCTGTTGCGCCAGAGGGAGCAAGCCAATGACCGAACCATGCCATATCAACGCCCAACGCCATGTTGTCCAACTTGGCCATGGCCGGGTCAGTTTTCTCGAATGGCCCAACGCCGGCCCCACGGCCCTGCTTTGCCACGGCATCACTAGCAGCGCTGTGACGATGTGGCGGTTGGGGGAGGATCTCGCTGCCGAGGGCTGGCGGGTGATCGCGATTGACATGCCCGGCCACGGCCAGAGTGATCTCAGCCCGGCCTACGATATTGATACGGTGGCTGGCATTGTGGGTGATCTGATCGTAACGTTGGGGTTAAGCGGCGTGGCGATGGTTGGCCATTCGTGGGGCGGGGCGACGACGCTGGCCTTGCTGAGCAGCGACCATCCGGCGCGGGCCGCCGTGCAGCGGGCTGTGCTGATCGACCCGCTGATCCGGCAAGAAGCGGCGGTAGCGCCGTCGTGGCTGCCCCAGTTTAGCCGGGGGGTAGGCGAGCCGCCGGAAACGACGTTGCCGATGTTACGTGAGACAAACCCTGATTGGCATCCGTGTGACTATCATTGGAAGGCGCAGGCGTTAGCCGAGTGCCGCTACGAGCAGGTGGCCGGCTTGTTTCTCATCCCGGAAGACTGGACGCTGGCGCCGCGGATTGGGCGAGTGCAGGTACCGTTGCTGATCTTGCTGGCCGAACCAGAGTACACGATCGTACCGCCGGTAGTGCAAGCCGAACTACAGGCCGCCGCGCCGCCGGGTCTATTGCAGATGCAGCTTATTCCCGGCACGAATCACAATATGCTGCGCGGGCCGGGGTATGGCCCAACATACGCGGCAATTCGCGCCTTCCTTGCTGCTCCGTCGTCATAACCTCACATTGCCTCGCGCCGGGGGGGTGTGTGCAGATGGGCCGTCCGTTCGGCGGTTCGGGACTGGTTGCGCACCAGCTCGGTGTAGCGGCGGGTCGAGCGCGGATCGCGATGGCCCAGAATCCGGCGCACTACCTGCTCTGGGTAGAAGGTAATGAGTTCGGCAGCGGCGGTGTGGCGCAGGTGGTGCAGCGTGTAACGCGGCTGCTCGCGCCCATCAACTATATCCATCAGCCGGGCCGCCTTGCACACCGCCACCCAGCGCCGGTGCAGCGTATCGTACGATGCGCGGGTGCCGCGTGACGACCGGAAGAGCGGCGTATCGGGCGGTAAATGCTCCATCTCGCGCACCCAACTGCGCAACCCGCGCAACGAACGCGGCATCGCGTCAGGGGTGAGCGCAATCATTCGCTTATTCCCGCTCTTGCTATCACGCACCAGCAACATCTCGCGCCCCGGCTCAAGAATGACATCACCGAGATTGAGATTGAGCACCTCGTCGGTGCGAATGCCGATCTCGCGCAGCAGAGTGAAGATCAGCCGGTAGGGTTGCGGCGCTGCGGCGATGGCCTGATCAAGCGCGCGCAATTCAGCCTCATTGGCAATCGGTTGCGGATGGTGTTCAGTCGGAATCCGGCTGTTGATCTGCTCGACCGGATTGTGAGTCACATACCCACGCGCTAATGCCCAGCGGAAGAACCGGCCCAGACTCGCAATCCGCCGGTTGGTGGTGCCCGGCTGCTCTTTCCGGCTAGCCAGAAAGTGTTGGATGTCGCTCGCGGTAATGGCAGTGAGATCTTTGCTCAAGGCGGTTCCCGCTGTGCGCAAATCGCAACGGTACGAGGTGATGGTATTCTCGCTCAGCCCATCTTCCTGCTTCAGATCGGCCAGAAACGTTTCTAGCTCGCTGATGATAGTGCGCGCCTGCTGCAGGCCGAATCCGCTTGCATTAGACATAGGACTCTCCTCTCTCCTGCCGCGATGACAGCGCTCGGCAATCGATGTCATCCGCAGCGAGTTGCTCGCGGCGCCAGATGATGCACCCGCCGGCGAGCGGTAGGGTTATGCGGCTGTCGCTTCCGCTGAAAAACATAAGTACGCATCATCGCATTGTGAGGAAAGGCAAAGATATAGCGCATGCTAGATGCTTACCACCTACCGCCATCTCACGCTAGAACAAGGCATCTTTAGCTTGCCCTTGCGATCTGCTGCATCGCCGTTGACTCAACCTGATACTGAGGCAGCACAGCTATACTGCCCAACATGTCACCTCACTTGGCCGGTGCGACATGGTGTGAGCACCATCGCAACGCTGACCGGCTCGCCGGCCATTAATTGCTCGCTCTCCCTCAAGGAGCCACTGAGATGATGGCTCACTGGTTGAGTTTATATTGTGCGCAGCGACTGCCCTTCGCTGGCCGGGCCGCGTTATAACCACGACCTCGGCGTGCAAATGCTTTACCTCAGTGTCGTATCCAGCGTTGCTTGCATTATAGCAAATACTTTGACATCATGCTAGTTCTAAAAATGAATATTTTTGCTATTGATTAAATGTTGGCAATGGCTTTGAAATAAGTTTGCAGTCAAACTATTGACCGCAAAAAATTGTTGGGAAACATCCGCGGTCATCGGCGGGCTGTGCGATGTTCAAGCAACGGCTGCATCCCAGTACCGGCAATCGTGAGGCCTTCGCTGCCGTTGGGTCAGCGGGTGTCCCTTAG
>JAUQOZ010000061.1 GCA_030550625.1 Chloroflexota bacterium | reverse complement strand
GTGGCATCGCTGGCGTATTGATCGCGCCGCTAATCTTCGCCAATGTCAGCATGGGCATTTTGATCGGGCTGAAAGGGTTCGTTGCCATCATCCTCGGCGGGCTAGGCAGCCCGCGTGGTGCTGTCATTGGCGGGTTGATCGTTGGTCTGCTCGATACAACCGTCCGCGCACTTGCCCCTGAAGGTTGGGGAAATTTTATCGTCTTCGGCGTACTTGCACTGGTCTTGCTCATCCGGCCCAGCGGCTTGTTCGGCAAGCCCGGCGCACACTGAAGGAGGTACGCGGCATGCTTGCTCATCTGCGCGAACGTGTTTGGATCATCGCACTATGTGGATCGGCGCTCATCTTTCCGCTGCTCTTTCCCGCAGCCGAGCGTAACTTCTGGGTCTATTACAGCTCGACCATCGGTGTAACCATTTTGCTTGCCTCGGCGCTTAATTTGTCGCTAGGCTACGCCGGTCTCTTTTCGATGGCGCATAGCGCGTTGTATGCTGTTGCTGCGTATGCCTCGGCCGTGTTAGTGACCCGCGCCGGATGGCCTTTCTGGCTCGCGCTGCCGGCAGCGGTGTTGCTTGCCGCATTCACCGGCGCTTTGATGGCTGTAACGACCCTACGTGCTTCAAACCTGTATTTCGCCGTCATTACACTGGCCTTCGCGCTGCTGATTCAAGAAATCGCTCGTGTTTGGACGCCGATCACTGGCGGCCTGTTTGGCTTGCATGGCGTGCCGCGCCCATCGTTCGGCGATCAACCGATTAGCGCCGTTTCCTACTTCATCTTCATTTGGGTGGTCGTGGGCTTTGCGCTTTGGGGATTGGCCAACATCGTTCATTCACGTTATGGACGAGCCTTTCGCGCCATCAAGCTGCGCGAAGAGGCAGCGGCAGCTTTGGGTGTCGCTCCGTTGCAGTACAAGGTGATTGCTTTTAGCTTTAGCGCGGCGCTGGCCGGCATTGCCGGCGTATTGTTCGTGCATCTTGCCGGTTTTGTCGCCCCTGAAATCGCCGGCCTCGACGCCGGCTTATTGCTTTTTGTCGGCGTTTTTGCCGGCGGCGTCGGCACTCTCACCGGTCCTGTCGTCGGCGTCATCTTCGCCAGCGGTTTGCAACAAGCCATCGGCAATACTCTTGATGCCGCCTATCAGCAGCTCATCTTCGGCGCCGTAATGTTGTTGACCATGCTTGCGTTGCCTGCCGGCCTGATCGGAACGCTACGCGCATGGCAGGCGCGACGGGCAGCCCGCGCTATCTCATCGCCCGCTGAACTCACATCTGAGCGACTCCTCGATGCCGAGACCATTCGCCAGCTCATCGGCTTTGACCACATCGCGATGACCGGTTCTACACCCCTGCTTAGCGCACGGGGGATTGTCAAATCGTTTGGCGGATTGCAAGCGCTGAAAGGGGTCGATCTTGACATCCTACCCGGTAGTATTCACGGCCTCATCGGGCCCAACGGATCTGGCAAATCAACGTTAGTTGGCTGCTTAACCGCCTATCACCGCTGCGATCAGGGCACGATCCACTATGCCGGCGCACCGCTGCCGGCAGAAGCGCACCAAGTCGCTGCTGCCGGAATCGTGCGGGTATTCCAGATTCCGCATCTGTTTGGAGACATGAGTGTGCTCGACAATGTGTTGGCTGGCTTCCATCTACGCTCACGCCAGCGCTTCTTTGGCACGCTTCTACACCTGCCTGCCGATCGCCGCGACGAGCACAGGTTACGGCGTGCCGCGCTTGAACTGTTAGAAGTTGCTGGCATGGCCGGCAAAGCACACTTGCCAGCCAGCCAGCTACCGCATGGCCAACAACGCCTGCTAGAAGTGATCCGCGCGTTGGCTATGCGCCCGCGCCTCCTTATCCTCGACGAACCTGCCACCGGTCTCGTCACGCAGGAGATTCAGGCCTTGGCGGCATTGTTACTGCGCCTACGCGAGATTGGCCTCACCATTCTCCTCATCGAACACAACATGTCCTTCGTCATGGGAATCTGTGACCGCGTCACCGTCTTGGAAGAGGGCAACAAAATTGCTGAAGGCTTGCCGCAAGATGTGCAACGCGATCCTGAGGTTATCTTGGCCTACCTTGGCGAGAGCGCCGAACAAGCGCACCTCACCTTGCCTGCACCGGTTGAACAAGCTAAATGACAGGAGAGCATGCTATGCTTGAACTCGACATGGTTAGCGCTGGGTATGGCGCGGTTGTCGCAGTGCGAGACATCACAATGCGCATCGACCAAGGCGAATTCGTGGCCCTGATCGGCAGCAATGGCGCCGGCAAAAGCACCATTTTACGCGCCATTTCAGGCCTGATTCGACCAATGCAGGGGAGCATCCGCTTTGAAGGCAAGCGCATCAACGGTATGGCGCCCCACCACATCGTGCGCGCCGGCATTGCCCACGTACCTGAAGGGCGGCACGTCTTTCCCGACCTATCTGTGGCCGAGAATTTGGAAATGGGGGGCTTTATTTGGCGGCGTGAACCGGCCCAATTTCGCGCAGCGCTTGATCTTGTATATAGCGTGTTTCCCAAACTAGCGCAACGGCGCACGCAATTGGCTGGCACCCTCAGCGGCGGCGAACAACAGATGCTGGCCATTGGCCGCGCCTTAATGACTCGGCCCCGCCTGCTTTTGCTCGATGAACCATCACTTGGCCTTGCGCCGAAGATTGTGCTCGAAATGTTCAGCCTCTTTGCCCGCTTGCACAGAACCACCGGCTTGACGATCTTGCTCGTCGAACAACTGGCTGCACTCACGCTCGAATACACTCAACGCGGCTACGTACTCGAACGCGGCGAGATCAGGTTAGCAGACAGCAGCGCTGCGCTACGTGCGAATCCACGCGTTCAACAAATTTATTTAGGAGCATAAGCTATGATTGGTGTACCAATGGAATGGAACCATCTGCTGGCCGAGTTTTGCCAAGCGTGGCGCTCCCATGATCAGGCCCGCCTCATTGCGCTGTGGGACGATAGCTATCCCGATCTCATCTACATCGCTGAAGAGCGGCGGCACCCCATCATTGGTTGGGAAGCTATTTGCAACTACTATAGCGAGACACTAGCAATGATGGAATGGATGAATGTCAAGGTTAAACCATTACGGTGGAGTTTGATTGGCGACGTAGGATGGCTGATTGGCAAAGGCACATGGGCCGGCCAAAACCGTACCCGCGCTTACGTTTCGGGCGGTTTCTCGACCGTTTGCTTTCTCGCCCGCCAACGGGAACAGGGTCTACGGCTCATCCAATATATCGAAGCGCCGCTTAATGCCCGCTACGCGCGCCCAAGCCGCCACAACAAGCCTGATATGTCAGTATAGGCTGTAATCATCTGGTTATTGCAGCGCCTTCCAAAGAGTTAAAATGATTTAGAACTCCTAGATGCTTAGTTCCCCTCTACTAACGAATAAGGTTCGCACAAGCTAGTACACCCGCCTGATGCGTTTGTGTGTTGGCAGCGTGCCGTGCTGCAATCGGGCCGCCCTGTCCTCGCATAGCTTGGTGAAGGGGCGGTTTTGCGTTTGACACGGATGTTTGCCTTGTTCGTTTGACCCACTATTCACTTAATGTCTTGACCGTATGCGATACTGCCATGCATTGGTTATGCCCGGAGCCGCACCGCCGCGCAGCGCTACAGGGTGCTTGACACCTCTACCATCCTCTGGTATATTGTATACAATCTTTCCAAGGCATAACTGATATAACAATTCGGTATAATTGCGTTTTGATACGTCTTTATGATGTTATCTACATGCCGCTTTACGATGCTCTCATGCGGTTTGCTGGCTACTACAGTGAATTGTAATGACTAGATTGTATACATCAGATGAATCTTCTTCCGCCGATCAGGTCTACCAGCGCTTGCGCCGGTTGCTGATCGAGGGCCATTACCCGCCCGGCTCCCGGCTGGTCGAAGAGCGGTTGGCCAGCGACCTCGGCGTCAGCCGCACGCCAGTGCGGCAGGCGCTGGTGCGCGCCGCCGCCGAGGGGTTGGTGCAGATCTTTCCCAATCGCGGTGCAGTCGCGCGCAGTTTTACGATTGATGACCTGCTTGAGATGTATGACTTGCGCGCCTTGCTCGAAGGCCATGCCGCGTATCTGGCCGCCCAACGGATTTCCCCCCAACAGTTGGCCCGCATGGAAGCCGCCGCCGCAGCGTTGGAGGATTCGCTGAACCAAACCTTTGCTCGCCGCGAGGACGAGGTGCATTTTTTGGTCGAGCAGAATGCGGTCTTTCACCAGACGATCGCTGAGGCCGCCGGCAATCAACGCCTGATTGCGATGCTCAACCAGATTGTCGCGGTGCCGTTGCAGTTCCGCTCGTTCTATTGGTATCGCACAGAAGAGCGCCAGATTTCTAATTTTTTCCACCGCAGCATCCTCAATGCGCTTGTCCTTGGCGATGGCGATCGCGCTCGCGCCATGATGCGCGAGCATATTTTGTATGGTCGAGATGTGTTGTTGCAGAGCCGGCGCGCGGAATCGGCTGCCGTTGCGTCCGGCGAGGAGAATGAACCGTGAGCCGCCAACGTCCGCCGCGACCGCTCGATGATATCCGCGTGCTCGAATTGGGCGCGTTTTTGGCCGGGCCGTTTTGCGGCCAGTTGCTGGCCGATTTCGGCGCCGAGGTGATTAAGGTCGAACCTCCCGGCAAAGGTGATCCGATGCGTGAGTGGGGCCGCCATCGCTATAAGGGTCGTACCCTGTGGTGGCCGGTCTTGGCCCGCAATAAGAAGTCAATCACGATCGATCTGCGCACGCCTGAAGGGCAGGCGCTGGTCAAGCGGATTGTGCCCCACGTGGATATGGTGCTGGAGAATTTTCGCCCCGGTACGCTCGAAGAGTGGGGGTTGGGTTGGGAAGAGTTGAGCGCGCTGAATCCCGGTTTGATCATGATCCGGGTGAGCGGGTTTGGTCAAACCGGCCCGTACCGCGATAAGGCTGGCTTTGGTTCGATTGGCGAGGCGATGGGTGGCATTCGCGCGATCACCGGCTTCCCCGACCGCCCGCCCACCCGCATCGGTATCAGTATCGGCGATTCGCTCGCGGCGACGTTTGCGACCATCGGCGCGCTCGTCGCCCTCCACCAACGCCAGCGCAACGGGCAGGGGCAGGTGGTGGATATCGGGATTTACGAGGGGGTGCTGGCCCTCATGGAGAGTATGATCCCCGAATATCAGTTGACCGGCCATATCCGTGAGCGCACTGGCAATATTTTGCCCAATGTCGCCCCCTCTAACATTTACCCCACTGCTGATGGCGGTTGGTTTGTGATCGGGGCTAATGCCGATACGATTTTCACCCGTCTCGCTCAAGCGATGGGCCAACCTGAATTGGCGCGCGATCCGCGCTTCGCTACCCACCACGCGCGCGGCGAACACCAAGCCGAACTCGATGATCTGATTGCAGCGTGGACGATCCATTACACCGCTGATCAACTCCAAGCCATGATGGACGAGTATGGCGTCCCGGCGGGCAAGATCTATACCGCCAAGGAGATGTTGAGCGATCCGCACTTTATCGCCCGCCAGTCAATTGTTGGCGTGCCTGACCCCGATTTGGGCGAGATCAAGATGCAGAATGTCGTGCCCCGGCTGTCAGCCACTCCCGGCGGGATTGATTGGACGGGGCCGGCTCTCGGCCAGCATAACCGCGAGGTATTTGTCGATCTGCTAGGGTTGAGCGAAGACGAGGTAGCGGCGTTACAAGCGAAGCGGGTGATTTGATGGAAGCGGTGACGATCATTGATGTCGCGCCTCGCGATGGCTTGCAGAATGAGCCTGAGGTGCTAGAGGTTGCAACGCGGGTTGAGCTGATCGAGCGCCTGCTCGCGGCTGGCGTGCCGCGGGTCGAGATCGGCTCGTTTGTCAATCCGCGGCAGGTGCCGCAGATGGCCGGCGCCGGCGAGATCGCGCGCCTGCTCGCTGAACGTGGTCACAATCTGGCCGCTCGCGCCAGTAACGACACGTTTCGCTTTACGGCGCTTGCCCCCAACCAACGCGGCTACGAATTGGCCGCCGCCGCGGGGTTGCGCCACGTCCGCTTGGTGCTGGCCGCCAGCGATGGCCTCAATCAGGCCAATTTCAAGCGCACCACCGCCGACTCGCTGGCCGAGTTCAGCCACCTCGCCTTGCGCATCCACCACGATGGTATTGCCTTCGGGGTTGCGATCGGCGCGTCGTTCGGCTGCCCCTTCGATGGCTATGTCTCGCCCGCGCGGGTGCTCTCGATTGCTGAGCATGCCGCCGATATGGGGGCGAACGAGATCGTCTTTGCCGATACCACCGGTATGGCAGTGCCAACACAGGTGGCTGCGTTGTGCGAGATGGCCGTGCGCAGATTACCGCACGTCACACTCACGATCCATCTCCACAATACGCGCAATACCGGCTACGCCAACGCCTTCGCCGCTTGGCAAGCCGGTATTCGTTCGTTCGATGCAGCCTTGGGCGGGATCGGCGGTTGCCCCTTCGCCCCCCGCGCCGTCGGCAATATCGCCAGCGAGGATCTGGTTCACATGTTCAACGGCATCGGCGCACCAACCGGAATCGACCTGCCAGCCTTGCTGGCGGCATCCGATTGGCTGAGCGCAACGCTGGGCCGGCCTTTGCCGGCGCTGACCGGCAAGGCTGGGCCGGTCTACGCGCAGGTAGCGACCCCGGCAAACTACCGGTCATGAAAGGGAGCGGATCGTAAGCGCTTCACTACGTCTCCCCTTCGCTCACGAGGTGGAACAGGGGCGGGGGGATGAGGGCAAAGATAGCTGTTTCAACGGGAGGAATGGAGCCATGAGTTATCGTATCGGAGTCGACGTCGGCGGCACCTTCACCGACCTGATGCTCTTCGATGAGGAGAGCGGGCGCTATTGGCGCCACAAGACCCCTTCCACGCCCCACGATCCGTCAGAGGCAGTGCTGGCCGGGATCGCGGCCATTTGCCAGCAAGCCGGCATTGCCCCCGCGCAAGTCGCCCAAATCATGCACGGCACCACCGTCGCCACCAACGTCATTCTTGAAGGCAAAGGCGCGCGTGTCGGTCTGATCACCACCGAAGGCTTTAAGCAGATTTTGCACCTTGCCCGCTCGCAGACGCCGGGGCCGTTGGCGGGTTGGATGATTATGATCAAGCCGGAACCGCCAGCAACGCTGGCCGACACCCGCGAGGTTTCCGAGCGCATGAGCGCGCGCGGCGAGGTCGTGCGCCCGCTCGACGAGGCCCAAGCCGAAGCGGTGATTCGCGAGCTGGTTGATTCGGGGATCGAGTCGCTGACGATTTCGCTGATCAATTCGTATGCGAACCCCGATCACGAGCGCCGCCTCAAGGCGATTGCCCAGCGCGTCGCCCCCAACTTGCCAGTAACTATCTCGTATGACGTGCTGCCGGAGTTTCGCGAGTATGAGCGCACCCTCACCGCGACGATGAACGCTTATGTCAAACCAAAAGTCAAGACCTACGTTCACAACCTCGATCAGCACTTGCGCCAGCAAGGGGTACAAGCCAAGCTCAACATTCTCCGCTCGGACGCCGGCCTAATGACTGCCGAGACGACCGAGGAGAACCCGGTCTACACGCTGCTCTCCGGCCCGTCGGGCGGCGTGGCCGGCGCGCTGCACATCGCCATCCGCGCCGGGTATCCCAATATTCTGACCTTTGATATGGGCGGCACTTCAACCGACGTCTCGCTCTGTATGGGTGAGCCGAACATTGCCCGCGAGACGGTGCTCGGCTATTTCCCGGTGAAGGTGCCTTCAGTTGATGTGCGCTCGGTTGGCGCTGGCGGCGGCTCCATTGCCCACGTGCCGGCTCTCACCCGCGCTCTCCGCGTTGGCCCGCAGAGCGCTGGCGCCGTGCCCGGCCCAGCCTGCTACGGCAAAGGCGGCACTGAACCGACCGTCACCGACGCCAATCTGGTCTGCGGCTATTTACCGCCAAGCATCCTCGGCGGCGCGATGCAACTCGATGTGGCCGCGGCCAAAGCGGCAGTGCAGAAGATCGCCGATGCCACCGGCCTCAGCCTGATGGATGCCGCTGAAGGGATTTTGCGCATCGTCAACGAGAACATGTTCGGCGCGCTGCGGCTGGTCAGCGTGCAACGCGGCTTCGACCCGCGCCAGTTTGCCTTGATGGCCTTTGGCGGGGCCGGCCCGCTCCACGGCAATGCGCTGGCCGAACTGCTCGGCTGCTACCCGGTAATCGTGCCGCCCGCTCCCGGTCTGCTTTGCGCGCTCGGCGACCTCAGCGCAGACTACCGCGACGAGTTCGCCCGCACCTACATCCGCACGGTCGATCGGGTTGAGCAAGAGGAGATGGTCGGCATGCTGCGCGAACTGGGCCGCGAAGCCCGCGCGATGCTGGCCGCCGAAGCTATTCCGCCCGCCCGGCAAGAGATTCGCTACTTCGTTGATATGCGCTACTACCGCCAAGGCTACGAGATGCCGATTGCGGTCAGCGAGGCCGAATTCGAGCAAGACCTGATCCCGCTGCTGGTGCAGCGCTTCAACGAACTGCACGACCGCACATACGGCTTTATGCTCGACAGTAATGTCGAGATCGTCAATCTGCGCGCCGTCGGCATTGGCCGGGTGACGAAGGTGGAATTGCCTGAAGCCGAGCCGGGTGATGCCGATGCCAGCAGCGCCTACACCGGCGAACACCAAATCTACCGCCATGGCGAATGGATCACGGCTAAGCTCTACGACCGCAACAAGCTGCGCCCCGGTATGCAGGTCGAAGGCCCGGCCATTATCACCGAAGTTGATAGCACGACGGTGGTGCTGCCCCATCACACCGCGACCGTTGATCGCTACTTCAACCTGTTGATCAATCGCAGCTAACCGCTGGTGCGGTCTTGCGCCAAGACGAATAGCGAGGAGCAACGATGGCAACTCATCTCAAAATCGCGTCGATCCCCCAGATCGAGATCGATCCGGTCACGCTCGACATTATCGAAAACGCGCTCAAGAATACCCGCTATGAGATGGACGCCGTGCTCTACCGCACGGCGATGAGCCCGGTGATCCGCGAGCAGCACGACCAGTTTCCGATGATTACCGATCCGCACGGGCGGATGATCGTCGGCCAGTTTGGTTCGTATATCGCTGGCCTGCTCGACAATTGGGATCAGACGATCGAACCCGGCGATGTGATTTTGCTCTCGGATCCCTACCTCTGCGGCGGCGCGATCAGCCACATCAACGACTTGCTGGTGATGCTGCCGATCTTCTACGGCGAAGGCGAGAATCGCGAACTGATCGGCTGGGCTAGCATGTTTGGCCATGCCCAAGATGTCGGCGGGCCGCTGCCCGGCTCGCTGCCTACCAACGCCACCACCATCTTCGGTGAAGGGTTGCGGCTGCCGCCGGTCAAGATCTACGAACGCGGCAAACTTAACCGGGCCGTGCTCGACATTATGCTCAACAACGTCCGCCAACCCGAAATGAACCGCGCCGACCTGATGGCGATCATCGCCAGTTGCCGCACCGCCGAAAAGCGGGTGATCGAGCTGTGTGACCGCTTCGGCAAAGATGTCTATCTGGCGGCCACCCAAGCTCTGCTCGACCGCACCTACCGCGCGATGAAGGAGCTGATCCTGCGCAACCTGCCCGAAGAGCCGCAGTCGTTTGAGGATTATGTCGATGACGACGGGTTGGGCAACGGGCCGTTCAAGATGAAGCTGACGATCTGGCGGCAAGGCCACGAAGCCTACTTCGACTGGACGGGCACCGACCCGCAGGCGATGGGGCCGATCAACTTTTACCTCAACGAGTCGATGTTCAAGATGTTCATCGGCGTCTACCTGATCATGGTCTTCGACCCGCAGATCCTGTTCAACGACGGCTTCTATCCGCTGCTGCACGTCACCATGCCCAAGGGCAGCCTCATCCAACCCGAATTCCCGGCGGCGCTGGGATGCCGCACCCATGCCCTTACCCGCTTGTTCGACGTGCTCGGCGGGGCGTTGGCCAAGCGCGCGCCAGAGTTTACTACCGCCGCCGGTTATGGCACTTCGCCCTACCTGCTCTATTCCGGCTATGACAAAGACGGCGAATTCTTCTACCTAATGGAGATCAACTACGGCGGCATTCCCGGACGCCCAATCGGCGACGGGATGGACGGGCATTCGTGGTGGCCGCTCTTCACCAACATCCCCACCGAATACCTTGAGAGCTACTACCCGATCCGGATCGAACGCTACACCAGCATCATGGATTCGGGCGGCGCCGGGTTCCACCGCGGCGGCAACGGCATCGAGAAGATTTACACCTTCCTCGAACCGGGAGAAATCTCGATCCACGATGACCGCTGGCTGACGCCGCCGTGGGGCAACGTCGGCGGCAAGCCGGGCAGCCGATCAACGAAAATCCTTGTCCGCACTGATGGTACGCGCAAAGTCCTACCCAGCAAATGCGACCAGATCGCCGTCGAGCCGGGTGATCAACTGATCTACCGCACTGCCGGCGGCGGCGGTTGGAAAGACCCGCTCACGCGCCCGGCAGAGGCGGTGCAGCGCGACGTGCGCTACGGGTTGGTCAGCCGGGAAAAGGCGCTCAACGACTACGGCGTCGTGCTGACCGAGACGCTCGAGATTGATGTCGCCGCCACCGAAGCCAAACGCGCCGAGCTGGCCGCCGCGCGCGGCGAGATCAAAGGCTTCGACTTCGGCCCGCCGCTCGAAGAGCTGCTCGCCAACGCTGAAGCCGAGACCGGTCTGCCGGCGCCGCGCAAACCGCAACCGGTGCGGTGGGCCATGGCCCGCGCCGCCCGTCGCGAACGCATGGCCCAACCCGCCGAGCAACGCGAGGTCACAGCGGACTAGGAGCGAGGCATACCTGACGCTGTACAACAGAAACGGGGGCGAGGCATGCCTCGCCCCCTCGCTCTCACAATTGAGGAGCGGACAGAACATGTGGTCGCGTACAACCGTTGATTGCTATACGATGCCGCAACGCTCGGCAATACGCTCCCCTCTCCCGCGCCAGTGGGAGAGGGGCTGGAGGTGAGGGCGCACCAACGCATCGCAAAGCCATCAGCCACATCTGCGCTCATACGAACTGTTCGCCCTTTAACCTAACCAACGAGGCCCTATGACCACCTTCGACCATCTCGCTGACGACTACCGCCAGCACGGCCTCGCCGGACGGATCGGCTTCGGCGAACGCCCAGCGCTGCTGGTGATCGACTTTATCAAAGCCTACACCACCCCCGGCTCGCCGTTATACGCCGCTCCCGGCGTACCGGATGCAGTGCGCGCCAGCCAGCCAGTGTTAGCCGCGGCCCGCGCCGCCGGCATTCCGATCATCTACACCACCGTTGCTTACGCGCCCGATGGCCGCGACGGCGGCATCTTTGTGCAAAAAGTGCCGGCGTTGCGCCAGCTCACTCACGACTCGCCGCTGATCGCGATCGTTGATGAGCTGCGCCCGCAAGCCGGCGAACTCGTGATCGAAAAGAAATACGCTAGCGCCTTCTTCGGCACCCACCTTGCCGCTACCCTCACCGCGCTGCGGGTTGACACCCTGATCATGGTCGGGTGTTCAACCAGCGGCTGCATCCGGGCCAGCGCCGTTGATGGCATGCAACACGGCTTTCGGGTGATTGTGCCGCGCGAATGCGTTGGCGACCGCGCACCCGAACCACACCTCGCCAACTTATTCGACATCGATGGCAAATACGGTGACGTGGTTGCGGTTGATGAGGTATTAGCGTATTTACGTCTATCAACACCATAAAACCGTTACATTGTAACGATGAACCATCATTGCAACCATCGTAAAACCTGAACCCTCAAACAGATGACTCCTAGAGCGTAATATTCGGTGAATACTACCACATTCACGTAAAATATTTCTTCTTGACTTTGTGTCAAGATAGTATTATTATGATATGTACGGCATCTGCTCCGATGCCGGGGTTTTGCATTTCTCATAGAAAGTGTACGGTCTTTAGCGATGAGCCACCGCTATCGCTGGGTCTTTCTGGCAGGTGTGGTCGTCGCGCTCAGTGGTTGTCTGTCGACACTACCTACAACTGTAGATGTGAACGGGCCATTACCGGCTACCTTACCGCCATTAGCGCAAACCTTGCGCGCCACGATAGCGCCGACGAATCTTGTGCCGGCGCAGGAAACGGCTGTGCCTGCAAGCACAATGACTGCAACCGCAGCGATTATTGTTGCGACACCGCCACCAGCCACCGCAGCGCCGCCCACACCCACCTTAGCGCCAGCGCCAACCCTCATCTTACCAACCTTGCCGGTATTGTCGAACGAAGAACGTTGGCGATTGCAACAGATCAATCGTCAAATCTTTCCCGAACCACGTTTATACACAACAAAACGCAGTGAATTGTACTGGTACGATCCAGTTAACCAACAACCGGTATTAATCGGTATTATAAATGGTGAATTTATGGCGCAAGCCACATTCACTTTCCGCGAAAATAACCAACCATCACTTGAAGTTCCATACCACGTCAACCATTCTTATGGTCTTTCCGCTCTTTCTCCCGCACTAATCGAACGCATTCGCGCAGCAGGATATGATGAATGGATTGAGACATTCGTCTTTTTAACGCCTGATGTGCAAGCTAAAGGCTAACGGTTTCGCAGTTCCTAGGTTACAAACTGGTTAGGAAGTGGTTGTATAATCTTTCCGGTCGCATAATGTTTTGACAGTTTTGTCGCTATTCATTTAGTAAGGAAGAAGGAACCGCCGTGAGCAGTCGCTATCTTGAAATGGTGCGTGGACAACGCCGCCGAGGCGGATGGCAATTCACTTCAAAATCGTTGCTTGCCATTCTTGCGTTCATCGCCATGATTGGCTCTGCGGTCTATTGGTGGGGTGTCCAGAGTCAATTAACTGGCAATTGGATTATCGCTGCGGCATACACCGCCATTCTGGTGTTGGCGCCGCCGAGCTTAATGTCATTCCTCATCCCATGGTCGCCGGGTGGGATGCTCTTGCAAAAAATCAACGCCAAGACATGGGGCTATGTCGCGGTAATGATCGCCGCGCTCTACCTTGTGTATTACTCCTTTGAAATTCAATGGACATGGTGGGCATCGCAGCCAGTAGTCCAAAGTACAGGGTTAGTCGTCCAACAGGTATTGATTGGCATTATCGGCTTTATCATCATCCCCGCTCTCTTGTGGACTCCTGTGACGTCGGAAGAACTAGTTGAGCAGGTGCGCCAAGCCCATTTGGTGCGTCGCTACGAACTGCAAACGCAGGCTGACATTGCCATTCTGCGCGCTACTCTTCTGCGCGCGCAAGAGAAGGCGTTGATCGGGTTTGCAAATCTCACCGTGCAAGAGCGTGAGGAATTGGCCGCAGTGATGCGTGGCTTGGTCAAAGGCATTGACGCAACCCTGCGCGATATTGGCGAGAGCGTCAAGACCGTGAGCGGGGCAACCGTTCCGTTCAATAGCCTTGAGGACAATGAGGATATCCAGAGGTACCTCGATTTTGTCGCCGAAACGCTGACCGAAAATTCCCTCCTGCCCCGCCGCTCATCTGCCACTGGTCAGCACGAAGCGGCAACCCGCCAGCTTTCGACCCGCGAAGATGAGGAATACTACGAAGATGACCGGCGCACGCGCGCGTTGCGACAACGCTAGCTAGGTGGGAATATGCGCGGCTATCGTTTCACCACAGATGACCGCCTGCCCGAACGCGACTTGCAAGAGCTAGCCGATGAGCTGGCGATCCAGTTGCATTATGCGCTCGGCGAGCGCGTGTTTCTGTTGCCGCGCGCCGATGTAGCTGAGTTGATCTGGCCGTATATCGAAGACCTCCATCCCGATGACCAGAATGATGTCGTCTGGCTTGTGTGGCATCTGTTCCAAGAAGCGCATGAGCTTGACGAAGAGTAACCCGCCTTCATCATGACTACTGTTCGCCGGTTGGGGATTTATGGAGGTACGTTCGATCCGATCCATTTCGGTCATTTAGCTATTGTCGAAGAGGCACGCTGGTTTTGCCGACTCGACCAAGTGTTGATGATCCCTGCCGCAGCTCAACCGCTGAAGGAAAGCCATCTCGCCGCTGCCCATCACCGGCTTGAGATGGTACGCTTAGCGTGCGCCGGCAACGACGCGCTGATCCCATCGTCGCTCGAACTCGAACGCCCGCCGCCGTCGTATACGGTCGATACACTGCGCGTATGCCGGGAACAGTACGGCCCGGAAGTTGAGCTGTTTCTGATAATCGGCGCTGATGCCGCCGCCGATCTGCCGCGCTGGCGCGAACCTGAGCAGATCGCATCCCTCGCCCGGCTCGTCGTGGTCGAGCGTCCCGGTTATACCTTTGACCATGAATCGCTCGTTACAGCAGTGCCGGCAGTGCGTGATCGGATGCTTGTCCTTGCCGGGCCGCAGCTTGCCATTTCTAGTACCGATCTGCGCCAGCGCCTCGCCACCGGTCGCCCTGTACGCTACCAGTTGCCCGATGCTGTGCTTGCTTATGTGAATCATCACCGGTTATATCAAGTTGAGGAATAACGCTCCATGGCCGACGATGCCGAGCGTCTCTTGAGCGCGACTGCCGCCGCGTGGGGGCTTGCGCTCAATGAGCGTCAAATTGCCCAATTTCATCGCTATCTCGATGAACTGATCATCTGGAACGACCGCTTTAATCTCACCGCAGTGCGTGACCGCATCGCTATGGTGCGCCGCCATCTGCTCGATTCGCTCTGGCTGGCCCGTGATTGGCAAGCCCAACCGGCCAACCTGCTCGACATTGGCAGTGGGGCCGGCTTTCCGGCGCTGCCGATCAAAATTCTCTACCCAGAACTGCCAGTCACGTTAGTCGAAGCCACCGGCAAGAAGGCCGAGTTCTTGCGCCACATGATTGATTGTCTCGAACTAGACGGCGCGCGCGTGCTGAATGAACGGATCGAAATGGTGGGACGCGATCCCGCTGAACGCGAGCAGTACGACGTGGTGACTGCCCGCGCCGTCGCCGAGTTGCGCGTACTGGTAGAATACGCCTTGCCGCTGTTGCGGATTGGCGGGAGATTGCTTGCACCCAAAGGCCGCGATCCCGAGGCCGAAATTGTTGCGGCGCGCAACGCGCTGGCCCTGCTCGGCGGCGAGATCAGTCTCTGCCAACCGGTTGACATTCCCGGCGAAGAACGGCGCAGCCTTGTAATTGTCACCAAAATCGCCCCCACCCCCGCCCGCTTCCCCCGCGCAGTTGGCGTACCAGCCCGCCGCCCGTTGTGAAGCCAACACCGAGACCTACCAACTATGGAGTGCGGCAGTGTGACTGCCGCACTCCCA
>JAUQOZ010000312.1 GCA_030550625.1 Chloroflexota bacterium | reverse complement strand
GGGTGTAACTGGTTGTGGTGCTGGACGTTTAGGCTGGAAACTCCACGCTTTACTGAGCAATTCAACGATCTGGGCATAGTCGAGCGCGCCGCGTGAGCGTGGGTCGTGCTCGTAGATCGTCTTTCCCACTGCCGAAGCTTCTGATAAGCGCACATTCACCCGCACCGGCGGCATGACGAGTTGGCCATAGGTGCGGTTGAGGTGCGCGAGCAGCTCAATTGATTGCTTCATCCGCGGATCGACCATCGTCGGAATGATTGCACGCACCACGCTGGCGCTGCCCTTCACCCGCGCAATTTGAGCGATCAGCTTTTCTAAGCCGCGCACCGAGAAGGGTTCGACGGTGGTGGGGACAATCACCTCAGTGGCGGCTATCAACGCATTCTGATTGAGCACGGTCAGCGAACCGCCGCAATCAAAGAAGATAAAGTCATACTCCGAGCGCAACGGGCGCACCAGTTGTTCGAGCACCCGTACCCAATCGGCGCGTCCGGCAATGGCTTGCTGGGCGAGCAGCAATGACTCATCGGCGGCGACGAGGTCGAGGTTGGGGCGGGCGCTGACCCGCAAATCGGCCAGCGGTTTATGATCGACGATCGCTTCGTAAAGGGTGCGGCGCGCGCGTACACCGAGCGCCATGGACAAATTGCCCTGCGCGTCGATGTCGATCAACAATACCCGCGCCCCCTTCAGCGCCAACCCGGCGCTAAGATTGACAACAGTGGTGGTCTTGCCGATCCCGCCTTTGAGATTAATGACTGCAACGATCCGCGCCATGCGCCGCTCCTTACTCTGGCGCTCTGCGAGGTAATGCGTTGCCAGTGTAGTAGAGCAGGGGCAGCGTGTCAAGTAGCGACGGCCCCGGCGGGCCGTCGCTGCGACAGGTTCGGCGCTTAGCGCACCCCCTCCAGCCGGTCTTCGAGGTCGGCATAGATCTCGCGCAACTGCTCAAGGGTGGCTTCGTCGGCTTGCCAGAAGCCGCGATTGTGGGCTTCGAGCAGGCGACCGGCGATCCCGGCGGTGGCGTGCGGGTTGAGACTGGCTAGCCGCTCGCGCATCTCTGGATCGAGCAGGTAGGTTTCGGCAACGCCTTGGTAGACCCAGCCATCCACCGCTTGGGCAGTGGCGCTCCAGCCGTAGGTGTTGCTGACCCGGATCTCGATCTCATGCACGCCTTCGTAGCCGTGCTTGAGCATACCTTCGTACCATTTCGGGTTGAGCAACTTGGCCCGGCTTTCGATCCGCACCATCTGCTCAAGCGAGCGCACCCGGCTCGCTCCCGGCGTGACCAGCTCGGCTACTTCACCCATCAGCGCCGCCGGTCGTGTGCCGCGGGTCTTCTCGACGCTCTTGGTCAGACCACCAAGGTACTCGTAGTAGTGGTCGATGTCGCTGATCCCATTCTCAACGCTATCGACGTTCTGGAAGGTGACGCTCACCGTCGCCAGCGCCTTTTCCATCACAGCTCGCGCTTCGCTCCATTCACCGCCGGGTTGGAAGGCGAAGCTCTTGCGAGTGATGAAGGCTTCGGCCAACTGGCCATCTTCCTCCCACGTGCTGCTCTCGACCAGATGGTTGACGTTGGCGCCATAGCTGCCCGAAGCGTTCGAGAAGACGCGGGTCGCCGCCGCTTCGACGCTCAAACCCAATTCAGCCGCTTGCGCTAGGGCGTGGGCGCGTACAAAGTTGTGCTCCGGCGGTTCATCAGCGGTGGCAGCCATGCGGATGGCGCGATCGAGCAAGGCGGCCTGCGCGGCGAACAGATCGCGGAAGATGCCGCTCACCGTCAGCACCACATCAATGCGCGGGCGGCCTAGCTCGGCCAGCGGGATCAGCTCGACCGTGGTGATCCGGCCTAGTTCGTCGGCGACAGCGCGCGCGCCGACCAAGGCCAGCGCCTGCGCGATCCCTTCACCTTCGGTCTTGATGTTATCGGTGCCCCACAACACCATCGCCACCGTTTCGGGGTAGGCTCCCTGTTCGGCGCGCACCCGTTCGAGCAGCTCGTTGGCGACGGCCATACCAGCGGCGGCGGCAGCCGGAGCCGGCACGTGGAACGGATCAAAGGCGTGGATGTTGCGGCCAGTGGGCACGACCGACGGGTTGCGCACCACATCGTTGCCTGCCGAAGGCAGCACATAGCCGCCGTTGAGCGCGCGCAGCAACCCGCTGATCTCGCGCTCGGTCGTCATCCGGCGCTGAATATCGAGCAGGTAATCCCACAGTGGCGTAAGCTGGCCGGGCGGCAGCTTCACGTGGCGGGCCAGCACTTCATCGGCGGCGCGACCCGTGCCATGCTCAACCAGCGCTGTTACCGCTGCGCGGCAGATTTCCTCGATCTGGCGATACTGGGCTTGAGCCGCCGGATCGTGGCGCAGGCGTCCGATCAAAGCCGTGTAGTCAACTTCCAAGGCGCGGCCAACGATATGGGGCAGCGGTTCGAGCGGCGGCTGGTTATGGCCGCGCGGCACGCGAGTAAAGGCTGCAATCAGGCTCAGCACATCGATCTGCTCGCTGGCTTGGGGCGGTTGGCCGAGCACGTGCAAACCGACCGGGATCATCCGCTGCTCGACCTGCAACAGCTCGTGGCCGAGCGCAGCGACATACTCGTCACCCTCGCCGCTGACCGCAATATTCAACGCCTCGGCTTGGGCGCGCAGGTCGTCGATCAAGGCCGGGTCGGGATGGGCGTGGTAGCGATCGATACTGTCTTTGAGCGCGCGCAACCCTTTGTAAAGACCGGCCTGTTGCACCGGCGGCACCAGATAGCTGACCAGCGTCGCCATGCCGCGCCGGCGGGCAATGCTGCCTTCACTGGGGTTATTGACGCAGTAGTAATAAAAGTTGGGTAAACCGCCGAGCAGGCGCAACGGCCAGCACTGCGCGCTGAGGCCGGCCTGCTTGCCGGGCATAAACTCCAGCGCGCCGTGGGTGCCAAAATGGAGCACGGCGTGGGCTTTGAAGACCTTGCGCAACCAGACGTAATACGCGGCAAAGCCATGGTGCGGAGCGGCGTCCTTGCTCATCAACAGCCGGATCGGGTCGCGCTCGTAGCCAAAGCTGGGTTGCAGACCGACAAACACATTCCCGAAGCGGCGGCCAAGGATATGGAGCCGCTTGCCGTCGCTGAGCAACTGGCCGGGGGCCGGCCCCCAATACGGCTCGATATCAACATAATCGGGGAAGAGGCGGCGGTACTCTTCAACCGGCAACGAATCGGCGACGTTGCCGTCGGTGCCGTGCAGCAAGGCATTGCCTTCGACCACCAACCGGCGCAGATCGTCAGCGCTGGGCGGCAATTCGACCGTATACCCAGCGGCGCGCAGCTCTTGCATCAGGCGGAAGACACTGGCAAAGACATCGAGATAGGCGGCGGTGCCGGCGTTGCCGAGGTTGGGCGGGAAATTGAACAACGTAATCGCAATCCGCCGTTCGGACGGAGGCGTGCGGCGCAGCGCCACCCGGCCTGCAATCCGGTCGGCGGCTAGTTCAATCTCGGCGGGCAGCGGGATTACATCTTCGCGACCCCGCGGCATGCCGCCGATCACCAGCGGATCGGTCGCGCCATCGAGTTCGGGCAGCGACACATTGAGCGCCAATTGGAACGGCGCAATCCCGCGATCATCGCTGCGCCACTGCTCGATATGCTGGAACACCAGCGGGAAGAGATCGAGCATCGGCGTATCGAGTTGGTCGAGGGTAGCGCTGGCTTGGACGGGATCGGTACTGGCCGGCCCGCCAACGAGGGCGAAACCGGTGGTATTAACAATCAGATCAACGTCCGCCGGCGGCTCGTGACGGCGGGCACGGGCGGCATCAGTAAAGAAACGCTCGACGGTGGGGCGCATATCGAGCGTCGGGCTATAAGCGGCGCGCGCTTCGATGCCACGGGCCTCCAGCGCGCGGATCAGCGCTTCGAGATGGGCACTGTTGTCCGACAGCGCAAATGGGCGCATCGTCAACAACCCGACCGTGCCAGCGGTGAGCTTCTGGCGCTGCTTACGCCGCCACGCGCGGTAAGCAGCCAAATCAGCAAACGGCGCCGGTGCATCAGGGTGAAACGCGCCGATTTCGGGAATATCCTGCGGATCGAGCACCGGCAATTTACCCTTATAGCCGGGCACATAGCGTTCGATCAACAGCAACAGCAGCCGGCGCAGATTTTCGGGCGTGCTAGCGGCCCAGAACTGGTGCGCCATCACATAAGTATGAATATCGCGCGCCTTGCCGGGCAAAAACTTCAGCATCTTGCTCAGGCCGCGCACCAACGACATCTGGCGCTGAATCTCGCCATGGCCGTGCTTGGGTTGGAACTGGCTCAGCCACTGGCGGAAGGCGCTCTGTTCGGCAGCGGGCTTGGGGCGGAGATCAAACTTGCCAATGCGCGTCTGCTTAATCAGCGAGGGGCTGCTCATGATCATACAGACCGGGCACGGCGCAGCGGCCAAAATCTCGCTCAAGGGGCGGACATACTCCTCGCCGAAGAGCATCGAGCCAAAGACAAAATCAGCTCGCGCCACCGCAGCGGCCAACCGCTCCCAATCAGCAGCGGTGCGCATATCGGGCGGGGTAAAGAAATCAATCGCCAACCGCAGACCGTACTCGCGTTCGATTGCCGCCGCCGCCTTGCGCAGCGCGGGAGCGTTGTTGGCTTCGATACACATGAACACGAAGCGCATAGCCGATCTCCTTGCTAGTTGGTGCAGCGACGCAATGGTGCGGCGCACCGGCGCCATCACGTTTGTGTGATCAATCTTTGTCCAAGAAGCTATCTTTTATTATATGATATGTCATTATAGATACAGTATCTCATTTTGTAAAGAAACGCACATTCTGGAGGCGAGGATGGTGAAGATTCAGCAACTGGCGAGGTGCTACCACGGAGTGCAGTGTCTGCAGACCAAACTCATTCACAAAAACAAACAAAAAAACGATGGCTATGCATCTAATACAATATTCGTGTTCGTTTGCACAAATTTCTCTTTCTGCCTATACTATCCGCCAAGCAGTCTTTCACTCAAATATGGAGCCATTCATATCATGAGCCGTGGTATTGTGCTGCTCCTTGACTACGATAATGCCAGTCGCACAACGTTGGTGAACCGCTTGCACGAATGGCAATGGCCCGTGTTGGCGACAGCCGATGCCCGGCTGATGGCGCATTATCTCAACGATCAGCGAATTGCTATCTGTATTGCGAATACTACTCTTTTTTCCGATCCGCAAAGCGATTTGAACGTAATCATTAGCACCCTCTTGCCGCATCAGAAGATTGTGCTGGCTGGCGGCGATCCGTGGTTGTTTATGGCTGTCAATGCCACATGGCTAGCGTGCGTGATCTGGTTGCCATATCCGGTGCCAATGGCGCTGCTAGAGGCAATCGTTCTGCCTAAGCCCCTCTCTGACAGTAAGGAGGCACTGACCGCTAACCATGCCGATGCTGATTCATCATGCTTGTTCGCAATCGATCCCATCCAGCGCCGGCTCTATCTCGGCCACCGCGAAGTGCGTTTGAGCAAAGCTGAATTGACGCTGTTGCAATACCTTTACGATGCGAATGGGCGTCTCTGCCACTACAAAGAATTGGCGCAGCTCCTCTACCCGTCACATTATGACGAAGAGGAGGCGCGCCATTTGTTGCGGGGGCGGATGTACTACTTGCAATCGAAGATCGAGCGTGATCCGAAGAATCCCGAGTATCTGGTGTGCGAACGCGGTGTCGGTTATCAATTGCGCGTGCCCCGCGAGCAATCCGCTGCCAACCTGCAGCCCCAATTGCTAGCGCAACCGCACTATCCGCACAATGCCGCCAGCAATGCCTAACCCGATCGCCAGCCCCACCAACCATAGTTCGCTGCCGGCAGCCGGTAGATTGGCGCTGCGGGCCGTGACCATGGTGACGTTGATGTCGTTGCGTGGCGCGTTGCCGGTGATCACCGGAATGATCCCATCAGTAGCAAAAAGTGTGTTGCTGCCCGATCGAATGTAGCCTTGGAGGGTGTAGACCCGTCCGGCGTCGATCACCGCTGGGTTGTAGGTAAGATTAAAGCGGAACGGCGGCTGTGCGCCACTGGTGGCAAATGTCTGTTCAACAATCACCCGTCCGGCTGCGCCGCTGGCAGTCACTTCGGCAATCTGCAATGTCACGAGCGCATCAGCCGGCAACGCTATCCGTTCGCGGTAGGTAATCGTGCCGGTGAGGCTGGCAGTGCCTTGCGCTATGGTCAGGGTTGGCGCAATCAGCAGCAATACCCCGATGAGAAGAACCATTGCCCGGCGATAGAACTGCATAATCTGCTCCGTGCTGCAACATCGGCAAGAGAAGATGGTATACTCAAGATTATAAACGATGTGAACGCGCAAAATCTGGCGCAGAGACGCAGGTGCGAACCTGTTTGGGCGGTGATAGTAAGATGATGCCAATCTGTTGCCGGTTGCTCGTGCCGATGCGCCTTTGCGTGAAGTTTCGGAGTTCTTATGCCGCTCTATCTTGTGACGGTGGCGTCGCGCGCCGCCGCTTCGCCGCAGACGCTCTATTTGCTGGCTGGCAATGAATTAGTTCCGGCGGCGGTTTCCCTCGTGGTTGATCAGCTCTTGCACGATCCGATCGTGCAGCAGGCCCATTGGCAAGTGGTGGAGGAGAATCGGCCCTTGACCGATCCATTTCTGCCGGCGACTGAAGCGCTGGTGTTGGAAGTGGCGTACCGGCCCGGCGTGACCGACAGCGAGGGCGAGAGCGCGCTGGAAGGGGCGCGCCGGTTGGGGGTGCGTGGAATCGAGCATGCCCGCGCGTTGCGCCGCTATCTCTTGCCGCCTGATACCGATCCATCCCAAGCTGCTGCTGATCTGTCCATCGAGGTGGTGCATACGACGATTGCCTACCATTCCGGCCAGACTAGCCCGGCGCGGACGGCGTTCTACACGATGTTGGTCTCCGATCCGGCCCCGGCTAAGCCGATGGTGGCGACGGTGCCGTTGCGCGCGGCTGATGATGCCGAATTGCTTGAGATTAGCCGGCGTGGGGTGCTGGCGCTCGATCTGGCTGAAATGCGGGCGATTCAAGCTTACTTTACGGCGCAGGGGCGCGATCCAACCGATGGCGAGCTGGAGACAATTGCCCAGACGTGGAGCGAGCATTGTTCGCATAAGACATTCAAAGCCCGCGTGCAGTACGAGCAGCCGCCAGAGGAGTTGCCGGCGAATGCGGCGTTGCATCCCATGCTGGCCCGGCTGGCCGCCGGCAAGGCTGACATTGACAGCCTGATCCGCACCTTCTTGATGCGGGCGACCGAGCAGGCGTTGGCTGGGCGCGATGATGCGTGGGTGTTGAGCGCGTTTGTGGATAATGCCGGCATCGTTGCGTTTGGTCACGATTACGAAGTGTCGTATAAGGTCGAGACCCATAACCATCCGAGTGCGCTAGAGCCGTTCGGCGGCGCGAATACCGGCGTTGGCGGCGTGATACGCGATGTGTTGGGCGTGTCGGCCCGCCCGATCGCCAATATTGATGTGCTCTGTTTTGGTATGCCCGATGCGCCGCCTCCTCCTCCCGGCGTGCTGCATCCGCGCCGGATCGCGAGCGGCGTGGTCGCCGGGGTGCGCGATTACGGCAATAAGCTCGGCATTCCGACTGTCGGCGGGGCGGTGTTGTTTGACCCCGGCTATACGGCGAATCCGCTGGTCTACTGCGGCACAGTCGGCATTGCCCCGCGTGGCATGCACCCGCGCAACGTGCGGCCCGGCGATATTATCGTGGTCATGGGCGGGCGCACCGGGCGCGATGGCATCCACGGCGCGACCTTTTCCAGCATCGAGTTGACCCATACCACCGCCAGCGAGGTGGGCAGCGCAGTGCAGATCGGCGACCCGATCACCGAAAAGAAAATGCTCGATGTACTGTTGCAGGCTCGCGATGCCCAGCTCTATTCGGCGATTACTGACTGTGGCGCCGGCGGCTTGTCGTCGGCGGTTGGCGAGATGGGCGCTGAGCTAGGCGCCGAGGTGCATCTCGAACATGTGCCGTGCAAGTACGCCGGTTTGCAGCCGTGGGAAATTTGGCTGTCAGAGGCGCAAGAGCGCATGGTATTGGCGGTGCCGCCAGACCGGCTGGTGGCGCTGCTCACGCTCTGCACCGCCGAAGAGGTCGAAGCGACGCCGATCGGGCGCTTTACCGATGATGGCCGGTTGCGCGTGTACTATCACGATCTGGCCGTCGTTGATCTTGATATGGACTTTTTGCACGAGGGGCGGCCCCAGCGTTCCCTCAGCGCGCGCTGGGAACCGTCGCCGGCGTTGGGCCAATCGCCATCGCTCGCTGGTGTGCAGCCGGAAGCGGCGCTGCTGGCGCTGCTGGCCCATCCCTCAATTGCCTCCAAAGAGCGAATTATCCGCACCTACGATCACGAAGTGGGGGGCGGTACGGTGATCAAGCCGCTGGTCGGCGCTAGTCTCGCCGGGCCATCTGATGCGGCGGTGATCAAACCAGTGCCGCACGATCCGGCTGGCTTGGCGCTCGGCTTTGGCATCTGCCCGCGCTATGGCCGTCACGATCCGTATTGGATGGCGCTGGCCGCGATCGATGAGGCGTTGCGTAATGTGGTGGCGGTTGGCGGCGATCCTGACCGCACCGCTATCCTCGATAACTTCTGCTGGGGCGATCCCAAGCAACCCGATCGCATGGCGGGGTTGGTGCGGGCCGCGGCGGCTTGCTACGATGGCGCAGTTGCCTTTGGCACCCCCTTCATCAGCGGCAAAGACTCGCTGAATAACGAATATCGCGATGCGGACGGCAATCGGGTGGCGATCCCGCCCACGCTGCTGATTTCGGCTCTGAGCCACGTGCATGACATTAGCCAGTGTGTAACGATGGATCTCAAGCAGGCCGGTGATGTGATCTACCTGCTCGGTGCGACGCGAGCCGAGTTCGCCGGCAGCCATCTGGCGGCGGTTGGGATGATCGAAGACGCTGGCGCGTTGCCTAAAGTTGATCTAGCAGCGGCGCGCGCCACCTTCCGCGCACTCCATCGCGCTATTCGCGCCGGTTTGGTGCGCGCTTGCCATGACCTGAGCGAGGGCGGGTTGGCAGTGGCGGCAGCCGAGATGGCGATCGCCGGTGAATTAGGGATGCGCCTGACCCTCGATGGGGTTGACCTTGACCCGCTCACGTTGCTGTTTAGCGAAACGCCGAGCCGGTTCTTGGTTGCAGTCGATCCGGCGCAAAGCGCTGCGTTCGAGGCGGTGCTGGCCGGTTTGCCGCTGATGCGGTTGGGGGTGGTGACGGCAGCGCCGGAAGTGCAGGCGGTCTGGCGCGACCAGACTCTGATCAATCTGCCGGTGGCCCAATTGCGGGCAACGTGGCAACATGGGCTTGACGCCATTAGTGTGAAGGACGAGGAGCTATGAACGGGCAGGTTCCGCTCGATCGGGCCGCATTTGCGGCTGAAATCGAGCGCCGGTTGGCGGCTGAGCCAACCGTTGATTTCCTTGGGCGCGAAGGCGATATCGTGCAGGTGCGCGTCGCCAATCAACGAATGCGCGTCGACCTGACGAACTTCTACAATGCCTACACCCAAGCGCCTGAGCATCTTGAGCTGGTGTATAGCACCCTGTTGCGCGTGCTGCGTGAACAGACGCCAGCGCGCGAGGCGCGCACCTTCGCCGAGGTGGCCGATCGGGTGATGCCGATGCTCAAACCGATCACGCTGCTCAACGCGGTGTTTGAAAAGAAGTTGCCGATGCTAGCCTACCGGCCCTTTCTGGCCGATCTGATCATTGCGTATGTGATTGATGAACCGCAGAGTGTGGCCTACATCAACGAGCGCCATCTTGAGCGGTGGGGGATCGGCGAGCACCAGTTGCACGAGCGGGCGTTGGCCAATTTGGCCGCCCGCACCCAAGAGCGAGCGCACTTTTTGATGACTGGCGAAGGGGCGCAGCGGCTCATCGTTGCCAACACCCAAGATGGCTACGATGCGACCCGGCTGCTCTTGCCCGATCTGTTGGCGAGCTGGCAGCCCCATTTTCCGGGCAAGATGGTCATTGGCATTCCTAATCGCGATTTTCTGATTGCCTTTAGCGATGCCGACCAAGACATTTTGACCAGCGTCGCGCATCAGATCCAGCTTGATGCCGCTCAACGCGAATACAGCCTGACCGATCAGCTCTTCACGATCGAAGACGGTCAGATTCGAGAGTACATCTGGGAATAGCAGCGCGCGCCATCGCGCGATGGCGCGCAAGGAGCGAGAACTCTGCTGGCGGTTGTGATCACCTTTCTGCTGTACGGCGCTGCAGGCTGGTTGTGGTGGCAGCAGCGTAATCCGCTTTACGTCTTTGCGTTGGCGGCAGGCCAACTGAGCACCCTGCTCGAGCCGTTTTGGCGGCTGCTGTACAGCATCCAAACCGTGCCGTCGCTGACCTCGCTGGTAGCGGCGTTGACGACACCCTTTAATGTTGCGGCTTCATTCCGCGCAGCATGGCCCGATACCTTGCCGGCGATGATTATCGTGGCGCTCTACCTCTATCGCTGGTGGAACCCCGGTCTGTTGAGCGGTCTCTTCACCTACGCCATCTTCATCAGCATGCAGTTGTTGGTGAGCGTGCTCGGCTTGCGCGATCCGGCGCCGCCGGCGCTGCTCGGTTCATTGTCCTTCGGCATCAGCGCCGAGTTGCTGGCAGCGCTGATGAGCGCCACGATCACGTATGGCCTCTGCTACGTCTTCATTACGGTACAGAATTACTCGTGGCCGAGCATGGCAGCGGCTATCTTGCCGATGCCGCTAATCTTTGGCGGGTTGGTCTACGGGGTGGCCGGGGCGCCGTTGCTCATCAGCCGGTTATTGCCCGACGGCGAGTGGCCGGCACGAGTAGGATTGGTGTTGACGCTGCTGCTGTTGGGGTGGTGTGTGGCGATTATCACGTCGGGGTTAAACCGGTTAAACCGGGTGGCGTAAGCGAGACAAGCGACACGAGAGTCAGACAACAACACGCGAACGGCGCTGACGATGGCAACACCACGCTTGACTCCCGAACTCCTGCTTGCCGCCTACCGGCAAGGCATCTTCCCAATGGCCGATGAGAACGGCGAGATCGGCTGGTACGAACCGGTGCGGCGAGCGATCATTCCGCTTGATGAACGCTTTCACGTCCCGCGCCGGTTGGCGCGCACCGTGCGATCGGGGGTGTTTGAGGTAACGTTTGACACTGCTTTCGAGGCCGTGATCACCGCTTGCGCCGAGCCGGCGCCGGGCCGGGAAACAACGTGGATTTCGCCGGAGATCATCCGGGCTTATAGTGAGTTGCACCGGTTGGGCTATGCCCACAGCGTCGAGTGTTGGCGTGACGGCCAATTGGCCGGCGGCTTGTACGGGGTCGCGATAGGCGGCTTGTTTGCCGGCGAAAGCATGTTTCACCGCGTGCGCGACGCCAGCAAAGTGGCGTTGGTGCATCTGGTCGAGCGGTTGCGGCGGGGCGGGTTTGTGCTGCTCGACTCGCAGTTTGTGGTGGGACCGCACATGTTGCAGTTCGGCACGATCGAGATCTCGCGAGTTGAATATCACCGGTTGTTGCGAGCGGCGTTGCGGACGCCAGCGGTGTGGTGATGAGGGGCGACGCATGCGTCGCCCTGACCATAGCTGCTGGGGGAGCGGCCTGCGTCGCCCTGACCATAGCTGCCGGTAGGTGAAGGGCGAGGCATATGAGGGCGACGCATGCGTCGCCCTTACCGTTGTTTGCGTTTGCGTTCGCGGCGGGCTTCGCGGCGGCCAGTAGTGGCTACCGGGCGCGGAGTAGCAGGGGTAGCGTCGGCAGGCATCTGGCGGGGTGCGGGCGCACGGGTACGCGAATGACGCACCAACTCGGGCAGCACATTACGCATGTAGTAAAAGACATAACCGCCCAAGATCAGCTCAATGACAAACTGAATGTAAAACCAGAACCGCAGGTTGAAGGTTGGCGTATTGAGCATGCGTGCTACACCAAGCGCCACGCCAAAGCCACCCACAATCATCAGCGCAATCCCCAACTGGCGGAAAAAGGTCGCTTTGGCCACATTCCGCTCAGTGTGCAGCCAGATGAAGTAGGCGCCGCCCGCGACCAGCAGAATCTGCACAATAAAGAATGTCCACGCATACGAGCCAAATTCAGGACTAACTGTCACGAAATAATCGAAGAACCCCATAATGACAAGCCTCTCTCCACGGTCGCCGAGCGTCGGTACTGCTAGATTGTGGCGGCGATTATAGCAGCGCCGGGGATGCTCGTCAACCGTCCTTGTTCCCTTGCACAATGTTCGCACCAGAAACGTGCCATCTTTTTCGCTAGACATATACAGCAAAAGTATGTATAATGTGCAAAACGTCGCGTAATTTGTGAGGGAGTACACTATGCCCTACCGCATTCGTCGCCGGGCCCATGATTTGATCTGGGTGGTGATGGAGGATCATCTACACTTGGCCGAAGCGGAACGGTACTATCAAGAAATGTGGCGATTGCTCGACCAGTGCCCGAAGCCGACGGATCTGCTGGTGGATGGGCGGAGAATCTCTGGCGCTGATTGGGGAGCGCGCCAGCGCACCGAAGCCATCGCGCGCCATAAGCATTTAGGCCGGATTGCCTTTATTGTTTCTGAACATCATTTGCTGTTGTTTGCGCCATTAGTTCGTTTTGTCAGTGGCGTTGGTCTCTTTGGCACCGAACAAGAGGCGTTGCGCTATCTTGGTACAGTGATGGAATATGGAGATTGACAGTTTTTCTGTTCATATTCATTGCAAAACCTGTGCAATTATGCACAGGTTTTGTTCCTTTTCTGTTCAGATTGTTATTTGTTGTGCGATCTTGCATAATATACTCAGGTTATTATCGCTGACGACAGGAGCAATGGTGCTATGAGCCAGCCGACAGAATTTGTGATGGTGCTGGGGATGCAGCGGTATAGTCAGGATTTCTTCCGCCGCGCCGAGGCTGAGGTGCGCAAAGAGGTGCCTGACTTCCGCTTGCATATTTTTGAGGATCGCGATGTGACGGAACGTCCGGCAGAGGTAGAGGCGGCGATCGCTCGTTGCCAGTGTTTGATCCTCTCGATTATCACATTGCAGGAAGTCGCCGATCTGCTCGTGCCGATGGTTGAGCGCCACGATCCGCCAGTGGTCTTTTCGTTTGAAGGCATGCCTGAGGTAATGCGGTTGAATAAGGTCGGCTCGTACAACCTTAAAGGTGGCAAGGGCATGCCGAAGCCGGTGCAAAACGTAGCCCGGCTGTTGGTCGGCGGGCGCGAGGAAGATGCACTGTACGGCTACGTCAAATTGCAAAAAATCACCTCAAAGCTGATTAATTTCTTGCCCGGCAAACGCCTCAACGATTTTCGCAATTGGACGAATGTCACGAATTATTGGAATCATCGCAGTATTGCTAATGCAGCCAATATGTTTAAGCTCATCTTGCGCGAGTATAGCGGGATGAGCCATCTGCGGGTTGATCCGGTGGTCGAGATGCCGAATATGGGGTTTGCTCACCCCGATGCGCCAAAGTTGTTCGCCAATCCCCACGAGTATGAGCGGTGGGAGAAGGAACGCAACCGCGCGCGCAAAGGTGTGCCGGCCCCGCTCGGTACGGTGGCGGTGCTGTCGTTCCGTGCCCATATCCTTTCAGGGGCCGATTACCATAACAAGATTGTGCAGACCCTTGAAGCCGCCGGTTTGCGGGTGCTGCCGATCTTTGTGATGGGGATCGAGAGCCATATCGTGGTGCGTGAGTGGCTCAGCCACATGAAGGTCGATCTGGTGATCAACACGATGGGCTTTCCCTTGGTCGGCGGCCCCGCCGGTTCGACCAAGGCCGGCTTGACCGTTGATGTTGCCCGCGAGTTGCTCAGCAAACTCGATGTGCCGTATATCGTCGCCCAACCGCTGTTTGTGCAAGACGAAGACGATTGGCGCGAGCGCGGCGTTGGCCCGCTGCAGAGCACCTTCCTCTATAGCCTGCCCGAAATGGATGGCGCGATTGCGCCGGTGGTGTTGGGTGGGATGCGCGGCAGCACCATTACCACGGTGCAAGACCGGATCGAGCGGCTGGCCCGCATTGCCCGCGGTTTCGTCCGTTTGCGCAAGAAGGCCAACCGCGATAAGAAGGTGGCGATTATTGTCTATAACTATCCTCCCGGCCAAGGCAAGGTGGCGACGGCGGCCCTGCTCGATGTGCCGGCCAGCCTGATCGCTATCCTCGACCGGCTGGCTGCTGAGGGTTATCAGGTGGGGCGCTATCCGCGCGATCCGGAAACCTTTGCCCGCTGCCTTGAAGGCTTGGTAAGCGATCAGCCGCTGCCTCCCGGTCACCCGCCGGTAGTGATGGGGGTGAGCGCCGATCTGAAAGATTTCTACCGCTGGCTGCGGCCCAGCGATCAAGAGCGGATTAATGCCCGCTGGGGCGCGTTCCCCGGCGATATTGCCCCGCTGGGGCGCGATAAGGTGCGCTTGGCCGGCACCCAGCTTGGCAATATCTTTATCGGTGTGCAGCCGGTGATCGGGATGCCCGGCGACCCGATGCGGCTGCTGTTTGATAAGGAAAATACGCCGCATCACCAGTACGCGCTCTTCTACCGCTACCTGAGCGAGAGCTTTGGCGCCGATGCGATCATTCACCTCGGCATGCACGGCACCGCCGAGTGGATGCCCGGCTTGCAACTCGGTCTGACCGATCGTTGCTGGCCCGATATTCTGCTTGGTGACGTGCCTAATTTCTACGTTTACCCGATCAACAACCCCGCCGAAGCCAATATTGCCAAGCGGCGCGGTTATAGCACCATCATTGGCCACGCTATTCCGCCGTATGGCCGGGCCGGCCTCTACCGCGAATTGCAGGCGCTGCAAGACCTGCTGGCCGAGTATCGCGAGCGCCCGGCGGCAGTCGCCGACGATGACCAAAGCCCAGAGGCGGTTGCGATCATGCAGAAGATCGCGCTGCTCAACCTTGATAGCGATCTGGTGCGCCAGCCCAACGAGCCGTTTAGCCGCTTCGCGTCGCGGGCTTACGCCTATCTGCGCGATTTAGCGGCGACGATGATTACCGACCGCTTGCACGTGCTGGGCAGTGCCCCGCCGCCCGAAGAGCAACTGACGCTGATCGTCGAGACACTGAAAGTGCCGCGCGGCGAGTTGCCCGGCTTGGCCGATCTGTTCCTCGCAGCGCGGCGCGCCACGATGCGCTACGGCGACGTGCTGGCGCGAGCGCGGCAGGGTGATGCTGAAGCGTTGGCCCTGCGCGACGAGATCGAGTCCCGCTGCACCGAGTTCGTCCAGCAG
>JAUQOZ010000099.1 GCA_030550625.1 Chloroflexota bacterium | reverse complement strand
TAGGTCAGCCCCCCCCCCGCCCCCCCATTGTCATTGCGAGCCGAGCGGTAGGGGCAGCGCGATGCTCTGCCCCCCGCGCGGCGACGCATTCCCCCACGAGCATGCCATGCATCCCTCAGCGCTCCAACACCTACCCAAATGTTTTTGTGACTTTTGCGTCTCTTCGTGGCTATTCTTGCCAGTTGCATTGCGCCGCCATGCCTGTTATCATCAAGCGCTATGATCTGGACAATTTCTGACCTCCATCTTTCGTTCGCTCGTCCCAAGCCGATGGACATCTTCGGTCCCGGTTGGAAAGATCATCCCGATCGCATTGCGCAGGCATGGCGCGACCGGGTAGCTCCCGACGATTGGGTGTTAATCGCCGGCGATATTTCGTGGGCGATGAAATTGCAAGACGCACTACTCGATTTGCAGTGGATCGATGCCTTGCCCGGCACAAAGGTGCTGATTCGCGGTAATCATGACTATTGGTGCCCGCGCAGCGTTAATTCGATCCGCCGCCACTTGCCGCCGAGCTTGCGCCTGATTGGCGCCGATGCGCTCGATATCGGCGAGGCGGTGGTCTGCGGCACCCGCGGCTGGATTACGCCGGAAACTCCCGGCTTTGCTGAGAAGGATCTGCCGATTTATCAGCGCGAGCTGGGGTTGCTCGATCGGGCGCTGAAAGCGGGCCGCGCTTTAGCGGTCGGTAAACCGCTGATTGTGATGATCCATTTCCCGCCGTTCGTTAATCGCCAGCCGACCGAGTTTGCCCGTATGATCGCCGCCAGCGACGCTACGGCATGCATCTACGGCCATCTTCACCGCCGGTACGACTGGGATAACGCGGTGCAGGGGCGGGTTGATGGGGTGTATTATCAATTAACCGCCTGCGATTATCTGGGGTTTGGGCCGGTGGCCGTGCGAGGATTAACGTAAAGACGCACGGCTGTGCGTCTCAGAGACGAACAGCCGTGCGTCTGTCCATATCACCGGCGAAATATATCCTGAATATCGCCGATGATCCGCTCGACAATGGCCCGCATCTCACCCACCGCCACGTCGAGGTTGTTGTCGGTTGGCGCGGCGTCCTCGTTCGGCATCAGCAGCCATAACACGATATAGAGCACCACGCCGATCCCGTTGAAAAAGCTCACCACCACGAAGCCAAGCCGCACAAAGATCGGATCGATCCCGAAATAGTTGGCTAATCCCCCGGCAACGCCAGCCACCATCCGGCCTGTGCGCGCTCGCAACAGACGTTGGGTTTGCGTGTTCATATCTCCTCCTCACACACTGCACGTATCCCTGTTTATCTGACGATGGCCGTCGCGTGCCGGTTGCGTTTTATCAGGCACGATGATGCTGTGCCGCCAGCGTTCTTTCATATATAAACTCCCCCTTCTCCCGCACGTGAGAGAAGGGGGAGCAGATTTGTTACACCTACGCTAGCATGACGATCAATTCCCGCACGGCGTCACATTGCGCCAATTGAGCACTGTGTCGTTGACCGTCTGCACGCCGCTTGTGCCGTAGGTCAGCGTCAATTGGCGGTTAGACAACTCTTCGCAGGATGCACCCTTCTCAACATAGTCCCACGAGCCGAGGGTGTACTTGTACTCCAGTTGCGTGCCCTCGCGCCCGGTGAAGGTGATCGTCCATTGGGTCGGGCTAACCTGCGTCATCACCACGCCACCCGGATTCCACTGCGGCAACCCGCCGTCGAGCCGGTCGAGGAAGCCGGCAATGTAGACGCTGCGCCCCACTGCATCGGCCACTGGTGTAGGAACCGTGACATTCATCACGAGGGTGACGGTGCGCAGTTCGGCGGTGGCCGTGACCGGCGCGCTGAAGGCCGAGCGGTTGAACGATTCGTCGAGCGCGCGCACAGCGTAGCTATAGGTGGCGCCTTGCGCTACGGCGGTGTCGGTGAAAGTGGTGGCCGTAGTGCGCGGGAAGATGATCTCGTTGCCGTTGCCGTCGGTGCGGCGCACTTCGTAGGCATAGGCATCACTCACCGCGTTCCAGCTCAGCGCGATCCCCGCCGGCGAGGCGCTTAGCACTTGGAGACCGGTTGGCGTGGCCGGTGGGGTGGTGTCGCCGCTCGATAGCACATTCAGCACACCCGGCTGCGCCGGCAACCCGTTGAACGGCCCGCTGCGATCGGCGTAGAGCCAGTCGCGCCCGCCGGTGGTACTGTAGCGGAAGACGTAGTTGAATACGCCTACCGCTTCGGGTTGCAAGCGGGCGCGGAACTCGTCGTTGTTGCCCGCATCAACGTTGAAGGTCGCTTCGACCCATACCCAACCCGCGCTGCGTGGATCACTACCCTGCGGCCCGTACCCCACTTGCGCTCGCAGGCCGGGGGTTGCGCCGGGTTGATTGGTAACGCCGTTGATCCAGACTTGCCCGTAGATATCAGGCGTGAAGGTAATCGCCGAGATGGTATGGTCAATGCTCGGCGGCCATTGCAGGTTGGCCCAGCCGATCCGGTAGTGCGGCAGCGCGCTGACCTCGTTCGAGGCCGGCCCTTCGTTGCCTACCGCATCGAGCGCGCGCACAATATAGTAGTAGGTGCGCCCGTTCTGCACCGTAGTATCGGTGAAGCTGAGGCTAGTCACCGGGGTGGCATTGACCTTCACCCAACCGCCGCCGCTCACCGGGCTGCGGTAGACGTTGTAGGCCTGCGGCCCGCCGCTCGGTCGCTGCCAGCTCAGGCTAACCGAACCATCGCCTTCATCGGTCACGCGCAGGTTGCGCGGCGCTGCCGGCGGGGTCAGATCAGCCCCCGGCTCGGTAATCAACACCGTGCCGCTGAGCGGGGCAAGCGTGATCTGCACGCTGCCGTTCACCACCCGCACCGTCTCATCACGCGGATTACCCACCGTGAACAACGCGCAGAGTTCAACCCCATTGGGCAAGAAGCCGCTCACCGGCACCGTCACCGTCTGCGCGCTCGCGCTGCGGTTGACCAGCACAATCGCCGCTTCATTGCGATGCTTCCGCCCATAGGCCGCCACACCCGCCGCGTCATCGGCCAGCAACGGCGTGAAATCGCCCTTGACCAACGACGGGTAGCGGTTGCGCAGCTCGCTCAGCCCGGCGTAATGGTTGAAAAGATTGGTATCGGGTGAACCACCCGTATCAGGCCACGGATAGGTGCGGCGATCGTCGGGATCGTCGTCGCCGGTGACACCCACCTCATCGCCGTAGTAGACGGTCGGCGCGCCGGGCATAGTGAATTGAATCAGCGAGGCCAGTTGCACCCGTCGCTTGCCTTCAGCCACGTTGGCGGCATTAAACTCCTTATCGGCCCGCGTCTCTTGGCCGGGAGTCAGCGTCCACAAGATGCGCTCGGTATCATGGCTGCCCAGCAAATTCATCAGCGTATAGTACGCAGCGTCGGGGTAATCCTCGCGGATCGAGGCGAGCCGGCTGAGGAATTCTGACGGGCTAATCACCCGCCCGCTATCGCCGAACCCCTTGCTATCAAACGTGCCGCCGGGCAAGAGCAAACCGATCACCGCATCGCGCAGACGATAATTCATCGCTGTGTCAGCCGTCTGCCCGCGCAGATGGCGTAGGAGCGTCGAATCCTTCTGCCACAGCTCGCCGACAATCAGCGCATCGCTCTTCGTCTGGCGCACCACCGAGCGGAAGGTCTCCCAGTAACCGGCGGGGAAGCTAGCGTCACCCATCACATCGAGCCGCCAACCCGCTGCGCCGCGCCGCAGCCAAAACCGGGTCACGCTATTGGGGCCGGTGAGGAAATAGTCCTGCACCGCCGGGTTCGACTTGTTGATTTCGGGGATCGAGTCAAACCCGAACCAACCCACATAATCGGCGCCGGTGCAAGGCACATTGGTGGTGCGGAAGTTGAACCAATCACGGTAGGGTGAAGCCAGCGACTCGCACGCGCCGAGGGTCGGATAGTGGCTATAACGATCAAAGAATGGGCTATCCGACGACATGTGGTTAAAGACGTTATCGAGCACCACACGGATGCCGCGCCGGCGCGCTTCTTGCACCAGATGGGTAAAGGTGCCATTGTTGCCAAGATACGGATCAATCCGGTAGTAGTCGCGCGTATCGTAGCGATGGTTGGAACCGGCGGCAAAGATCGGGTTGAAGTAGATCGTGGTAATGCCCAGTTGCTTGAGATAATCAAGCTGCTCGATCACCCCCTCCAAATCGCCGCCGTAATAATCACGCCCACGCGGCCCTTCGATCGTCGGACTCCACGCCGGCGGCGTCGTATCAAACCGCCACGGACAGTTAGTCGCAGCATCGGCGTAATGGCGGCAAAAACCTTCCGGCAACTCACCCCAACCGAGCGTGATGACCGGATCGTCGTAGCGAATATCGCCGTCTTTCGGATCGTTGCGCGGATTGCCATTACGGAACCGGTCGGGGAAGATTTGGTAGATCACCGCCGACTTCGCCCAATTCGGCGACGTGAAGGCCGGGTCGTAGAACATCAACGCATAGCTGAAATCGACCACATCGTCGGTCATACGACCGGGGCCGCCATCGAGCGCGGCGGTATTATCGGCGTAGTAATCGGTATCGTTGCCATCGGTGACGATAAACCGATACCAAAGATTGTTCGGGCTGCTTTCAACCAGCGTCGCCGCCCAGAAATCGCAGGTGCGCGGCCCATAATCGCCATAGCAATCAGTATCAGACGCCACAACACTCATCGGCACAAACCGTTGCGTGCCGCCGTTGACATCGTACACTCGCAACGTCACTGCGGTAACATCATTATGGAACGTGCGCAACCGGATCGTCACCGGCGTACCGGCAGGCACCGCGCCCCCCGGCGTGCGATAAAGCGGATTGCGTGAATCGTGATAGACGCCATCCCACTCGACGTTATTGTCGGGCTGGGGCAGCGCGCTGCGCACCTCAACCCCCACAAACGTCGTGACGGTGTTAAAGCTAAACGTTACCGTCGCCGGGCCGGCCACAGTAAAAGGCACATTATTGCCAAACGCGCCGTAGTTGGGGTTCGCCCAACTCTCGTTGGTAGCAATCTTAAACTCGTAATTGCCGGGCGGGATCGCATCGGTAGTGAAGGTAAAAATACCGTCGCCATCGACATCGCTCATGAAGGTGCGCAAACACTCCGGCTGCCAATCGCCGCTGCACCCGATCTCGCTGTTGAAGTTGCCGGGCACGGTGTAGATCGTATTGCGCGCGCTATCGGCGATATAGTGCGTCTTGTGGTCATAGTAAAAGCGCACGCTTTGCGCGCTGCTTAGCGTAACCGGAATGTTAGGGCCATTAAGCTGGAAATTCGCGCCGTAGTTTTCGGCCCAACTACCCATCGCAATCTTGTACTCGTAGTTGCCGGGCGGGATGGGGGACGAAACGAAGAGATAGACGCCATTCCCCTGATGCGTAAAGGCTGAAGCGGGACAAGCCGGATCCCAATCGCCGCACGCATTGGCGGTCGCTTCCGATTGCAGACTACCGGCCAGATTGACCGAGGCGGGGAGAGAGGTGTGATCGGCCAGCGCAGCGGGCGGCAGCGGCACGCTGATAGCGCCGATCAGCAACCCAATCGCAAGGATCAGATGCGTCAGGCGGAGAAACGAACGCGGTCTCACAAAGCGCTCCTTTGCCCTAGATGTGCTTTCTTAACACAGCGGCATGGCGTCGCGCCTGCCGTGAAGTAGCGTCATTGCCGCGACCGCACGTGGCAATAATGGAGCGACGAAGAGCGCGGTTGATTTTGTTTTGCAACGAAAAGTTGTTAACGAAATAGATGCGTATGCATCTATTATAAGAGACGGGCATCGCCTTGTCAAGACCATACCTTACAGTAGCGAGGGGCCAAGCGATGCAGTTTTTATCTTGCCTCAATAAGTACGATATTTTGTAGTATTTTACTCAAGATTAAAGATCGATTACAATATTGGTGTACCATAAAGAAAAGCGCTCGTTACACCTCCGGCCAATCGATGATGACGAAGATCTCGTCGTCGATCACCTCGACCGGATAGGTGGCGATCCGCAAGCCTACCGGTGGCACGATGCTCTTGCCAGTACGTACATCATACGTCCAGCCATGCCACGGACAAGTAACCGTGTGTTCGATCAAAGCCCCTGCCGAGAGCGGCCCGCCCTCGTGCCGGCAACTATCACTGAAAGCGTAAATCGTGCCGGCAACATTCGCTAGCCCTATCGGCAAGCCATCGATCTCGACATAGCGCATCCGTCCGGGCGGTAGTTCACTGCGATGGCAAATTTTGAACCGTTCCATAACCGTTATTCCATTGACAGCACCATCATCGATCCATTACAGTACAGGCAATATACAATGATAAACGTCCTTACCCTGTTGCATTTAACGCCTGTTGCCACAGATCGAGGTGATCGTATGCCGCCGCTCGCGATTAATCAGCGCCAACTGGAAACGCTTAGCCAATTGCTTATTGCCGGCGGCCACCACGAAGTGGCCGATCTCTTACAGGCGTCGCTTGAGCGTTTAATCGCTTTCTGGCCGGCCCAAGCCGGTGCGCTGCTCTACATCTCTCCCTACGGCGAAACCACCAAAGTCACCCGCGGCCAGCTCGACGCCGAGACGCTCTCGCTGATCGAGCAGGCCCGCGATGGCTTCGCCCGCCGCGATGATAGCGGCGAACCGATTGTCGGCTCGTATTCGATCGACGACAGCCGCGATCTGATCGAGTTGCCGTTGCAAAGCGGCGGACAAGGGGTGGGCCTGCTCCATCTGGTCGTGAGCCGTTCCAACCAGCAATCGAGCAGTACGCCGCCGCTTGATGAAGAGCTGCTGGTGCTCTTGGTGCGCGCCATTGGCGGTGAAGCCGATAAGCTCGCGATGCTGCGCCGCGCCGAGCGCGATCTGCGCGAACTCCATTTGCTGTACGAAATCGGCCAGTCGCTGGCAGTCAATCTCGACCTTACCAGTCTGCTTAACGATATTAAGCTGCGTGCGCCGAAGGTGGTTGGCGCCGAACGCTGTTCGATCTTTATCCTTGACGAAGACACCCACGAGCTGGTGTTAGAGATACCCGGCGAGCAGCGCCAATACCGCATGCCTGCCGACCGCGGCATTGCCGGCTGGGTGGTCTCGCACGGCGTGGGCCAGATCGTTAACGATGTCGAACACGATCCACGTTGGTACGATGCGATCAGCCGCGAAGCCGATTTTGTCACCCGTTCGATCGTCTGTGTGCCGATGCGGGTGAAGGATCGGGTCATCGGCGCGATGCAGTTGCTCAATAAGGCGAACGGCCAGCCGTTCACCGAGCAAGATATGCAATTGCTGACGACGCTGGCAGCACAGGCGGCCATCGCGATCGAGAACGCCCGCCTCTATCAGCGCCTCAAGGAAGAGCGCGACCGGCTATTGCAGAAAGAGGCCGAGGTGCGCTCAGCCATTGCCCGCGATCTGCACGATGGCCCCACCCAGAGCGTTGCTGCTATCGCGATGAATATCGAGTTTATCAAGCGCCTGTTTAAGGCAATGCCGGAACGGGTGCCCGCCGAACTCGATACGCTGGCTGAACTCGTGCAAAAGACGACGCACGATATCCGCACCCTGCTCTTCGAGTTGCGACCGCTTGGCCTTGAGACGCAGGGGTTGCTGGTCACGCTGCAACAATACGTTGATCGCTGGCGCGATCCCTCTGGCAACGACATCAAACTGCGCCTCGAAGCGCCGTCGCAAGTGCCGCGGCTCCCGCCCGAAATTGAAGCTGCTGCCTTTATCATCATTCAAGAGGCGATCAATAATGCCCGCAAGCATGCCCAGAGCGATCTGATCACCATTTACCTCTATGTCGAGGAAGATCACTTTGTCGCGAGTGTGCGTGACCGTGGGCGCGGGTTTAATGTCGCTGCGGTTGAGAGTGGTTATGCTAACCGTGGCAGCCTTGGCTTGCTCAATATGAAAGAACGAGCGCGCCTGATCGGGGCCGATCTGCGCATCCGCAGCGAAATCGGGCAGGGGACGACGGTTGAGTTGCGGATCCCGTTGAATCAATCACGGTGAAAGATGGGGGCGGGTGGAAAACCCGCCCCTCTGACTCAGTAAGGGCGGGTTTCTCACCCGCCCTTACCGTGCTCCATCACAACGCCGCGCGGGCGGCCAATGCCTCTTTCACCAGTCCGGCAATGTCGGTTGGCATCCGGGCCACCCGTACCCCGACGCTCTCTAGCGCAGCGATCTTCTCTTGCGCCGTGCCTTCGCCGCCACTAATGATCGCGCCGGCATGCCCCATGCGCTTGCCGGGAGGCGCCGTCTGGCCAGCAATGAAGCCAACGACCGGCTTGGTCACATGCGCTTTGATGTACGCCGCCGCCTCTTGCTCGGCAGTGCCGCCGATCTCACCAATCAACACAATCGCTTCCGTCTGCGGATCGGCCTCAAACATTGCGAGCACGTCAATGAAATTGGTGCCGATAATCGGGTCGCCGCCAATCCCGACGATCGTGCTCTGGCCGATGCCAATCCGGGTGAGGGCATCAACCGCTTCGTAGGTCAACGTGCCTGACTTGCTTACAATCCCCACCGGGCCGGGTGTTGCAATATTGCCGGGAATGATGCCGACTTTGGCCGCTCCCGGCGTCAGCAGGCCGGGGCAATTCGGCCCGATCAGCCGCACGCCGCACTCTTGCACAAAGGCGTAGGTGCTGACCATATCAAGCGCCGGGATGCCTTCAGTAATGCACACGATCAAAGGAATGCCGGCAGCCGCCGACTCACGGATAGCATCAGGCGCAAACGGCGCCGGCACGTAAATCACTGCGGTATTCGCGCCCGTCGCCGCCACTGCCTCTGATACGGTATTGAAGACCGGCACCCGCCCATCGATCGCCATCTGGCCGCCCCGCCCCGGCACCACGCCAGCCACGACGTTTGTGCCATACTCTAGCATCTGGCGGGTGTGAAATTCACCTTCTTTCCCGGTAATGCCCTGCACCAGCAATCGGGTATTGGCATCGATTAAGATGCTCACTCGCGCCTCCTTGTGCTTTTACGTATCTATACACTCTTACTGAGACCTGATCTTGCCCACAATACTGGCTCGTTTCCCCATTCCCTCGCTCAATACGCTTCACCGCTCTGCCGTTCCGGCGCCGCACCCTCTGCTTCCTGCACAATCGACACCCCAGCCGAGGTGCCGATACGGGTTGCGCCGGCAGCAATCAGCGCCTGCGCCGCCGCCAACGAGCGCACGCCGCCCGAAGCCTTAACCCCGATCGCCGGCCCAACCGCCGCGCGCATCAGGGCAATATCGGCCACCGTCGCACCTCCCGGCCCGAAACCGGTGCTGGTCTTGACGAAATCGGCGCCGGCCCGCACTGCCAGCATGCATGCCATCACCTTTTCTACATCGGTGAGCAAGCCGGTTTCAAGGATGACTTTCACCAGCACCCCACTGGCATGAGCGGCATCGGTCACGGCCCGAATATCGTCAGCAACGGCGTGGTATTCGCGCCCTCGCAGCGCACCCACCGCCAGCACCATATCCACTTCGCGCGCGCCATGCCCAATGGCCTGCACCGTCTCAAATACTTTAACTTTCGTCGTAGTTGCGCCGAGGGGAAAGCCGATAACCGTACAGACCCGCACCGGCGACCCGGCCAACGCGCGCGCGCATCGCTCGACGTAGCGCGGATTAACGCAAACGCTGGCGAAGCGATAACGTTCGGCCTCGTTACATAGTCGATCAATCTGATCAGACGTCGCTTCGGGTTTCAACAGGGTGTGATCAATGTAGCTTGCAATCGGCGTATCTGAAGCAGGCGGCGGCGGCGGGTTCGGCAATTGCCTCCCGGTCGGCAACCCGACCAACGCTTCCATCTGCGCGCGCACCTGCGCAATCAGGTCTTCCACGACAACGCTCCTCTTGACGGCTGGCGCACTGATCCGGCATCATTCACCTTGCTATTGTAGCACAGGCCAGCAAGAGATTCGCTGAATGTTAATGATGGGCACCCTGCCTTAGGAGTTGGTATGGCGCAATTTGATGTGATTGGGGTCGGGATCGCCAGTTGGGATATGATAGGCGTAGCGGCCACGCCACCGGTCTTAGGCCAGAAACAACCCCTCGCTGGGCGCACCGAGATGGGTGGCGGGCCAGTGGCGACGGCACTGGCTACGCTGGCCCGGCTAGGAGCCAACGTGGCGCTGGTGAGCGCCGTCGGCAACGATCACTACGGCGAGGCGATTCGCGCCGAACTCGCTCATTTCGGCATTAATACCGCCTTCGTCGCCACTCGTCCCGGTTCATCACACGTGTCGTTTGTGCTGGCCGAGCCGGGTAGCGACCGCCGCACGGTCTGGTGGTACAACGAACCAGCCGTCTTTGCCGACCTCGTCTTCCCCCCAGAACTCGCCTCCCAAACCCGCGCCTTGCTGATTGACAGCCACTTGCCGGCGGCATTATCCGCCGCCCAACAGGTGCGCGCTGCCGGCGGGCGCATCATGATCGACGCCGAACGGGTGAAACCGGCGGTGATAGACTTGCTGCCACTCTGCGATGATATCGTCGTGTCGGCCAATTTTGCCCGCGCTGTGACCGGCCTTTCTGATCTGGCCGCCGCGACACAAGCCTTGCACGACCGTTACCGGCGACTGATTGTCGTCACTGCCGGCGAAGCGGGGAGCTGGGCCTGCAACGGCGGTGATATGATCTATACCCCCGCCTTTCCCACCCAACCGGTCGACACGACCGGCTGCGGCGATGTCTTTCACGGCGCACTGCTCTTTGCCCTTTTGCGCGGCGATCCGCTGCCAGCGGCGTTGCGCTTCGCCAGCGCCGCCGCTGCGCTCAAAACTCGCGGCCTTGGCGGGCGGAGCGCCTTGCCAACGTTGGCCGAAGTCGAGGCGTTCTTAGCGTCTTAGAAGGCGATTTGCCGGTGACGCAATTGCACGCTTTGCAGCAGACCAATCCCGGCAAGCGTCATCACCATAAAGCTGCCGCCAGCCGACACAAACGGCAGCGGCAAACCAGTGACCGGCAACAAACTCATGTTCATACCAAGATTGATCACGGTATGGCTGAAGAGCATGCCAAACATGCCGAGCGCAATCATCCGGCCAAACTGATCGCGCGCCTTGCCAGCAACCGTTAACGTCTGCCAGAGCAAGATGGCTAAGAAGATAATCAAGACCAGCCCGCCAATGAAACCCAATTCTTCGCCCACCACAGCAAAGATGAAGTCGGTGTGCTGCACTGGCACATAATTGCCTTGACTGAACAGGCCGCGGGTCAAACCGGCGCCGGTAAGACCGCCGGAGCTAATCGCATTGAGTGATTGAATGACGTTATACGCCGCGTTGAAATCAACTGCTGCCGGATTGGTCAGCAGATAGTAAAAGGTGCTGAGGCGCACTTGCTGGTAGGTGTCGAGCACGTAGTGCCACGCCACCCAACCTAATGGCACAGCCATAATGAATAAGAACACTAATTGACTGAGACGCATCCCGGCGCCCCACGCCATCACCAGCCAGATGCTTGCCATGACTAATGCCGTGCCAAGGTCAGGCTGGACAAAGACTAAAGCCATCGGCACTGCGGCAATCAACAAGCTGCCCAATTGCGCCAGCCAACTCCCGCCGCGATCGGCATAGCGTTGCCAGTACGCGGCCAGCGCCACGATCAAGATGAGTTTGCTCAATTCCGATGGCTGAAATGTGCGTTCGCCGATCGCAATCCAACTGCGCGCACCCTCACTCACCCGGCCAATGACTAACACCGCTGCGAGCAAGAGCACCATCCCGATGTAGAGTGGGCGCGCCAGACTGGAGAGCAGGCGATAGTCGAATAACATCATCATAACCATCACCACCAGCCCGACGGTGATGTAGATGAGTTGGCGATCAAAGACCGGGCGGAGCGGCAAGCCATTGCCTGCGACCGCATTGAGCGTGGCGCTGTGCAAGGCCATCCCGCCGATGACGAGCAAGACCGCCACACTGCCGACGATAGCCCAATCGAGATCACGCCAGCGCCGTGTCTCCACCGTTTACCTCCAAGCAACGTCAACGGTACCCGCTGCTGACCAGCGGGCGTTCGACCGCCGCGGCAATGCGCGCCAGTTGGCGCATCATGTCGGCAAAACTCTCCGGCACCAATGATTGCGTGCCATCACACACCGCATAGGCCGGATTGTCATGCACTTCGACGATCAAGCCGTCGGCGCCGGCAGCCAACGCCGCCCGTGCCATTGGAATGACTAAATCGGCCCGGCCACTGGCATGCGATGGATCGACAATCACCGGTAAGTGCGAGAGCTGTTTGATCAGCGGCACCGCACCCAGATCAAGTGTGAAGCGCAGACTATCATCAAACGTGCGAATCCCACGCTCACACAAGACGACATGAGGATTGCCTTCGGCTAGAATGTATTCTGCCGCTAGCAGCAAATCCTTCACTGTAGCGGCAAAACCGCGCTTGAGCAGCACCGGTCGCTGCGTGCGCCCCACGGCCCGCAACAGCGAGTAGTTTTGCATATTGCGCGCGCCGATCTGCAACATATCGGCGTATTCGAGCACAAGCGGCAATGTCTCGGTGTCCATGACTTCAGTCACGACCGGCAGGCCGGTCAAGGCGCGCGCCTCAGCCAGTATCTGCAAACCGGCTTCGCCCAAGCCGTGAAACGAATACGGCGATGTGCGCGGTTTGTACGCGCCGCCGCGCAAGATCACCGCTCCGGCGGCGCGAACGGCCTGCGCCACATTGAAGGTCTGTTCGCGACTCTCGACCGTGCATGGGCCGGCGATGATCGCAATCCCTTTCCCCCCAATCGGGACACCGCCAACCTCAACGATCGTATCGAGTTCTTTGAATTCGCGGCTCACCCGCTTGTACGGCGCTGTGACCCGGATCAATTGGCTCACGCCGGGGAGACGCTGCAACCGGCCAGCTTGTTCAATCGGCCCTTGATTGCCGGTAATTCCAATTGCGGTACGGGTCGGGCCGGGCATGGGGTGAGGTGTAAATCCCATGGCCCGGATTTCGGCGCAGACCGCTTCGATCTGCTCCGCCGTGGCATGCGCTTCCATCACAACTAGCATAGACAAGGTGGCGGTTGGCGGCGATCATCTGACCGCGCCAACCGCATTGACGGGAGCTAGGCACCCGTGAGCTGCACGACGATCGTTACTCGTAGATCCACCCGTCAAGCGAGCGATTCCACTCGCCGATGAGTTCATGAGGCTGGAAGAAGATTGCCGTTTCGCGTTCACCGCTCTCCGGCGAGTCAGAGGCATGGATCAGGTTGCGTCCGATATCAACGCCAAAATCGCCGCGAATGGTGCCGGGAGCCGCTTTGGCCGGGTTCGTCGCGCCGACCATCGCGCGCACCAGTTCCACTGTGCCCGGCTTGCCGGCCACGACGGCTACCACAACTGGCGCTGACGTGATGTAGCTCACGAGACCATTGAAGAAGCTCTTGCCTTCGTGTTCAGCGTAATGGCGACGCGCTAACGCTTCATCAACCTGCATCAGCTTGAGACCCTGAAACTTGAGGCCACGTTGCTCAAACCGGCTGATAATCGCCCCAATCAGACCTCGTTGCACCGCATCGGGCTTTAAAATCAGAAGTGCGCGTTCCATGCATACCTCATTACGTCAAGAAATCGGTTAGTTGCCCGCGGTCAGTATACCATATACTGTTCAACAACCACGCAATCAGAAGGGCGACGCGCGCTGCGTCGCCCCTTTATCGCTGCATGCCCTGATGATGCCAGTGATACAAGGTATCACATCTCGGCGCTCGCCGTGCCATCAGATCGGCACCGCCTCGCTGATCCGCTTAGCGGCGCGGCGCATCTCCATCTTCACCAACCCTAGATTCACCGTGCGCTGGGTAATAACAACAAGGATCAGTTCTTTTGCTTCCAACAACAAGATCGAACCGTCTTTGGCATCGATAATCGAGTCGACGAGATTACCCACGCCGAGCCTCCGGGTCGCTTTGTCGATCTCACCAAAGACAGCCGCCGACATTGCGCCCAATACTTCAGCGTCTTCTTCATCGAGCAAGGTACTGGCCACAACCAGCCCATCCTTGCCGACGAGCAAGCTGCCGATGACGCCATCGACCCGGATAAGATCCTCTACAATGCGGCGCATGCTAAACCTTTCTTGTGGTGCCATCTTTGCGACTGCTTTCGTCTAAAGTGAAGACGGATCCTGCTTACTCAGCAAATGTGACGCTGTAGGCGGCAATGGCTTCATCCAACCGGCCCTGCCGCGAATAGACATCACCCAATAACCGGTGCAACTGCCGCAGCACCGGAATGTCTTCAACGGTATTAATCAGGTCTTCTAGCTCCTCAGCGATGCGATCAAGCAACGCGTTTTGTTTGAGCAAACGGCGATAGACTACCGCCATCAATTCCGCTTGCCCAGTCTGCGCACAGAGGCGGGCAATCGTGAAGGCCAGCGCGTGATTGGCTGGATTGGCGCTCAATTGGCGCAGGTAGTCATCAAGCTTAGCGTTGCCGGTGGGAATGAAATCTTCTGGCGCGCGTGGCCGCAATGGCGCGCGTGCCGATCGACCTCGTCCGGCGGTTGCTGCCTCGCGACGGGCAAAGCGCAAGTCATCACGTGTCGGCGCTGCACTCCGCCGTTCTTCCGCCATTGCAGCACGGGAGACCGGTTGCGGCTTTGCCCGTTCAGAGAGCGGCGGCAACACGACACGGGCCGGTTCTGGCGCAACCGGCTCTGGAGGGGCTTGCCAAATATCATCCAGCGCATCGAGCGGCTCAGGCTCAAAGTTCGCGTCTTCTGGTTTGGGGGGTGGCGGTGGCTCTTCCACTCGCGGGGTGGTGCGCACCGCCTTTGCCACTGGAACTGCTTCGGCAACGCTGAAATCAAACAGGTCTTCTTCTGCCGCCGCAGCCGCCGGCTGCTCCGCTTGCGGCGCCGCCGGTTGCTCACCCTGCTGCATCGCCTCTAACTGCGCGATCTCTTCTGCCGACAGCCCCAGCTCTTCCAGCGAGAACGGCGTCAGCTCCGGCTCTGCCGCCTGCGCTGCTGGCTGCTCGCCCTGCTGCAGCGCCTCTAACTGCGCGATCTCCTCTGCCGACAACCCCAGCTCTTCCAGCGAGAACGGCGTCAACTCCGGTTCTTCGGCCTTGGCCGCCGGTTGCTCACCCTGCTGCATCGCCTCTAACTGCGCGATCTCTTCTGCCGACAACCCCAGCTCTTCCAGCGAGAATGGCGTCAACTCCGGCTCTGTTGCCGCAGCCGCCGGCTGTTCACCCTGCTGCAGCGCCTCTAACTGCGCAACCTCTTCGGGCGAGAGACCCAACTCCTCTAGCGAGAACGGCGTCAACTCCGGCTCTTCGGCAGAG
>JAUQOZ010000184.1 GCA_030550625.1 Chloroflexota bacterium | reverse complement strand
CCTCCCCCGCTGGGGGAGGGGCAAGGGGTGGGGGCAACACGCCCCCTCTCCCCCCTGACGGCGGGCGAGGGGTAGGCACGGGCTTGGCAGGAGGGGTACTGCTCGCGCGGAACGGAGCAGCGCCCCTCTCCCGCGCGAGAGGGAGAGGGGCAGGGGGTGAGGGCTTCCCCTCCCCCAGCGGGGGAGGGGCAAGGGGTGGGGGCAACACGCCCCCTCTCCCCCCTGACGGCGGGCGAGGGGGAGGCACGGGCTTGGCAGGAGGGGTACTGCTCGCGCGGAACGGAGCAGCGCCCCTCTCCCGCGCAAGTGGGAGAGGGGCAGGGGGTGAGGGCTTCCCCTCCCCCAGCGGGGGAGGGGCAAGGGGTGGGGGCACGATCCTTCAGCGGGAGAGGGGCAGGGGGTGAGGGCACGATCCCATCACTTCGCGCGATACGGTTGCCGGTACAACTGGCTGTGAACGCCCCACCGCATGGCTTGCGTGTGCCACCCAATGCTGCCGACCAGCCGGTAAAGCCAAGCCGGGATGAAATTCCGGTTCAGCCGGTCTTGAGCGGCAGCGGGAAGGGGTTGCCCCTGCGCCAACGCCTCTGCCGCCATTGCCAGCGCCTCGCGGATCGGCATTGCCCGTCCATCGAGCTTGACCAACGGATCGCCATGCACCATCTCGCCGCCGCCGAGCGCCAACCCTCCTTGCCAAGCGAAGCCGGCAGTATGGGCAAACTCGGCGCAGATCGCCAGCGCATTTGCAAGCTGGTGCGCTTCGGGGAAGCCACAATTGCCGATGACCACAAAACGTTTCGGGGCCGGATGCGTGCGGGTAGCGAGCAGTTCGAGGAACCGGATCACCGGTGCGGGGAGCGTATCGATGTAGAGTGGGAAGGTCAGCACAATCAGATCGGTATTGTCGAGTTGATCAAACAACGCTTGCAGCTTGGCCGGTTGGCCGAGCGTGGTGTAGAGAAAGGCGGTGCTGGTGGCGACGCCGCGCGTGGCGAGTTGTTGCATTAGATACTCACCCAGCGAATGCGAAGTGCTGTGGCGCGTGCGGGGACTACCTACCAACAGCAAGGTGTTGCGCGGCGGGGTGTCGAAGGCAACGCCGGCTGGCAGCGCTGGCAATTCCGGCGCATCCATCGTTTCAGCACGGGTGATGGTTGCGAGCGCAGCGGCCATCTGCGCAGTGAGTTCGGCTTCCGCCGGATCGCCGGTGACAATCGCGCAGTGCGTCGTAGGGGCGTAAAAGTTGAGACTATTGCGCCAGACAAGATGGCGAAAAATCGCTTCACGGCGCGGGTTTGCTTCAGCTTGCCAGCCAATCGCCAGCAAGCTGGGGTAACGCTCATAGCGCCGCTCGTGGTGGGTTTCATGGTTGAGCGTGACGAAAAAGGGGGCGATATTCTGAATCTGATGATCGACCGCCTGCTTGAGCAGCGAACTATATCCGCCGAAGGTGATTGGCGTCAAATACACTACCAAATCAGCCGTCGCCATTGCCGCTGCAATCGCGCGATTGTCATCGGCGACGATACACTGGCCGGGGTTGCGCACCCAACAGAAGAAATCGCCGGCGCAGTTGCCAATCTTGTGCTCGCGGAGGGTCATGATGCGGGTGTCATGGTGGTGGGCCGCAAGCTGATCAAGGAGCGCCTGCCTCACCCGTTCCCCACGGCGGTCACCGGCAGCGGAACCGTCTAAGATAACCGTATTCATCGTGACTCTCCTCCCCTTATCATTCACCCTCCGCCGCAGCAACAACAAACTGTTGCTGAATACAATCGAGTTCGTACCGGTACAACGCCGCGCCATCGGCGCCAAACGGCGGAATCTGATGGCCGATTTCAAGCGAGACGAAGCCGTGAACGCGGGCCCAAATCACAATCGCGAGCGCGAAACTCTGCGGATCGCAATGGCCGCCGTAGCGTTGCCACTGCGCGAACATCGGCTGATAAGCCGGATGGATCTCAGGGAGCTGTGGCGCGCGTAACCGGCCCGCCAGCCGCAGCGCCTCGATCACGCTCACTAGCGCGCTCAACGCGCGCGCCGCCGCCGGCAGCACTTGTTCGACCGGTGCGACATAACCGGGAATCGGCGTACCAAAGATGAGTTGGTACCGTTCCGGGTAGGTGATTGCCCACTGCCGGTAGGCGATGCCGGTAGCTCGCAACCGGCCAACGAGGTCATCCGCCGGAACTGCGTCGCGCGCAGCTAATTGGGCATCGCCAAACGAGGTGTACGCATCGATGATCAGCGCCGTCACCAGCGCGTCGCGGTCAGGGTAGTAGTTATAGATGGCTGGGGCCGTAATGCCAATAGCGCGGGCGATCGCGCGTAGACTCAACGCTGGCGCGCCATGTTCGGCGATCTGCTGCCACGCGGTTTGTTTGATCACTGCCGGCAGATCAGGCATCTGTTGGGTTTTGGGTGGACGCGGCATTGCAGTGCTCGTAAAAATAAACATCGTTTACTTACGGTGTAAGTATACTATTGCGTCCAGCAAGCGCCAAGGGAAGATTCGATAACCAGTGTTGTGGGCAGAGCGAGTCTGAGGCAAAGTAGACCCGACGCTTCGTGTTATAATCTCTTCACTGTACGTCCAAGAGCGTCTCACACATAACGCAAGCCCAGCATCCTCTGCCGGCGACACCGGTTGCTGCATGAGCTACGAACTCTCTGAACAGCCCGATCACATCATTCTACGAACCAACAACTACACGCTTGGCTGGTCAACCGACAGCGGCGCACTCATCCATCTCCAGCGCCATGACAGTGTGAATGTGCTAGGGCATGGCCCGGCGATTGCCGGGGTAGATGTCGCTTTGGGCGGGCCTTCGAGCTGGATCACCAGCCGCACCTTTGCCCGCTATCTGTGGCATCGGGTAAGCGCCAACGATGATCAGATTGCGATGACGGTCATCGTGGGGCTGGGGCCGCTCAAAATCTTTGACCATTATCAAATTGGGTGCGATGTTATCACGCGCTGGATCGAGATCGAGAATGTCAGTGGCGATGATCTGCGGCTGTACGGTGTGCGTTTGGTGATACCGGACGCACGTGTAGGCGAACCGAGCCATTGTCTCTTCGAGGCGCCCGGCAACGGCGTGCGTCCTCGCGTACCGCTCACGATTGCAGCGACGCAAGATCGCACCATTCTCCCGCGCCGCTTTTTCGCGCCGGGTTTGCGGGGCGGTAGCGCCTTCGAGCCAGCGCCAACACAGGGGCCGGGGGTGATGGCGTTGTGGAACGACGAACGACCGCTGACCCTGCTGTGCTGGTATGCCAGTGACGATGAAGCAGCGCTGCCCTATGTGCAAGGCGGTCACGAAGCGGTATCGTTAGCGTATGAGGTCGCGGTCGCGAGCTGGCTGCGTTCTGATCAGCGGTTGGTGGTTGGGTCGCAATACATTGCGTTAGTATCCCAACCGTGGCCGGCGGCGCTGGCCGTTTACCGTGCGCTGACGCCATTGCCACAGCCGCCGGCGGCGTGGTTACGCGATGCTGTGCTCTACGTCGCCGATCTGCGCCACTATGGCGGCGCCGATGGTTTATGCGCTCACCTGCCGGAATTGGCGGCGCTGGGGGTTGATTCGCTCTGCCTATTACCGTGGCACACGGTTGGCGAGCGACCGCACCTGATCGGCGATCTTGAACGGATCGATCCGGCTTGTGGCGATGAACCGGCTATTCGCCACCTGATTGAAACCGCCCACCAGCACGGGATGCGGGTGTTGCTCGATGTGGCGCTGCAAGGCTGCGCCCCCGACTCGCGCTACCTCAACGAACACCCCGAATGGTTTGTGCGCGACGAGGCCGGTGCGTTTGCGATCGGCATTCCGTCTGATGCCCCGGCAGTGGCACGCCATCCCGGCGTGGCATTGCTGGCCGGCGGCTACCATTTCGACTGGACGCGGAACGACTGGCGGTTGTACTGGCAGCAATGGGTGATCGAGCAGATCGATCGCTTTGCAATTGACGGCTTGCGAGTGGTGGCGCCGTACCCTGCTGCGCCAGCGTGGATCCGCCGGCCACCGTTACGGGCCAGCGCTGGCGCGGCGCTCATGGCCCAAGCCGTGCGCGAAATCGCTGCCGCGCGCCCGCATTTGGCCATACTCTGCACCCTATCCGGGCCGCGTTCGGCCCAATGTGCCAGCGGCTGGTTCGATTATCCCAGCCATCACATGCTGACTCACCTCGCTATGCGCCGGATCACGCCGGCTGAATGGTGCGCCTATCAAGCCGATTATGCCGAACTCTACCCCCCCGCTTACCGCATCGGTTTTCTCGAAATGCACGATACTGCCGACTGCAACCCGCTGGCCGACGGCTTACGCGGCTCGCGACTGGCACAGGCGTTATGGGCCGTGATGTTGTTCAGCGGCTTAACGCCGGCAATTTGGAACGGGCAGGAGATTGCCGATCATCACATCTTGCCGCGTTTGCTTAGCCTCTGGCGGCGCGAACCGGCGCTGCGCCTCGGTGAGATTGACTGGCAGCCGTTCAGTGCCATCCCCAGCGATGTGCTCGCCATCCGTCGCACTCTCGGCGAGCGCAGTCTGGTTGGCGTGGTCAATCTCGGTGCGCTGCCGAGCCGCCTGATCACTACTCGCCGGCTTGGCGGCGACATCCTCGGTCTCTTCCCGCTCGTTCGCGAGCGGCGCGGGTTGGGGGAAGAGGTGCGGTTAGCGCCGTTTGGGGTCTATTGTTTTGAGGGGTGAGAGCCAAACAAAAGCGCAAAGCAAGCAGAGGCGCAGAGGATTCAAACGCAAAGGCGCGAAGATCGCAGAGGGCGCAGAGGGTTTTGGGGGGAATAGCCACAAAGAGCCACAAAAGACACATAACCATTCTTTGAGCTTTTTGTGTGTTTTCGTGGCGATGGTTTCCCCCACTCTGATTGTCATTGCGAGCCGAGCGGTCAGGGCCGAGCGCTGCGCGGCCCGCCGCGAGGCGAAGCAATCCCCTGCGAGGGCGAGAGTCGTATCCATTGAGCTATTGGTTGCGCTGAAGGGGGAGATTGCTTCGGTGGCGGCCCAGCGCGGCTGGGTGCCGCCGCTCCCTCGCAATGACAGCAGGCCAGCAGGCGATGGTGTACCCTCACCCCCAGCCCCTCTCCCACTGGCGCGAGAGAGGGGCGCTGCTGTCCTCCGCTTGAGCAATGGCTAGGGCAGCCATCGTGCGGCTCCCCCACGCTCGCTTTGACACAGCCTTCTCCTGCCGGGAGATGTCTCCGACTCCCCTCCCCCAGCGGGGGAGGGGTTGGGGGTGGGGGCAGATCTCCCCCAGCGAGGGAGGGGCAAGAACATGTGCCTAGCCGCAAAAAGCACAAAAATATGTTGTGAAGTTTGTGTCTTTTCATAGCTATTCCCTACTTGCTCGCGGCTCCCCCTCTCCCGCCGAGAGGTGGGAGAGGGGGCCGGGGAGTGAGGGCCCATCACAAAGGCGCAGAAACGCTCAACGCCAAGGCGCAAAGCCCGCAGAGAGCGCCGAGGGTTTTGTGGGGAATAGCCGCAAAGAGCCACAAAAGACACAAATAACCATTCTTTGTGCCTTTTGTGTATTTTCGTGGCTATTGCTGCTTCCACTCTGATTACCAATGTGAGCTGAGTGGTGATGTTGCCCCCACCCCTAGCCCTCTCGCGCTCGGCGGGAGCGGGATCCTACTGGATTCCGCTCTCCTATGCCTCTGCCACAACCTACGCGGCTTCCCCTCTCCCGCCGAGAGGTGGGAGAGGGGGCCGGGGGGTGAGGGCTAGGCCAAAGCCGCACAGCGAGCAAAGCTACAGGAGAGCCGGACGGCTGTCCAGCTCTGCAACGATTGCAGAGGGTTTTGGGGAAGCATCACTTCCCTTTGTCATTGCGAGCCGCCGGAGGCGGCGAAGCAATCCCCCGGAGCACGAGAGCCATGTCTGAGTTGGTTGGTTCCGCTATCGGCGGAGATTGCTTCGGTCGGGCGCCACCCAGCGCGGCTGGGTGCCGCCGCTCCCTCGCAATGACAGCAGGCAGTGGGCGATGGTGTACCCTCACCTCTCTCCCGCCCGGCGGGAGCGAGTCACTGCTGGATACCACTCTTCACCCGATCCGCACCACATCCCCAAGGCGATACCGCTCATTGCGGCTCAGCCCGACAATCCCGTTGCCGTACTGTTGGGCTTGCACCACAGCTAGCCACGGATGCTGGCGATAGGCGAGCGCAAGACCAACCAGCAGCCAGAGCGGTAGCCTGCCGCTGAGAATCACGCCGTGCTGCGGATCGAGGGCAGGGGCTATCAATTGCTGCAGCTCGTCATAATCAAGATGGGGTTGAGCCGGATTAGCCTCTAACCACGTGAAGTTGGGCTTGGGTGTTGGCCTCCATTGCAGCGCATCTGACGGCTGATCACCAAGTTCTACCACTGGCGGCTGCACCCACCCCAAGCGCGGGTCAAACAGAAATACTGGTTGCGGCGCTGCATGCAGCGCGAGCGCGGTGTACAGCCAATTCGGGCCGCGACCATAGATCGAAAGAGCAGCGGGAGGAATCTCGGCTAAGAGACGGGGCAGGTCAGACGGTTGCCAGCGCGTGATATCATCAGCCCGCGCAAGCTGATCAAGATCGACAATCAACTCGGTCGGCGCATGTTGAAACAGCCGCTCCCGCAGCTCTTCTGGCGTGAACGCAAACAGATGCTGCAAGCGCTCGGCCAGTCTCTGCACCATCACCCCATCAGGCGGATGCTGCCGCTCTAACTTGCTAATGACGCCGCGCAATACCGGCTTTTCCTCATCTACCCGATCCTCGCCTTGCAACACCGACTGCAATTCAGCGATCAGAATCAACCCGCACCGCTCAGCGCGCTCGCGCCACTCGGCTAACCCTTCCGGCGTAGCCGCCAGCAACACCGCGTGGGTGCAAGCGCGCAAAATCTGCTCTTGCTCAAGCGTTGGCTTGCCCCCCACATCAACCAACAACGGCAAATGGCGGCGCTCAATATCACGGCGCACCCGCTCGACAAATTCGCTGCTGAATGGGCCCTTCTGGCGCAACAGCCGCACCTGATCCTTCGACGCCTCTTGGCTCCAATCACCTTCGCCATCGGGACAAGCCCGCAACACATAGTGGGACACCTGCGCTGCGCGTAACGCTTGCGACAACGCATACACCAACACCGACTTGCCGCTATGGGGCGGGCCGCCAATCATCACTGCTGGGAATGGATTCATAGGATACATTTAGAAGTACTAAAGAGTTATGTTTGAAACGACGTTTGTTCCTCTTGCCCCCGCCCAGCCTTCTCACAGGTATAGAGCTTTGGCATGCGCTCGACCCTGCCTTGTTCTGGTTTGACCCTCATCCTCCCCACACCTCTTCTCTCACGGTGCAGCAGATTTCGCTGGTGTGGCTCCACTCCCGCTACGCGGTAACAATAGCCAGCTTTACCAATACCATCTTGCGTCGCTTTGTGGCTATTCTCCCCATCACCCATTCACCAAATATGCTATCATAGAGCGCATCGAGTTTGGCACAAGCACAGATTATGACACTGCACCAACCGGCAGCGCCGCAACCTGCTACGCTGATCGCCACCCTCGGCGGCCAGCCCCAAGTCATCACCTTCGCCCTCGATGCCCTGCTCGCACAGGGTGAAGCCATCAGCGACGTCTACGTCTTACACCTCTCATTTGCCAACCCGCGCACCCGGCAGGCATGGCAGCGGCTGCAAGCCGAATTCGTTGACGACTACTACGCCGGACGGCGCTGCCGGCTGCGTCACGTCCCGATCACCCGCAACGGCAGCGAACTTGAAGACATCCGCAGTGAAGGTGACGCCGAGGCAGCCTTTGCTACCATCCGCGACCTCATCGTTAGTCTCAAAACCGAAGGTCGCCGGCTGCACCTCTGCATCAGCGGCGGGAGGCGCATGCTCGCCCTGCTGACCACCGCAGTCATCACCATCTTCGGCGACTTCAGCGACCGCCTGTGGCACATGCACACTCCCGAAACGACGCTGGCGCGGGTCAAAGACGGCGCGCAGATGCACGTCAACCCTGCAGACGGCGTGCGGCTGATTGCCGTCCCGCTCAGCCCGTGGGGCGCCTACTTCCCCGGCCTGCGCGCGCTCGCCCAACTCACACCGGCCAGCCTGCCCGCCTATCTGCGCCAAGTCACCGCGGTCGAAGACCCGCGCTGCCGCCAAGTCTGGGAACAACTCAGCCCGCGCGAACGCGACGTCCTCCGCGCCTTCGCGCAAGGCCTGCGCCCCGACCAAGTCGCCGAACGGTTATCGATCTCGCTCAGCACGGTCAACACGCACAAAACCAACATCCTCGCCGAATGCCGCATCGCATGGGGATTGCCATCGAATGAGCCGCGCAACTATCGCTTCATCCGCGAACACTTCGCCACCTTCATCGAACGAGTATAGCAAACCGCCCCCGCCAGCGGATCAGCAGTGGTGCTGAGCGAAAATCAGCAGTTGCGGGGATGGAAGAGGTGGGGGAGGGGTGGTAGAGTTGGGGGGAGTGATTTGAAAATGGAGCGAAAAAGATGGGTCAACAGCTAACGAAAAGAAATGTGAGAGACCGCACACTCGAGTACTGGGAAGAGAAACCCGGTTATTGGTGCTATATTGATGAATTGCTTGGTGAAGAATTAAAAGCGGCAAAAAACGATAATGAAAATCCTCGCCGTTTGCAAGGTGTCGGCCAGCCTGTGCATACGTTGGCGTTAACAGTTGGTGAGTCGTTTGAACCGTTATTGCAAACTATTTGTGTCTTGCGGCCACAACGGATTATTTTGATTCTTAATCAACGTTACGGTAATAAGAAAGGTAAGGAATACGGCCATAATTTGAGCCAGCTTATCTTGTATTTAGTTGGCAATCAAAACTTACCTGAAGATTTCCGTCCGCAATTATTAGAAAAAGATATTCAGATACGCGAATTACCGGCGGATTCACCCACCCAAGTGTTCCGAACGCTTCTTGAAGAATTTCAAAAATCGGAAGCGCAACCACCCGCAGGCTATACCAACGTGGTCGATATTACCGGCGCAAAGAAAAGCATGATTGCTGGCGCGTTTTTCTACGCTGCCCATTCAGGTTTGCCGATCACCTACGTCGATTTCGATAAATATGATCCAGATTGGCGCCGTCCGTATGGCTACACCTGCAAGATCGGCCAGATTGCCAATCCCTACGAAGCCTTCCATTTGCGTGATTGGGAGCAGGTGCGGCGGTTGTACACAAGCTACAACTTTCGTGGCGCGTGTGAATTGCTCGAACAAATTAAGCAGGCTATGTCGAGTTCATTGGAAGGTGGTGTGACTAACATCCATCTCTTCGATGATGAATCGATCCATAAAGTACAAGAATTTACACGGGCCTTGCGGATGTATGAAGCTTGGGATAGCGGTAATTTCAAGCGCGCCTCCCAACTTAGCACCCTTATTCCCTATGATGAGCTGCCAAGTGCAGTAACGAAGCTTGGCCCCAATTGGTTTGAGGTTACTGGGTCAGACAGAAGTGATGATCCAAGCAATTTCTATGCCGACCGCACAGCGTTGCAAGTCTACGCTGCTGATGAAATTGCCCGGATTGAGCGCCTTATGCAACATTTCCAAGATTATCGCTCGGCGTTTCTGCGTGCTGCTGGGTTGAATGAGGTTTTATTGACAGCACGTTTAGTTGAACAGATAGAGGATGATAATTTACGAAACCGTTTATTGAATGCGTTTCGAGGTAAAACTCCAATTGGACGCCGTTTATTTGAAGTTCTAACGAAAAATCAAGGTGATTATATTGATTTGAATAATTTAGGGGTAGGTAGAGGATGGTCTGAGCGACCTCTGCTCAGAGCGCCAATGGGTGCTTGGTGGCAAGGAATAGGAGAGTTTGGAGCTGCAAATGGCTGGGAAACATTTTTAGATATCAGAAATATGTTAGCCCATCGTTATGTGTCAGTCGATCCACAACTCGCAGATGATGCGCTGTCATTTGTGAGTGCAAACTTTGCAGATTTCTTTAAGATCAAAGTTGGTCAGGTTCCATGGATCGTCTCTGCTGTGCGTTGGAGCCGAGCCTGCGCCATATTTAAGCTTGACTTTCTCCCGCCGCAATTGCGCACAGATCTTTAGGAGGTCACGCCATGCCCTACCTGCTCGCCGCCGAGGCTGATAAAATTCAGGATCTCATCTTTCGTTCGTCGCGCTTGCGCGAAGTGGTTGGCGCGAGCCAGTTGTTGACCCGGTTTTGCCAGAGCGTTGGCGAAATGCTAGCCAAGCAGCACGGCGGGACAGTGATTGTGAACGATGGCGGCAGCTTTCGGGTGATGTTTAACGATAAAAAGCAAGCTGAAGCTTTTGGCGCTGAGCTCGCCGAACTCTACCAATTGGCGCTTGGCGGGAGTTTGACCATCGCTGAGCCGGTGGAGGTTGTTGCCGCGGCAGGAACGAAAAATTCCTTTCAAGCGGCCAATCAAGCCGCCGATCAAAAATTGCGTTGGGCGAAAAGCCGGCGCTCAGGCGTGGTCGCCGAAGCACACATGCCGTATGTGGCATTTTGTGAGTCTTGTGGCGTTGCGCTTGCCGAGCGTAGAGACACGCGCAAGGGCCGGCGTTCCGCGGGCCGGCGGTATTACTTGTGCCAAACCTGCCAAGTCAAGCAAGCTGAACGTGATCGGGCGCAACAGGCGATCTTAGATGATGTATACAAAGCGTATCGTGAGGCTGCCCAGATTCAAGGCAATATTTCTCCCGATTGGCCGGAGGATGCTGACGATATTGCGGATTTTGATCTGAGCCAGCGCAATTACGTGGCGTACCTTGTGGCTGATGGCAACGGTATGGGCCAAATTTTTGGCAGTTGCAATCAGCAACAGATGACTAAACTCTCGCAGAACCTAACGACTATCATTCAGAATAGTCTGGCGCAAGCCATTGCTCTATTTCGCCAAGCCGTGCCGGGCAAAGCCGCGATGATCCCCGTCCTCCCGCTCATCCTTGGCGGCGACGATCTCTTTGCCCTCATCCCGGCGCCGTATGCGCTTGATGTCGCGCGCCAGTTTTGCCTCACATGGGAACGGGAGATGGCCGATCTTGTACAGAAGATTGGCTTAAACGACCTTCCCCGCCCTACCATTGCTGCTGCGGTCGTGATTTGCAAGAGCAAGTATCCCTACGCTTTGGCATATCAGCGGGCTAAAGATTTGCTGAAGCAGGCGAAGCAACAAAGTAAACGGCTGGCCTATGCTACTGGTGAACATCTCTCAGCCGTGAATTTTGAGGTGATTTTGGGGAATCGGTTGGCAGCAGCCGAGGATAGAGACAATAACACGGTGATTCGCCGCACCTTACGCCCTTACTGGGTGGTAGAAAGCACTCTGTCCCGTGATGCCTTGGAGTACGGTATTGCACTAAACACATTGTTGCAACAGCGCTATACACTCAAAGACTTGCCCAACAAACGATTGGCTGAATTGCGTCGCTGCTTTGAGAATGTGCCTGCAAATGTACAAATGGATCAGCGCAAAGCAGCGCTTGAAAAATGGGCCGTCTCTGAGTTAGCGCGTATTCTACTGCGATTGAGTAAGCAGGAACAGCAGAAAGTGACAGAAGCTCTAATAGCATTAGGCAGTGACAAAGTGCATTACTGGCGCGATGTTAAATGGGGTAATAAGATGCCATTAGCGCACGGTATGCTCGACCTGCTCGAAGTATGGGATTTCGCCCAAGATCTCACCTATAGCCCTGATGCATACGAACCGCAGGAGGACGAGGCATGAGCATCCGGCTCGAATTTGAGCTAACCTTCAAAAGCGACTATCACGTTGGCGCTGGTCACGGCTTGGGTTTGCAAGTCGACTCGGCGCTGCTCCGTGATCCCGACGGCGTGCCGGTCATTCGCGGCACGGTGCTGGCCGGCCTCTTGCGCGAAAGTCTCGCGAACCTGTTGGCGTTGCAACCATTTGCGCGCCAACCTGATTGCCAGCAGATTCTTGAGCGCATCTTTGGCTCGCCGCGTCAGCTTAAACGCTGGCGCATCTCGTCGGCCCGGCCAGCCGGGTTGCTGATACCGCAGGTGCGCCCCCAAAAGCAAAGCACGAAGTTCATGGCCGCTCAAACTACGACCCGTGCGCGGATCAATCCACGCACCCGCCGCGTTGAAGAGAATAAGCTCTTTACCCATGAAGACGGCGATGGCAGCCTGCGGTTTCGCTTTGTGGCCGAGTGTGAGCGTGATGACGCCATTGCGCAGCGGGAAGCGGAATATATCGTTGCAGCGGCGCGCATGCTGCGCAATCTTGGGGCGGGGAAACGCCGTGGCTATGGTGAGTGCGAGATTCATGTAGTTGATCGCAATCGGGAAAGTGACCTGTTAACGCGGCTAGCCAAGCGCCTGAAGGGTGAGACAGTCCATGAGTCTGCGCCTGCGACTAGTCATAATGCGCCTAAGCCGCTTCATCTGCCTGCTGATCCCGGCAACCACACCTATCGTCTGCGGGTACTCGTCCGTCTCGATGAACCGTTGCTGATTGCTCGCCGCGCCGAAGCCGGCAACCAGTATGAGACACTCGAAATGATTCCCGGCAGCGTGTTGCGTGGCGCCTTAGCATGGCGGATTACACACCGGCATGGCGGATTCACAAATTCTAATACTGCGGTATTTAATCGATTTGTGGAGCTCTTTTTTAATGATACTGTGCGCTTTTCACCGCTGATGCCGGTTGAGATTGATTTAGATAACAAAAATAACAAAAATAACAAAGATAACCTAGGAGGTTATGCAACAATCATAGCGCCACGTGATCTCGTTACATGTGAATTGCATCCCGGTTATGTTGATGAGAGTAGTGATGAAAGTCATGGAATTTGGAGTTTACTCGACGATACGAACGACACTAAATGTCCTATTTGTGGTGGAAAAGCTGCTTCAGTGAAGCTGAAAACGCTTGATGGTTTTATCACGCTGGCAGGTGTGCCTCGCTCACGCCACAAACCTAACCAGACTATCGAAATGCACATCCGTATCGATCCCAACAGCGGTCGGGTGCGCACCGGTGATTTGTACGGCTACGTAGCATTAGAGCCGGGCCAGTATTTTGTGGGTGAAATCACCTGTACAAATGGTGACGTTTGGCAGGAGCTGCACCAGATGGCCGGATTGCAGGAGGGGGTGAACGAGCTGAAGCTCGGTAAAGCGACTCAACGCGGCTATGGGAAGGTCAGCGTGGTGTTTGAACCCATCGATATACCGATCTTCCACCTGCAAGACCTCAGTGAGCGTCTAGACAGCACCGACCACGTGCGCATGTTACTGCTCAGCGATGCGATTGTGGTCGACCAATGGGGTCGCTTCTGGCGCGGTTTCGATCCGGCTTGGCTGAAGCGTGAGTTGGGGTTGCCCAGCAACGTTACCGTTGAAATTGATCGCAATGCCCAAGGTGAGTTGCTGGCCTTTTCGGCTACCCGTGCGGTCGATGCGTTCAACAATAAACTAGGCTTGCCGCGGAGCCGTGATGTTGCGATTGTGGCTGGTGCGAGCGTGCGATTGAGTTTCAAGGGCATTGCGCTGAATGTGCTCGTGGAGCATCTGAAAGAGGTCGAAAATCGCGGCATTGGGTTGCGCCGCGAAGAGGGGTTTGGCCGGGTGGCCTTTAATCACCCGATCTATCGGCAACTTGAAGGAATCGACAGTCCAATGCTCAATCTGTCGTTGCTGGCGCCGGCTGGCGAGATCACTCCGCTGACCAAGATGCTTGATTTCACGCAAGCATGGGTGAAAACGCTTGATGGCGCGTCATTTGACGTTTTTGCGGATGATCGTTTCGAGGCGGTAGCGCGTCTCTTGCATGTTTCGCGCCATATCTCGGTCGAGGCGATTATGAACGAGTTGCAGACGCTGGGTGAGCCGGCAGCATTAGGCCGTGACAAACCGAACTTTTTTGCGACTGATGGGAAGCCGGGCATCGATGCCATTGAGAAGTTGCTGGGTCTGTTGGTAGACACACTCAAGCGGTGGAAACTCGAACAGAATTCGCAAGCGTGGCGAATAGGCTTGCAAATCCTCGCTGCGCGCATCGCTGGTCCGGCGCGCCAGCAGGCATTGAAAGGAGGTCGCCGATGACGTTTCGCGCCATTACCGCGAAGCTGACCCTGCGCACAGCGTTGCACGTAGGGAGCGGCAAGTCGAGCGACGTGACCGATGATCTGGTGCGCCGTGATGTGCGGGGCCGGCTGCTCATTCCCGGCACGGCCATTGCCGGCGCGTTGCGCAGCATCGCCACCCGGCTCGCGCCAAGGTTTGACAATAACGTCTGTCAGGCACTGGAAGGAACGTCATCAAGTGAAGCCTGCCAATGTCTGGTTTGTCAATTGTTCGGCGATGTCAATCCGCGCGAAGACAATGATGAAGCGGTCGCCGCTCGGTTGCTGGTCTACGACGCCGTGCTTGCCACATCGCCAGCGCTGGCGATCCGTGATGGCGTGGGGATTGATCGCGTCACCGGTGCGGCTGCCCGGCGCGAACGGATTAAATTCGACTACGAGGTGGTGCCGGCGGGGACAGAGTTTAAACTGCGGTTGGAGATTGATCCAAAATTGCCCGCCGATCAGCCGCTATTGCCGTTGTTGGCGGCTACCCTCGCCGAGTGGGAACAGGGACGTGGTGTGGTTGGCGGTCGGGTGAACCGCGGCTTGGGGGCGTTGCAGTTGTCGAATGTGCAATGGATCGAGCGCGATCTCAACGACCCCGATGCACTGATCAGCTTTTTGCGCGATGGGCCGCCGTGGGAGGCGACCGATGGCAATCGCGGCTGGCTGAGTCAGCAATTACAGGTTGCCCGTGGCTTGATCAAAGCGGTGCGGAGCGACAATGTACCGGTAGCGCGCTCGTGGGCGTTGGCCGAATTCGTCCTCGCCGCTACCGGCCCTTTCCTCATCAACGATCCGGCGCAATCGGGCCGGAGCGGCTTCGATCACGCACCGTTGCTTGAGACCTACGCCAACGGCGCCAAACCGGTCTTGCCCGGCTCAAGCTTGCGCGGTGCGTTGCGCAGCCAAGCCGAACGGATTGCGCGCACCTTAGCGACCTTCAGCGCATGGGATGAGGGCAACGATAAAGCAAGCCGCAAACGGGCATTTCTGACCACGTGCCCGGCGTGTAACCCGCTAACCGCTAAAACGACCGATCCCGTCGCGAGTTGCAATAGCTTGATCAAAACACTGCCCAAAGATGAGCGCAGCGAATTTGAGCGGTTAGGCGCCGAAGACAAACTCTGCCTCGCCTGCCGGCTCTTCGGCAGTCCATGGAACGGCAGCCGCTTGCGGGTTGAAGATGCGCCATTTGTCGGGGAACAGGTCAAAACGAAGGCGCTCGATTT
>JAUQOZ010000083.1 GCA_030550625.1 Chloroflexota bacterium | reverse complement strand
AGCTACCCCCGCGAGTACGAAAGAGGCACCCTTGCCGCTGAAGCGGGAGATTGCTTCGGGGGTGGGGCATCCCGCTTCGCGGGCTTGCCCCACCCCCTCGCAATGACATACGGAGCTGCGGGGCTGCGCCCCTACCCAACCGGCGGGCACTCAGGCGATTCACCGCGCACACATGCCCAAAAGGCGCTACACCGCCGCCAAACGGCCCGCCGATCGGCGGTAGGCGCCGCCAGCATCACCCGCGCCGCCAGCGATGGCGCAAGGGCCAGTTGGTGTTCGCCGGTTTGCACCAGCACCGCTTGATTATCGCTGACCGCCAATACCTCGACGGTAGCGCCGGGAGCCAACCCTTGCCGGGCGAGAAAGGCAGTCGCTGCCGGTTCAGCGTCAATTGCAGTGATCACGCCGTGCATTCCGGCGGTGCAAGCAGCGAGCGGCTGCGGCGTCGCCGCGGTATCGATGCGCGTCGCGGGGTCACGCTCCAGAAACGCTTTTAACGCCGCATCGAGCCGCTCTGAGGTAATATGTTCAAGCTGGCACGCCAATGCATCGGCTTCTGCCGGATCGATGCCGAGATTTTCCACCAGAAAAATCACCCACATCCGCCGGCGCGAGAGTATCCGTTGCGCCCACTCTTCACCATCGGGCGTGAGCGTGACGCCGCGGTAGGGCTGGTAGCAGAGCAAACCGCGCTCTTGCAAGCGATGGCACATTTCGTTGGCCGAGACTTGCGATACCCCTAGCCGGTTGGCCAACACCGACAACGGCACCGGCTGATCGGGCGCTTGGCGCAAGAGGGCCGTCATCACCAGATACATTTCGACGCTTTCGCTCATCGCTTGCCCCGCCATGTTTAGGCTCGCCATAACATCTAGCTCTATTGTACCATAGAGCGAAGCTAAGCGGCTTGTTCCGCCATCGCCGCAATCGCGGCGGCCAGCAGGGCCGGTTGCCCGCCGCCGCCTTGGGCCATACGGGCATTGCCGCCGCCACGCCCGCCTAACACAGCCATGCCCGCGGCAAGGATCGCGCGCGCGTCGGCGTTGGTGTCGGGGTGACAAGCCACCACTACCTGCACCCGTTCTGCGCCGCCGGCCACGATCGCGATGCCTCCCGGCAGCTCGGCGATGACGTTGGCAATGGCGCGCAGCCGGTCAACGCTGGCGGTGGGCAGCGTGGCCGTCACAACCCGCCGCCCGTTGTTCACCGGCGCCTGCGCGTACCATTGCGCCGCGCGCAGCGCATCGAGGTCGCGTTGGGTCTGCGCCAGTTCGCGTTGCAGCGCCTGTTGCGCCTCTTGCAGCCGAGCCACTGCCGCTGGCAGTTCGGCCCATCCCACGCTGAGCGTCGCCGCCGCGGCGCGGGCCGCCGCATCACGCTCGCGCAGCGCTGCAATCACTCGCCCGCCGCAGGCAAATTCAACCCGGATCATGCCGCGCTGCCGCGACCACCCCAATACTGCAATCGCACCCACTTCACCGCTGCGGGCCGGGTGGGTGCCGCCGCACGCTGAATGGTCAATGTCGCCAATGCTGACCACCCGCACTGCGCCGCTCACCGTTGGCGGTTTGCGCAACGGGATGCGATCGAGTTCGTCTGGCGACACAAACCGGGCATGCACTGGCAGGTTCTGCCAAACCGCCGCATTCGCCCATGCTTCAGCGGCGCGCGCTTGCGCTTCACTCAACTCTGCCACCGCCAGATCGATCGTGACGCTCCGTTCGCTGAGGTGGAAGGAGACCGTCGGCGCGTTGCTGGTGGCAATGAAGGCAGCGGTTAAGATGTGCTGGCCGCAATGCTGCTGCATGTGATCAAACCGGCGTTGCCAGTCGATCTGGCCGGTGACGGTTGCACCCGCCGCCGGCAGCTCATCGCTCGCCGCCAGCAGATGCCAGACCACGCCGTTATCGCTCTGCACATCGCGCACTTCCCAGCGGCGAGAGGCAGCAACGTCGTGCAACCAGCCGCGGTCAGCCGGCTGGCCGCCGCCTTCTGGGTAGAAGGCGCTCCGATCGAGCGCCAGCGCCGGCTGGCCATCGCGTTCGGCGACCGCAATCACCTGCGCGGTAAATGCGGTGAGGTATGAGTCGTCGTAGTAGAGGCGGAGAGTTTCGTTCATTGTTTGAGTAGGGTTTCAAAGATTCGGAGATCGATACGCTTATTGATGATAACAGAAATGCGGCAGTTTCACTGCCGCACTCCATAGATACACCCATGCTGAATGAGCGCCGAGAAACTACCGCTACTCCCCAACCCCTACTCCCTACTCCCCATGAAACACCTTCACCGGCTGCCAACGCGCACCATCGCGCCGGAGTAAGGCGATCAGATGACCAGCGGGATCGTGGGCGCGGGCGCGGTCAGCTTCCGCCTCTCCGGCGGAAATGGCCATGCCGTGCCGCACCCGGCGGGCATCGGCGTCATCGAGCTGAAGGGCTGGCCAATCGAGCAGAGCGGTTTCCGGCGGCAAGAGGTGCTGCCCAAGCACAGAACGGTCGGTTAGCGCAGCCAGCGGCACGGACTGCTCAAGCCGGAATGGGCCGACAAACGTGCGTTGCAGCGCAGCCAGATGTGCGCCACAACCTAACGCAGCGCCAATATCGCGGGCCAGCGCGCGAATATAGACGCCTTTGCCGCATTCAACTGCAATCGTCAGATCAGGCGGCGTCCACGCCAGCAACTCGATCCGGTCGATCTGCACCAACCGCGGCGCGAGGGTCACGTCATTACCGGCGCGGGCCAGCGCATAGGCGCGTTGGCCGTCAATATGGAGCGCGGAAAAGGCCGGTGGCTGTTGCAGAATCTCGCCCTGAAACCGCTCAAGCACCGCCGCAATCTCAGCCTCGGTCAATACCGGCACCGGTTGCGTCGCCAGCGGCTCACCCTCAGCATCGTCGGTGGTGGTCTGCACACCGAGCCGTACCACTCCCACATAGCCTTTGCGCGCATCCACCAGTTGATCGATTAGGCGGGTCGCACTGCCCAACGCCACCGGCAACACCCCGGTCGCCGCCGGATCGAGCGTACCGGCGTGACCGACCTTCACGGCCCGCCCCACCAACCGGCGCACCCGTGCCACCACATCGTGCGAGGTCAGGCCAGCCGGCTTGTCAATCACGAGAAACCCTATCAGCTCAGCCATGACTTTGTTGCGCCACCGCCTGCCGCAAGGCCGGCAACACCGCCGCCACTGCCGCCTCAAGACTCATCTTCAGCGTCGCCCCCGCCGCCTGCCGGTGGCCGCCGCCGCCCCACATCTGCGCCACTGCGGCCACATCAACGCCGGGCGCCGAACGTAAACTCATCTTGACCGTGCCATCAGGGCGCTCACGGAAGAGAACGCACGCGCGCATGCCAGCCACCCGCTGCAACCGGCTCACGGTATCATCAGTCGCCTGCTCATCGGCGCCAGCGGCGCGCAACATCTCCTGTGTCACCACCGTCCAGAAGATGCCATCTTCCTGCTGCAAATGGGCCATCGCCATACCGGTCAAGCGCAAGGTCGCCGGCGGGATCGAGAAAAAGACCGCATCAATCACCCGCTGCTTATCGGCGCCGGCCTCGAGCAACGCAGCAGCCCGGCGCAGCGTCGCCGGATTGACGTTGGGGGTCTGGAAACTCTGGGTATCGGTCATCGTGCCCAAAAACAGGCAAGTCGCCGCGTCAGGCGAGAGCGGCCAGTCGAGCGCAGCAAACAGATCAACCAGCACCTCAGCGCACGACGGCTCATGTGACCGGATCAAGCTCACCGTACCACCGCCATTGTTAGTAGCGTGATGATCAACAATAATCAGCGGGCGGGACAGCAAGGCATCTTTGTGCTCATCGTAAATCGCGCCAGCCCGCGAGAGATGGGCGACATCAACCATCCAGATCACGTCGCACTCAGGCAGGGCCTCGCCCGATTGATAGACGCGCAGCGCATCATAACCGGGCAACACGGCGCAATAGTCAAGCGGCGGCGACGACGCTAAGGCGATGGTCTCCTTGCCCAACGCGCGCAAGACATGCATCGTGCCCAGCAACGACCCGATCGCGTCGCCATCAGGATTAACGTGACTGAGGAGCAAAATACGCTGCGCGCCAGCCAGCGCATCACGGATCGGGCCGGCGGCCTGTTGCGGATCAGCGTAGATCATAACCCTCCGGTAGTAGACGCCGGCGCCACAATCCGGTACACCGAATGGCCGGCACGCTTCTTAATCTCTTTCAGGCGCAGATTATGGCGCGGCCCCAGCCGCGGAATGAGATGGTTCAAACCACTCACCACCACAAACCAATACTCACCGCCGGGACGCAACTGGCGGAGCGGCGCCAACACAAATTCGTGTTCAATCGCGTAGTCGCCGATTTTAGCCGGAATATTCGAGACGATCAAATCGTAGGGACCGGGCGGCGCATCGCTCAGGCCCACGCTCCCCAAGACGCGCACATTCGGCGTCGCATTAAGTTCGGCATTGTGACGCGCATACCGCACCGCCAGCAGATCTTTATCAACGAGGGTCACATCAGCGTGGGGAAAACGGCGGGCAAGGCAGATCCCGATCACCCCGCAACCGCAGCCGAGGTCGAGGATGCGCTGCGGGTCGGGTTGCGCCGGTTCGATCAGACGTAACAGCAGATCGGTGCCTTCATCGACTTGAAACGATGAAAAGATGGTATGGCCAACATCGAAGGCAAACTGCTGGCCGCGCAACGAATAGGCAATCCGCTTCTTATAGTACGGATCGAAGGGAACGGCATCACTGCTCATCATCAAGTTTCGGCGGATTGACTAACCGCTCGTGCTGGATTTCGCGGAACACCTGCTCAAGGTGCATACTGTAATCAAGCGATGTGTCTTGGATAAGGCGCAATTCGGGAATAAAGCGCATATAGCCCATCTCATCGGCCAAACGTTTGCGCAAGAAGCCACGGGCATGGTTGAGAGCAGCCATGGTCGCCTCGCGTTCTTCCGGCGTGCCCATCACTGAAATGTACACCTTCGCGTGCTGCAAATCGGCGCTCACATCAACGCGAGTTACCGTGGCAAACCCAACCCGTGGATCTTTTAATTCTTTCTGAATCACCTCGCCGAGAACACGCTGCATGGTATCGGCTACTTGTTGCAATCGTTGTTTTGACATAGGCCAAACCGCTTTCTAGAGAGCGGGTATGGGTATAGCGCTGCTATGCCTATGGGGGCATAGCAGCGCTATGCCGCTACAGCGTTGCCGCGACCTGCTCTTGACGATAGAACTCAAGCGCGTCACCGGCTTCGATATCGTTAAACCCTTCGACGATCAAACCACATTCGTAGCCGGCAGTCACTTCGCGCACATCGTCCTTAAAGCGCTTAAGCGACGAAATCCTGCCGTCGTGGATCACCACGCCACGGCGCAACACGCGCACATTCTGGCCGGTGCGAGTAATCTTGCCGTCGGTGACATAGACGCCGGCGACAATCTCGCGGGTCGGCAAGCGGAAGGTCGTGCGCACCTCGGCATAGCCCTCAACCACCTCTTTGAAGGTCGGTGCGAGCATACCGGCCATCGCCTTCTTCAAATCATCTTGCAGTTGGTAGATGATATTGTAGAAGCGAATATCAATCCCGTGCTGCTCGGCGTGGCGGCGAGCCGCCGGGTCAGGCCGGGCATTAAAGCCGATGATAATCGCGTGGCTAGCCAAGGCAAGGTTGACATCACCCTCGGTAATGGCACCCACGCCGCGGTGGATGATGCGCGTCTGCACCTCGTTCTGCGACTGGTTCAACTGCTCGATCAAGTGCGCGATCGCATCGAGCGAACCTTGCACATCGGCCTTCAAGATCAGGTTCAGCTCCTTAACCTGACCCTGCTTCACCTTGCCAAACAGCTCTTCAAGGCTGGTACCGCGTGCGCTGGCCGCCATCGCCTCGGCGCGCTGCTGGCGCTGGCGCTGCAAAGCGATTTCACGCGCCACCACCAGATCGTCCATCACCTGCAAAATATCGCCAGCCTGCGGCACTCCTTCCAGACCGACAATCTCAACTGGCGTCGAGGGTTCGGCGTGGCGCAGGCGCTTGCCGCTATCGCTAAACATCGACTTAATCTTGCCGGCGACGCTCCCCACCAGCACGTTATCTTCGAGATGGAGCGTACCATTCTGGATCAACACCGTCGCCACTGGGCCACGGCTCTTATCAAGCTTCGCCTCGATAATCGTCCCCACTGCCGGCGCATTGGGGTTCGCGCGCAGATCTTCGAGATCGGCCACCAGCAAAATCATCTCCAACAAGCCATCGATATTAATCTTCTGGCGGGCCGAAACGTGAACACATGGCACAGTACCGCCGTATTCCTCAACAATCACATCAATCGCCGCCAACTGCTGCTTAATCCGGTCGGGGTTCGCCGTCGGCAGATCGATCTTATTAATCGCCACAATCATCGGCACACCAGCGGCCTTGACGTGAGCGATCGCCTCTTCGGTCTGCGGCTTCACGCCATCGTCGGCAGCCACCACCAACACGACAATATCGGTCACTTGAGCGCCGCGGGCGCGCATTGCGGTAAACGCCTCGTGGCCGGGCGTATCGAGGAAGGTAATCTTGCGATGGTTCACCTCGACCTGATACGCACCAATATGCTGAGTAATCCCACCAGCCTCACCCTCGGCTACGCGGGTCGAACGGATCGCATCGAGCAGCTTGGTCTTACCGTGGTCAACGTGACCCATAATCGTCACCACCGGCGGACGCGGGCGCATCTCTTCCGGCGGTTGGGCCTTCAACACCTCTTTAATATCTTCGACAATGCCCGCCATCTGTTCGGGCACAATCTCAGTCGTCTCAATGCCAAAATCGCTAATAATCAACGCTGCCGTCTCATAATCAATCTGCTGATTGATATTCGCGATCATCCCCGCCTTCAACATCGCCTTTAAAATATCAGCAGCGCCAATCCCAGTCGCTTCAGACAACTCGCGCACTGTCATCACCGGCGGCAACGCCACCGGGCCACGCGGACGCACGACTGGCCGGGCCGGCGGCGGTGTTTGCGGACGGCGCAGGGCGCTATCGCGCTCGCGCTCGCGCTCTTCGGGTTGCGGACGGCCACGGGACTGTTGCGAGCGGCCACTGCGGGCATTCGGGCCGCCACGGGCCGGCGCAGGCGGAGGAGGAGCACTGCCGCCACGAGACCCCGGCGCGCCACCGCTCCGGGGGACACCGGCAGCCGGCGGCGCACCGCGCCCAGACGACGCCGGCGACGAGCCGCGTCCAGACGGCGCCGGACGACCGGATGACTGATTCGCCGGTGGACGGTTCCCTCCTGCCGGCGGGTTCGGGTTACGGCCAGCGCCGCTCGCCGGCGCGCCATTCGTCGTTCGGCTGCCACCCGGCTGGCCGGCGCTACGACCACTGCCCGTTCCCGTACCGCCTGTATCGCGTCGTGGTTTATCACTCATTATCTACTCCCTTTCTGGGGAGAGCATCGCTCAAGCGGACGTTCTCCCATTAAGCTTAGGCGCACGGACATCAACGGCGCCGGCGGCAGCAAGCTTTCATAAAGGCGCCAATGCAGCCGAACACGTCTCAAGAAGACGCCGTTGACATCGTCTCCTGAAGCAATTGCCGCCCCATCTGTTCAATCATCGCCCGATCATCGGGATGGAGCGCAGCAATCTTCAACGCGCGTTCCACCGCGTGGCGGCGCAAAGCCTGTGACCAGCACTCAGGGTTGCGGCAAAGGTACGCCCCGCGTCCGGGCCGCTTACCGGTCGGATCGATCGCCACCCGCCCCGTCGCATCGCGTACCAAGCGGATCAATGCGCGCTTGGCGTCGCTCTGCCGGCAAACAATACATGTGCGTTGCGGCACATGGCGCGGACGCGCCACCCCAGACGTGACTTTGGCCGCCATCGCCTCACTCCTCATCGGGCGAAGCCTGCCCGCCTTCCAGCAAGATATAAGAAGCGAACAGGCGATTGTTGTAGTAAATAAAGATCTTCTGCGAAGTTGCCCGCACCTGTACCGTCTGGCCAACCAGATCATTGCCCAGCGGGCCATAGCGGTGACCGCGATAGCGGATCGTGCCATCGGCCTGCACCACCCGCTGTTCAACCGGCGCGCTCGCCAATTCGGCCTCGATCGCCATCTGTTCAGCCTCAGCTTCAGCGCGCGCCTCGGCAGCGGCCCGCTCCTCTTCAAGCAGCGCCGACGCGCTCTTGATATCGATCCGCCAGCCGGTCAACTTCGCCGCCAACCGCACATTCTGGCCTTCCTTGCCGATCGCCAACGACAATTGCTTATCGGGCACAATCACCAGCGCGGTATGGTCGTGATCATTCAGATGCACCTCCACCACTTGCGCCGGCGAGAGCGCATTAGCAATATACTCGCGTGGATCGGACGACCACTGCACGACATCGATCTTCTCGCCATTCAGCTCGTTCACGATATTCTGAATGCGGATGCCGCGCATCCCCACGCACGACCCAACCGGATCGATCCCCTCTTGGCGAGCGGCGACAGCGACCTTGGTGCGCAGACCGGGTTCGCGCGCCACCGACTTAATCTCAACCGCGCCGTTGTAAATCTCCGGCACTTCCATCTCAAACAGGCGGTTGATCAAATTCTTGTGTGCGCGCGAGGCGATCAGACGCGGACCGCGATCATCCTTCTTCACCTCAACCAACAACACCTTCAGGCGCTGGCCATGGTAGTAGCGATCGTTCGCAACCTGCTCTTTGGGCGGAATAACGGCCTCCGCTTTACCTAGTTCGAGGATGACATTGCCGCGCGGGCCATTATTGCGCTGCACGGTAGCGGTCAGCAACTCGCCCTCACGATTCTCGAACTCGCTATAGACATAATTCCGCTCGATCTCTTTAATTCCCTGCAACACCACCTGCTTGGCGGTTTGGGCCGCGATCCGGCCAAAATCGCGCGGCGTACTCTCGACCAGCACCGTCTCACCGATCTGAGCATCGGGCTTGATCCGGCGCGCAGCCTCGAGATCGATCTCAAATCGCTCGTCGTACACCTCGTCAACCACCTGTTTTTCGGCGTAGACCCGTGCCACCCCGCTCACCGGATCGAGCTTCACCGTCACCTCAACGGTCGGCGGGTTGGGACCGAGCAGGCGCTTATACGCGCTGACCAGCGCGCGCTCCATCACATCAATGATGGCCTCTTTCGGAATACCGCGTTCGGATGCAATCTGAGTAATCGCCGCGTAAAAATCGCTTTTCATCGCTGTAACTCGCCTGACAATAAGAAAAGTGGGTATGACCCACTTTCCACTCGAACAACGCAGACTGCTGCGCCAGACCGCTGCGACAGCAGCGGAAGCGGCTTTCTAGCGGTACTCACAGACGGTTCATCGCGCTTCCCTGAACGGCCTGATGAGACTGTCGCCCATTTCGACAGCAGCGAGTGTCAAGCAGGCGGTTGCCCATGCCCACGATTGGGGCAACCTGACTCCACACGTCAAGTATATCACCACCGATCGGCTTTTGCAAACCGTTTTTGAACGGATTTTCGCCCTATCAATCGAACATGCGTGCGAAAATCAATCATATCAGCGGGCGATCTGTGGTATAATAGAGCGTGATGATGCGAGCAACTATTCGAGCGAAGCGCATGCGCCAACCATTCTATGTTATTGACGCCTTGGCTGCCGGTTACGCCACCGTTCACCGCCAGCCATTCATCTTGCTCTTCTCGATCGGGTTGAGCGCATACCTCTGGCTCGGCAGCGCGATCACGTTGGCGCTCCCGCCAACCAGCGATCAGAGCATCCTTGCGCAGTGGATTGGCACCTTACACGCCACTGATGCGCGCACCCTGCTCGTGATCACGAATCTGATCCCGCTCCTCACACCGGGAGCGGAGGCCGTCACCCCACCGCCGCTCGTGCTCTCAAGCAGGCAGTTTGGGTTGGCGGTGATTGGGTTAAACGCCGTTGCCCTTGCGCTCAGCAGCCTTTTTCTGGCATTGCTCCGCCAACTGATGCACCAAGATCGGCCATGGCTGCAAACAACGTTGGCGCACAGCGTCGCGATCGGCATCCGGCTCGCCGGCGCAGTTGGCATTGCGTTGGGCATCGTGGCGCCGCTGCTCGCGCTCAGCATTGTGATGGTATCGATCATGCCGGCGACAACGCCATTCTTATTCACCGGCTGGATTGCGCTGAGCCTGATCGGGCTGGTCATCTTTGGCTTCACGCCCGAAATTATCACGCTCCAGCAGCACGGGCCGCTCGCTGCCTTGCGGGCAAGCTGGCACTTCGCCCGCCGGCGCTGGTTTTCGATCGCCACCTTCTTGGCCATCTGTACGGTGATCGAGTTTGGGTTTGCTCATCTGTGGCGAGCGCTGGCGATGCAGCCGGGATGGTTAGCGCCGGCGATCGTCGGCAACGCCTATATCGGCAGCGGCTTGCGCGCTGCGCGCTTGCAGTTTTACCAGTATTACGCCAAGCTGTAACGGCCAAGCCATTCGTGACGAACCGAGGCGCGCTGAGCGCTCCGCTCTATCTTGCTTAAGGAACACCAACGATGACGAACGAGACTCCGGCAACCTACGATGAAAGCCAGATTCAGGTGCTGGAAGGCATGGAAGCCGTCCGCAAGCGCCCCGGCATGTATATCGGCCCCACCGACATCAACGGCCTGCACACCATGGTGCGCGAGGTGGTTGATAATTCGGTGGATGAAGTGATGGCCGGGCGCGCAACCAGCGTTAGCGTCACCATTCACCGCGACGGGTCGGTGACGGTTAGCGATGACGGCTCTGGCATTCCGGTCGGGATTCACCCCAAAGAGGGCATTAGCACCCTCACACTGGTTATGACCCGCTTGCACGCCGGCGGCAAGTTTGGCAGCGGCGGCTATAAGGTCTCGTCCGGCTTGCACGGCGTCGGTGTGTCGGCAGTTAATGCCCTTTCGGCGTATATGCGGGTCGATGTCTACCGCAATGGCCGCCACTACTACCAAGAGTACCGGGCCGGCGTACCGGTGACCGATGTGATCGATCTCGAACCGACCGACCGCCACGGCACCACCACCCGCTTTTTGCCCGATACGTCGATCATTCAAACCCTCGACTATAACTTTGATACGCTCGCCCAACGCTTCCGCGAGATGAGCTATCTCAATAAGGGGCTGCGGTTCAAGTTCGTTGATGAACGCACCAACCGCGAGCTCAACTTCTATTTCGAGGGTGGGATTGTCTCGTATGTTCGCCATCTCAACAAAGATAAGGTGGTATTGCACCGCCAGCCGTTTTATGTCGAGCGCATGGTTGATGAGGTGATGGTTGAGGTGGCGTTGCAGTACACCGATTCGTTCGATACTGACAATGTCTACACCTTCGCCAACAACATCAACAACTCGGATGGCGGCTCGCACCTGTCAGGCTTCCGCACCGCGCTGACCCGCGTGATTAACAACTATGCCCGCGCCAAAGGGTTGCTGAAAGAGAACGAGAGCAACCTGACCGGCGATGATGTGCGCGAGGGCTTGACCGCGGTGATCAGCGTCAAGCTGAAAGACCCGCAGTTTTCGTCGCAAACCAAAGAGAAGTTGGTCAGCCCCGAAGCGGCTAGCGCAGTGGCAACGGTCTTCGGCGACGCCTTCAGCGCATGGCTCGACGAGAACCCCACCGAGGCGCGGCGGATTATCGAGAAGGCGATTTCGGCGGCCCGCACCCGCCTTGCGGTGCAGAAGGTGCGCGAGACGGCGCGCAAGAGCGCGATGGAGGGCTTTTCGCTGCCCGGTAAGCTGGCTGACTGCTCAGACCCTAATCCGGCTCGCTGCGAGCTGTATATCGTCGAGGGTGACAGCGCCGGCGGCACCGCCAAACAGGGCCGCGATCGCCGCTTTCAGGCGATTCTGCCGCTGCGCGGCAAGATTCTGAACGTCGAGAAGAGCCGGCTTGACCGTATGCTCTCGAATGCTGAGGTGCGAGCCTTGATCACGGCCATCGGCGCTTCGATCGGCGATCAGTTTGATCTGAGCAAGCTGCGCTATCACCGCATCTTCCTGATGACTGACGCCGATGTGGACGGCAGCCACATCCGCACGCTCTTGCTCACCTTTTTCTTCCGCCATATGCGCCCGCTCATTACCAACGGTCACCTCTTCATCGCCCAACCGCCGCTCTACCGGATCAAGCACGGGCGCGAGCAGGTCTATACCTATTCCGACGCCGAGCGCGACGCTTACCTGAGCAAACTGCCGCCCGGCACCAAGGTTGAAATCCAGCGTTATAAAGGGCTGGGTGAAATGAACGCCGAGCAGCTTTGGGAGACGACGATGAACCCGCAGAACCGGGTGATCTTGCAGGTGACGCTGGAAGATGCGGCCCGCGCCGATGAGACGTTCACGATGCTGATGGGTGATCTGGTACCGCCCCGCCGCCGGTTCATCCAAACCCACGCCAATGAGGTGGTTGAGCTGGATATTTGATGAAGTGGCGGGCAGGGCAACGATTGCCCCTCCCGTTCAGTGGCGAAGTTGGATATGTGACAAGACAATGGGAGGGGCAGAGATTGCCCCTCCCGTTGATTACGCTGATCAGTTGAACCGTTTGGTCGAAGCGTTTGATGAGCGGGATGACGGGCGATCTTCGCCATACACCGCCTTCTGCTGCACGCGCCAGAACCATATAATGAGCAGCACCGGGATCAACCAAACGGGCGCCCAGACGAGAGCCACGACGAGGATAGCCATCACGATCCGGAGGAACCCTAACAAAAGACCAACTTGTTGGACCAGCAGATCAATCGGATTCCAAGCTTTTGAGTCAGGTTGCATCACATTGGCCGCCAACGGCAGCGGGCGCAATTCGACGGTGATGGTCGAATAGGTGGAATTCTGGTCGAGATAGCGCATCCGCCCCTTCACCTGCTCGATCTGGCCTTGCACTTCAGTAAGCGCCTGATTCAGGCGGAGGGTCTCTTCAAGGCTCACCGCCCGTTGCAGCATAGCAGTGATGCGCTCGCGGGTCGCTTCAAGGTTTCGCAAACGCGATTCGAGATCGACGAACTCTTCGGTAACATCCATCCCATCGATCGTGCGGTTGATCACCCGTTTGGCAAGCGACTCAGTATCAGCGAGCACCTGCTCGAAGCGATCGGATGGCACGCGGAAGGCGATGTACGACGTTTTGCGCTCGCCTTCGCCGGTCGTGCGCACCCGCAACAGATAGCCACCGGCCCGATCAACAATATTGCGCAGTTGCGCCTCGGCCTGATCAACCGACTCAACCTCCATCGCCAGATTTGCGGTCATAATGACCATTCGCGAACCGTACTGCAATTGGTTCCCTTCAGCCGGCGCATTGGCGCTATCGCCACTCGCCTCGACACCCGCATTTGCCGCCGGAACAACCGCTTCCATTGGCGCCGCCTCCCCCGGCCCGCCGCTAACCTGAGCAGCCTGCGGCGCTGAGGGCACTGCAACGGCTTCTACCGAAGTAGCATGCGACGGCGGCGGCGCTGTCGGAGCTTGCGCACCACATGCCGCCAGCACAAACGCCGCTGCCGCCATCACGATTAGGACTAGCCGTGCCATACGATGACCTCCTCGAACCTGAGAATCTGCTGATAACCGGTGTTTGATTAGAGAAACGGCACGGAGCGGGATTTAGTTCCCGGTCGAATGATGAAACTTTTCCTCACGACATACGTAAGGGAGAACAGGTAAGGTATTCACTTCTGCAACCAGTTATTTTCGCCAAGGAGGAGGTTCATGACCGCGCCCGACCCGTTTTCGTTGCCGCCAGCACCGCCTGTCGAACGCCGCCGCAGCCCATTGCCATTGATCATCGGCGGCGGAATTGTCGGGTTGCTCTTGCTGGTGATTGGCGGCGGGGCCTTGGCATGGAGTCTGCTCAGCCAGCGGGCCAGCGCCATCCCCGAACTGCTGCCGGCAGAAACCCAACTCTACGCCGCGATCACGCCCAATCTGAGCGACCTACCTAACATTGACCGGCTGCGGCGGGCCTTCCCTGAAACCTTCGACTACCAAAACACCGACGAAACCGCCGATTTTCTGCAAGAACGCTTTGGCGTGACCTTTGCTGACGACATCGCGCCGTGGATCGGCGCTGAAGCAGCGGTGGCTGTCTACGGCTTGCCGATCGATCAGCTTGGCGGCGCACTAAGCGAATCGACCGATCCATTCAACCCGCCATCAACACTCGACCCGCTCGAGGATGTTGATCTCAACAATGCCAATGTGCTGCTGATCGTAGCGACCCGCGATCAACGCGCTGCGCAAGCCTTCCTCGACAAACAACGCGCCTTTCGGGAAGGGGAAGGCGAGCGTTTCACCAGCAACACTACCAATGGGGTGACGATCTACGCCAGCGAGAGCGACGAGACGCCGTTTGCCGCTTTCGCGCTGGCCCGCAACATGGTCGTTTTTGCCAGCAACGCGGCTAGCATCACGAAACTGATTGAACAACGCAGCGAGAGCGCGCTGGCCCGCAACGCGCAATTCCAAGCCGTGCTCCAAAGTTTGCCGAATGACCGGATCGGCACGATCTACATCGCAGGAGAAGCGCTGGCGCGCTTTGTTGACAGCTTGTTCGAGTCAAGCTCGCTTGATGAGAGCAACCCAACCATTGCCGATGCCCGCTCGGCGGCGCAAGCCATGCAAGGCGTTGGCTTCACGATGGCGGTGATCGAGAGCGGGTTGCGTTTCGATGCGGTAACGGTCTTCGATCAAACCCGGCTGAGCAGCGACCTGCGCGAACAGCTCAGCAGCTTCCGACCAACCGTCTCGCCCGAACGGGCCGGCGATGTCAGCAGCGCGGCGATCGGGGTGTTCAGCTTCGCCATCCCTGCCGACTGGGGCCAACGGCTGCGTGACCAACTCGAGTCAACACCCGAAACCGCCAATGCGCTACGCGATCTCGAAGACAGTCTCAATATCGATCTCGACCGTGATCTGTTTCGCTGGTTCCACGGCGAGGGGGTGATCGCCGTGTTGCCCAACGAGAGCGCCGATGTGCCAGTCGGGGGGTATTTCGCGCTGCGCGTGGCTGATCAGGCCGCCGCCGAGCGCGGCATGCAGCGGTTGATCGAACTGGCCGAAGACCTGACCGGCATCAGACTGAGCGCAACCTCGCTGGGGCGCACACAGGTGCAAGCGTTTGAAGAGGGCGATCTCTTCTTTGGCTATGGCTTCAGCGGCAACGATCTGGTGATCGCGGTGGGCCGGCAAGCGATGGAAGCAGCCTTCGGCGCGGAACAGAAGCTGGCGAGCTTTGCCACCTACACCAATGCGCTGAAGGCGTTGCCGTCACCAAATAGCGGTGTATTTTACGTCAACCTCAATGCCGCCCGCGACCTCGCCAACCGGCTCGGCAACGATCCAGTTGATCCCGATACCGAACAGCGGCTAGCGCCCTTCCGCGCTATCACCAGCAGCGGCACCGTGGGAATCGACAATCGCG
>JAUQOZ010000352.1:5937-15422 GCA_030550625.1 Chloroflexota bacterium | reverse complement strand
CGCCAATAGGCCGCGCCGCCATCTGGCGCGTACCATCGTCGCCGCCGCCAATAGGCCGCGCCGCCATCTGGCGCGTACCATCGTCGCCGCCGCCAATAGGCCGCGCCGCCATCTGGCGTGTGCCTTCATCAGGCGTCGCCGCGGGCATTGGGCTGATCTGGCGCGTGCCTTCATCAGAATCAGCGCCGCTTTCGGGAGGTTGCGCGTTGACTGCCTTGGTGCCAACCCGTTTGATCAAGCCCATGGGTCACCTCGTTTGGTGGTTATGCCAAGCATAATGAGACATTTTGGCAAGTTTGTTCCTCATATTATAGAAGGTGTTGCCCGCTTCAGCAACCGGATCAAGGCATAATATGGCTATTACGAATATTCCTAGTTTTCTGATTGGATGGTAGTGGAAACAAGCAGATGAATATGAACTGCGCAGGATGATGCTGCGAACTGCACGACTGAGATCATACTGCAAACCACACCTTTGGATCGATATTGTGATCGACACGTTTGTGCGGCTCCGCGACAACGGCTTCATCGAACTGCTGCCGGATCCCACCCTTGCACGCGGGCAATGGCCATCCGCCACCGTTCAGCGCGGGACTCCCGTTCAGCGGCGGTTGTGCGCGGCTCAAACCGCGTCGCCGTATCATCAACCAGCGCCGGCAAGGTCTGCGGCGACCACACACCGGCCCCAATCCCAGCTAGCAGGGCCACGCCGCGGGCCGTGGTTTCGGTATCGCGAGCGCGCACCAGCGTCACCCCACTCAGATCGGCTTGAATTTGGCAGGCCAGATCGCTGGCCGCTAAGCCGCCGCCTACCCGCAATTCGGTAATCGTTAACCCAGCCTCGGCTTGCATCGTCGCCAGAATATCGGCCAATTGGAAGCCGATCGACTCGTAGAAGGCGCGGGCGATATGGCCTACTTGCACACCCAACGCCAAGCCAAAGAGCGCGCCGCGCGCGCTGCGATCTTCGCTTGGCACGCCTAATCCATTAAGCGCGGGCACAAAAACCACGCCGCCGCTGTCAGGCACCGTCGCCGCGTGCCGGTCGAGATCGGCGACGCGCCGCACCAAACCAAGCTCGCGCAGCCAATTGGCCGCCGCGCCGGTGGTCGTCATATCGGCTTCGAGGGCATAGGTCGGCGCACCGCCAATTTCCCACGCTAAATAGGTCTTGCAAATACCTTGCGGCGGCGCATGCGGGCCAACCACCGCATTCACAAACGAGGCGGTGCCGTGGGTCGCCACAGCTTGGCCGGGGGAACGGCAATCGTAGCCAAACAACGCTGATTGCTGGTCGGTGATCATTGCTAGCACCGGCACGGCTGCGCCATCGAGATGCAACTCGCCGAAGTGGTGGATCGTCGGGCGAGGAATAGGCAGCGCCGCACGCGGAATCTGTAGCGCTTCGATCCACTCATCCCACAGCGCGCGCCGGCGCGGATCGTAGACGGTCATCGCCTGCAACAACGAGTGATCGAGCGCGTGTTCTGCCGGGCAGCCGAGCGCCTGCACGATCCACCCGGCGGCCAACGACACCCGCAACACGCCTTGCTCGGCGGCCCGGCGAAACGCGGCATCGTGCTGCATGCGCCATGCTATGTGCATCGCGCTGGCATACGGGCCGGGAAACTGGCCCAACCGTTCGCGCCGCTGCGGCCCCAACGGCGTATCAGCCAACGCCGCCACCAACGGCGCAGTGCGCAAGTCTTGCCACGTGATTGCATTGCCAATTGGGCGACCGGTGCGGGCATGCCACGCAAAGACGGTATCGCGCTGCGAGGTGATCCCGCAGGCGATCAGATCGCTGCCACGCACACCGGCGCGGGTAAGCGCCTCGTTGATCGCCTCGGCCACGCTGCGCGCAATCGCGCGCGGTCGCTGCTCGACCCAACCCGGCTGCGGATAGACCCGGCCTACTGCACGGTAGCCATACCCTTGCACTTGGCCTTCATCATCGTAGATTACGGCGCGGCTGCCGCTGCCGCCTTGATCGATAGCAAGAATGTAACGTTTGGTCACAGCTCTGCCCCGTCACATATCAGGCGAATGAGGGGCATTATAGCACGTTGCAGCAAGCGATCAGGGGCTGCACAGATGTCTGTGCAATCGATTATAATACGGCCATTGGGAGCCGCACGGCTGTGCGGCTCTATGGTTGTGCGGGGATCAGATTGGCAACCGCACAGCCTGCCGCTAAACCAGTGTTTGGTTATCACATAGGGAGCCGCACAGCCGTGCGGCTGTACATTGGGGATCAGATTGGCAGCCGCATGGCTGGCTGGACGAGTGTTTGCTTGCCACACGGGGAGCCGCACAGCCGTGTGGCTGTACCGATGTTCGGTTGTGATATGGGGAGCCGCACAGCCGTACGGCTCTACGGTAGAAATCATGTCGCATTTTACGATTACTGCTCGTGATCTGCACAGCCGCGCCCGCGCCGGCGTGTTGCAAACCGCCCATGGCGCGGTCGCGACGCCGGTCTTTATGCCGGTCGGCACGCGCGCCACGGTCAAATCGCTCAGCCCGCACGAACTGCGCGATCACGGCGCGTCAATCATTCTCGGCAATACCTACCACCTCTACCTGCAGCCGGGCCACGAGCTGATCGCGCGCCACGGCGGCCTGCACGGCTTTATGAGCTGGGATGGCCCCATCTTGACTGACAGCGGCGGGTTTCAGGTCTTTTCGCTGGTCTACGGCGGGATCGCCGATGAGGTCAAGGGCCGGCGACCTGCTCATCCATCCCGCTTAAGTGATATGGTGACAGTGACCGAAGAGGCGGTCATCTTCAAATCGTACCTCGACGGATCGCGCCACGTCTTTACGCCGGAACGCAGCATCGAGGTGCAGCACCATCTCGGCGCTGACGTGATCGTCTGCTTCGATGAATTGCCGCCGTTCCGGGCCGGTTACGATTACACCGCACAAAGCATGGCTCGCACCCACCGCTGGGCCGAACGCTGCCTCACGGCGCACCAGCAGCGTAACCGCGCCGCGTTGCCCAACCCTGACCAACTGCTCTTCGGTATCGTGCATGGCGGTATTTTCCCCGACCTGCGGCGGGCAAGCGCTGAGACGATTAGCCGCATGGGATTTGACGGCCTGTGCATCGGGGGATCGTTAGGGGCCAACAAAGAGCAGATGTACGAGGTCGTGGATATGACCGTGCCCTACCTGCCCGACGGTATGGCCCGCCACCTGTTGGGAGTCGGCGATGTCGATGATCTGTTGGAAGGAGTGGCGCGGGGCATCGATATGTTCGATTGCGTCAGCCCCACCCGGCTGGGGCGGCACGGTGCGGCGCTGGTGCGCAACCGCGAGCGGAACTGGCGGCTCAACGTGACTAATGCCTCATTACGCGACGATCCGGGGCCGTTGCAAGCTGGCTGCACCTGCTATACCTGCCGCCACTTCTCGCGCGCCTACATTCATCATCTCTACCGCTCGAAAGAGCTGCTCGGCATTAGGCTGGTCAGCCTGCATAACGTCGCTTTCCTGCTCAACCTGATGGCCGACGTGCGCGCGGCGCTGGCAGCCGGCAGGTTTGGCGAATTGTACGAAGAATGGTTAGGCAAACCGCTGATCAGCGTGACACGATAACACAGGCGGCGCGGCAGACCACACGGTTATCGCCGCCGCCGCTCGATCGCGCGATTGATCTGTTCGAGCACGCGCAGATCGGCCTCTTTGGGCGAACGCGGCGCATCAGCGTACAGCGCGCGCTCGGTGCGGAAGAGATGCAGGATACGCATCACGAGAATTAAACCGCCGAGCAACGTCAGCGCTAACATCCCCCACGGCAGCCATGCAATAACCAACGGCGTTACGACGGTTGTTGCCAACCGCTCGGCATTCGTCACTTCCGGCCACGCAACCCCGGCGTAGCGCACAAGGTACGTTATGACGAGGGCAGCATTCATAACACCGAACGCAGCCCCGATCAAGCGATGCGACCACTCTACGGCATCCTCAAGCCCAAACTCGATGATCATATCGATGCCGTAGCCAATGATCATCGCTAATACCAGCAATCCGCTTAACGTGACAAAGAGCGGCCAACCATCGGCCAAACCGGCGCGACCGAGCAGATTGATCACGCCATCGCGCCACAGATCAACCAGTACGGCGCCGATTAGCGTGCCCACCAGCGCAAACCCGCTTGGCCAAGCGCCCCGGCGCAATCCAACGATGGTGAACAGGATGAGAATAATGACTGCCCCAACATCTATTGCCATACGCCACTCCTTCGTTGCCGCCCTTAAATTACTACATATTGTAGCAGAAATGTCAAGCAATGGCCCAGCGGGAATCTCATCGATGATGTGAGTGCGCAAGGCCATGCGGACTGCTGTTCACCATCCCATCATTCCGCTGTAGGTTATTGAGTAGGCATTTCTCCACCTGACGGGCAGAAATCGGCATACGAACCGCTGCACAAAGATGCTATAATGACCGCGTCAGACAATGGTTGTCTGTCGTACCATTGCTGCTTACGGTATCTCTACCGGAGCGCAATCGTTTGAGTGCTAAGGAGGCTTGCATGGTTCGCGTCGCTATCAACGGTTTCGGCCGGATCGGGCGCCAGAGCTTTAAGGCGATGCTGGAGTACTATCCCGAAGAGTTTGAGATTGTCGCGATTAATGACCTCACCGACGCCAAGACGCTGGCGCATCTCTTGCGGTACGATTCAACCTACGGCGCCTTCGATGGCGAGGTGACAGTGACCGAGAAGGCGATTGTGGTTGAGCAGGATGATGTACGATACGAGTTGCTGACGCTCGCCGAGCGTGATCCGGCGGCGTTGCCGTGGAAGGAGCTTGGGGTCGATATCGTCATCGAGTCGACCGGGCGTTTTACCGATGCCGAGAAGGCCAAGGCCCACCTCGCGGCGGGGGCCAAGAAGGTGATTATTACCGCGCCGGCGAAAAACGAGGACATTACGATCTGTCTGGGCGTCAACGACGCGAAGTACGACCACGAGAAGCACCATATCATCTCGAACGCCTCCTGCACCACCAACTGTCTCGCACCGGTGGCGAAGGTGCTCAACGATCGCTTCGGCATCGAGCGCGGCTTGATGACGACGATCCACTCGTATACGATGGATCAAAACTTGCAGGATAACGTCCACAAGGATTTGCGCCGGGCGCGGGCAGCGGCGATCAATATGGTTCCCACCACCACCGGCGCCGCCAAGGCCGTGGCATTGGTCATTCCTGAGCTGAAGGGCAAGTTCCACGGCTATGCGGTGCGCGTGCCGACACCGACGGTCTCGATGGTCGATTTCTCGGTCTTGCTCAGCACCAAGACCTCGGTCGAAGAGATTAACCAAGCCTTCATCGAGGCGAGCGAGAGCGAGGAGCTGGAGGGCATCCTTGGCGTCAGCCACGATGAGCTGGTCAGCACCGACTTTATCGGCACCACCTACAGCAGCGTGGTTGACCTGCCGCTGACGATGAGTATGGGTGACGATTTCTTCAAGATCGTCGCGTGGTACGACAACGAGTGGGGCTATTCGGTGCGCGTCGCCGATCTGACGGCGCTGGTCGCCGACCGGTTTGAATAAGTCGGATAGGTGATGGGGGGCGGGCTTGAACCCGCCCCCCATATTATGGGCAGGTTTCCAACCCGCCCCTACTACCGCCACTGTTGCAACCGCGCCGCCCAATCGCGCCCCGCCCGGCGCAATTGCTCTTGTTGCCGTTCTAACACAACGTAGGCCAGCAACATCAGCAACCCCAACACTCCCAACAAGAGCCACTGATTGAGCAGGCGCGCCGCATTGGCCGCCAGCCACAACACTCCCAACACAAAACTGGCAATCCCCCCGACAAACGGCACTCGCAAGCGCGCCAACGCGCCGTAGGCGGCAACTAACAGCGACTCGCCGCCGACCAGCAGGATATAGCCGATATTGTTGGGTGATCCAGCCGCTTGGAGAAAGGTGGCGCCGAGCAAGACCGCGACACCGCTAGTATCGATCACGCGGGCCAGTTGATCGTGGCGTTGGAAGTGACGGATGCCATTCGCAAGCGCCAATAGATAAACCCCGACTGGGATCACATAGAACTGCATCTCGCGCAGATCCCAGACGAGGAATTGGCCGAGACTGGCGGCAACAAAAGCTGCGCCAGCCAGATAAGCGTACTCGCTCCGCCGCTCACGCACTGTCGCCGTGACGAAGACAACGCCACCGTTGATCAACGCGACTACCAGCGCACGTAACTCCAGCATTGCAATCGCGACGGCAATCACTGCCGCCAGCAATGGCAACCAGAGCGTAGCGCGCTGCCAGATTGCACCTATCGCCAACCGGCGCACAACCCAACCAGCCATCATGATCGGCGCCAGCGCCAACACTAACCACGCCGCTTGCCACGGCACGGTGAGGCCGGTCTGCGCGATCCAGCCGGCAAAACTGCCGATGAAGGCAGTAACGCTTAATACAGCGCCGATCTCGCTCTGTTCGGACATTGCGATTAACGCGATAATGATCGCACAGAGCAATAACGGCAGCGCGAGGCTACTCAAGCTGCTATTGACGAGCAGCGCCAGTGCAATCAGGGTGGTTATGCCGCTAATGCCGTAACTATCAAATCCGAGCGCGCGCACCGTTGCATCCATCCGCCACCGGCGCCCGCCAGCGCCGCCAAGGCCAAGGATCGCCGCTGTCACCAACAGCGTCCAGCCAATCACCTGAGCCTCATGCGTGAAGAGCCAATTGGTAACGCCGCCAATCGTCACCACCAACTCAACCAAGGCCAGACTCACGATCCGCCAACGCCGGTAGGCCGCCGCACCCACCGCGAGGATCAACGTTGCGCCGCCGGCAGCTAATGGCAGATTAGCGTCAGACTCCGGCGCCACAATGGCCGTCAAGAGGGCCGGCAAAGGCAACACCAGCGCCGTCGCCAAGGCCAACTGCGCATACGGACGGTCAAACCGCGACCAGCGGCGCAGGATCAGCGCCATCAACCCAGCGCCGGCGCTGAGCGGCAACGCCAGCACCGCCAACGCATCCAGCTCGCCTTCCCAACGCAGAAACTCGCCGGCCACTGCCAGCAGCCACGCCCAAGCGAGCAGCGAAGCCGCCGGATAGCCAAGCTGCCAGCGTTGCCAAATAAAACTCAACGCCAGCCACACCGCACTGGCAATGAGCGCAGCGCTCAGGGCGGCTAGACTCGGATCGAAGAGCGCGCCGATCAGCAGCAACGTGCTGCTGCCGCCGAGCACGCCACCCCAAAAGAGGGCTGGCAACGTCCAGTAACTAAACGCACTGCGCCGGAGCAAACTACCGCCAAGGCCATAGACGCTCGCCACCACCGTGCCAGCGAGGAGGTAGTGGTCAAAGGTGTTCAGCCAGCCTACCCGTTCAAGGCTACTCGCTACCACACCCAACGCCGCGGTCAGACTCGCCAGCGCCCACACATTGTCGCGCTCACGGAACGCATTCCAGCCGTAGAGCGCGGTCGCCAATGCCAACGCCGGTATGCGTAATACTGGATCAAGCCACGCCGTGACGAGCGCACCGAACGCAATGAACGCTGCCCCCAGCCAACGCAACACCGGCGGAGCATAGCTGATGCGCCCGCTGAACGACGCCACGTGCAAGGCAAAGCCAACGCTGCCGATGAGCAGCGTTATCAGCCCGCGCTGGCCCCACGTCTCAACAAACGACGCCACCCATGCGGTCAGCAAGGCAATTGCCAGCCCCAACACCACGCTGCCGGCCAGTACGCGGTTTGGCTGCAACACCGCCAGCCGCCCGCGTTCGAGCAGCCCGATCACCAACCCAGCGGCTAGCAGCAGCAACGGATAGCTCTGACCGATGGCCGTTCGATCGGGCGCACTCATCAGCACAACCAGCAGCAAGAATGGCGCAATGGCCAACAGCGGCGTCACATACGCCTGCGCCCGCCGCTCAACCAGCGTCGCCATTCCCACGTACCCCAACAAGAGGGCGGCAAAGCTCAGATTAACCCAGCGTAGGCCAAAATCGGGCAGAGCCGCTCCGAGCAAGGCCGCTGCCGGCAACGTCAGCGCCATCGCCCACATCCACCGCGGTTGCCGTTCGAGCCACGCTGCAACCGCACTAAACACGCTCCCCAAGCCAAACGCGATCATTGCCGGCAAGGCCTCGGTCGCCGTTGGCAAGGCGGCAAAGAGGCTGAGGCTGACCGACAACGATAGCGGCGGGCCGGCCCACTGGACAATCCGCGGCCCCAACGCGAGCGAGGCCGCACTGCTGCGGGCTAACCAGCGAGCAACCAACAGCGCAATAAACCACAACCCAAACGCCCACACTGACTGCCAGCGAGTAGCGACCTCCCACTGCCAAAACGCGCTGCCCAACACGCCAACCGCAGCAGCACTCGCGGCCACACTGTAAAACACGCGGCGAGTGGCATACGCACCGCCGATGTACAGCAGCATGCTCAAGCTACTCACCACCAGCAAGGCGGTATTGGTATTGAGATCGAGCAAGCCGGGCCGGGTCAGCGAGAAGATAACGATCGGCGCCAACAGTGCCGCCACCGAACTGAGATTGCGCCCAGCGGCGGCAAAGCCTTCCCGCTGCTCGACCCAGCGCCCCAACCCCCACAACCCACCAGTCAAGACGGCCAATATCCCCACTTGGACGATGGGGAGAAAGCTGTTCCAGTTAAAGATCACCAACACCAAACTGGAGATAACCACCAAAAACGCGCCGATCACCAGCAACATCCGGCGCGTACCGAGCGAGAGCAACGCAGCAAAAATCGCCGGAATCCGATCAGCGCGCGCTGGTTGGGGAGGGAGCAGCGGGGACGGCGGCAGGCTAGACGGCGTAACCGGTTCGGTGGTGACCGGCGACGGAGCCATACTCGACGGCGTAACCGCCGATTCAGGCGCTGCCGGCATCATACTCGGCGGCACGATCGACGGGATTGAAACCGGCGTAACCGGTTGTTCAACCTCAGACATCAGCGGTTCAGGTTGGTTTGGAGCGGGCGGCGCAGAGCGAACATCTGCCGGCACCGTGGCGCCCTGTTTTTGTAACAGCAAGAGCACCTGCTCGGCGGTAGCGGCATCAATTTGTTTCGTTTGCAGCCAAAACCGCACCAAATTAGCGAATTGATTCTCCGGTTTGATCTTAAAATTCGTCGCCATTATTCCCATGCCAAGCCCTACGCCCCATGCGGTGAGCAGCATTGGTAGAAGGCAACAGAAGACCAGCAAGAGCAGACTATTTTCCATGCAGCACTCCGGGCGTGACAACCGGTACGATGAACTCATCATAGCAGACGGAAAACGCTGAAACGGTAACATTTTTTGCAAAATTTTTGGGCGGGCGGATGAGTGGGGGTCGCGTGGCCTCCTGACATTGCGAGGACGCGCCAGCGCCCGTGGCAATCTCCTGCGTCGGCGGAATACGTGCCTGTGGGGTGCAATCCGTGCTCGCGGGAGATTGCTTCGCCGCCTCTGGCGGCTCGCAATGACAGCGG
>JAUQOZ010000352.1:0-5927 GCA_030550625.1 Chloroflexota bacterium | reverse complement strand
TCGCCGCCTCTGGCGGCTCGCAATGACAGCGGGAGAGCGGGGGATTGCTTCGCCGCCTCTGGCGGCTCGCAATGACAGCGGGAGAGCGGGAGATTGCTTCGCCGCCTCTGGCGGCTCGCAATGACAGCGGGAGAGCGAGGACGCGCCAGCGCCCGTGGCAATCTCCTGCGTCGGCGGAATACGTGCCTGTGGGGTGCAATCCGTGCTCGCGGGAGATTGCTTCGCCGCCTCTGGCGGCTCGCAATGACAGCGGGAGAGCGGGGGATTGCTTCGCCGCCTCTGGCGGCTCGCAATGACAGCCGGGGAGCGCGCAACCCCTGTTTCACCAAAAACTGTGCGGGTGAATCTCCCCTACGAACGATAAACATCTCCCCTAGCCGATGATTATATCAAGTGAATATCATCATTATATCAAGCAAAACATACTCAAGTGAGGAAAGCATGCAACGAGAGAGAACCTCCTCTATCTCACAACCGGCTACCCGGTTTGAAATGCCCTACCGGCTAGCGCAATTTTTAGCCGTCCTAATCACTATTAGCGTGATGTTGGGCGTAGCAGCGGCCTGTAACGCGATCGCCGGCGTATAGGATCTCGTACTTCTCGAACCTGCTTGAAAACGATGCGGCTGATGCCGCATCGTCTTTTTTGCCTTGAAACGCTATGCAGCCGGCGTGGTACAATAAGGAACAGGAAAGTAGCACATGGTGCTGTGCAGCCACTATTATTTGTGATTTTAATAACAAAAAACTGACAACCAGCCATCTACAACCAAGGAGCGGGCGAGGCATGAACGAATGGAACGGCTTCTACGGCCCCAACGCTGGCTATCTGATCGAGTTGTACGAGCGCTATTGCGCCGATCCCAATTCGGTCGATGAGGCAACACGAGCCTTTTTTGCCCAATGGACACCACCCGGCGAAAGCGCAGTCTCCACCGGTGAGGCCGGCCAACCGCCGCTCGATGTGACTCGCATCGTCGGCGCGGCCCGCTTGATCCGGTATATTCGCGAACTCGGCCACCTCGCAGCCCGGATCGATCCGCTAGGGAGCGACCCACCCGGCGACCCCGGCCTTGAGCTGGCTACGCACGGCGTGACGCAGGCCGATCTGGCAGCGCTGCCAGCCCATATCGTGCGCGGGCCGATTGCAGCACAGGTGCGCAATGCCGCTGAAGGCGTCGAGCGGTTGCGGCAAGCCTATTCCGGCTCGATCGGGTATGAGACCGATCAGATTCAGGATTACCGCGAGCGGGCGTGGATCCGCGAAGCCGCTGAGGATCGCCGCTTCTTTGGCGGTCTCGATGCCGAGCGCCAGCGTGAATTGCTCGACCGCCTAACTGAAGTGGAGACGTTCGAGCGGTTTTTGCACAAGACCTTCCCCGGCCAGAAGCGGTTTTCGATCGAGGGGTGCGATATGCTCATCCCGATGATCGATGCGATTATCCGCAATGCGGCGGTGTCTGGGACGAAGGAGATTGTGATCGGGATGGCCCACCGTGGCCGGCTCAATGTGCTGGCCCATATCCTTGGCAAACCTTATTCGATGATCTTGACCGAGTTTCACTCGCCCGACTATACCAAAGACACGTATGACGGTTGGACGGGCGATGTGAAGTACCATCTCGGCGCACGCAAAGCCTACCGCGAGAGCGGGATCGCTGAGATGCCGATTACGCTGGTGCCGAACCCTAGCCATCTTGAGTTTATCAATCCAGTGGTCGAAGGCCGCGCTCGCGCCGCCCAAGAGCGCCGCCACCGGCCCGGCTTCCCCGAAGAAGATGAGAAGGAGTCGTTGGCGATCTTGATCCACGGCGATGCTGCCTTCCCCGGCCAAGGCATTGTCGCCGAGACGCTCAACCTCTCGCGCTTGAAGGGGTATCACACCGGCGGCACCATCCACATCATTATCAACAACCAAATCGGCTTTACCACCGATAGCAACGACTCACGTTCGACCCTTTACGCCAGCGATCTGGCGCGCGGCCTTGAAATTCCGGTGGTGCATGTCAATGCCGATGATGTGGAAGCGTGCGTCGCCGCCGCCCGCATGGCCTCGGCCTACCGCGAGAAGTTCCAGAAGGATTTCTTGATCGACCTTGTTGGCTACCGGCGGTGGGGGCATAACGAAGGCGATGAGCCGGAGTTTACCCAGCCCAAGATGTACGAGCGCATCCGCAACCACCCGACGGTGCGCGAGATTTGGGCGCGCGAGCTTGAGCGACGGGGGATTATTACGCGCGAAGAGGCGCAAGCGCGGGTTGATGCAGTGATGCAAAAGCTGCAGCAGGCGTTTGAGAAGGTGCGCGAACGGCAACGGCTAGCTGCCGCGCTGCCGCCGGCGCCGCCGCCCGCCAACCCGCTGCCGCCACGCCGCCCGCCGATCTTCGCCCGCCCGGTCTCGGCCAAGACGCTGATCGAACTCAACGAGGCGCTGCTCGACCGGCCCGAAAACTTTACCGTTCATCCCAAACTCGAACGCACGTTGCAGCGCCGCCGGCAGGCGATCTACGAAGAGAACGGGATCGACTGGGGGCATGCCGAAGCGTTGGCCTTTGCCAGCATTCTTGCCGATGGCACCCCCATCCGGCTGACCGGCCAAGACAGCGAGCGCGGCACCTTTAGCCATCGCCACGCGGTGCTGCACGATGTCGTCACCGGCGAACGCTATATTCCGCTGCACATGATTCCGCAGGCTCGCGCTTCGTTTGCCGTCTATAACAGCCCGCTCTCGGAAGCGGCAGTGCTGGGGTTTGAGTATGGTTACAGTTCACACGCACCTGACACGCTGGTGCTGTGGGAGGCGCAGTTTGGCGATTTTGCCAACGGCGCGCAGGTAATCATTGACCAGTTTATTGTCAGCGGCCATGCCAAGTGGGGTCAGAACCCTTCATTAGTGATGTTGTTGCCGCACGGCTACGAGGGCCAAGGCCCCGAACACTCGAGCGCCCGGCTTGAGCGGTTTTTGCAACTGGCGGCCAACGATAACATTCGCATCGCCAATTGCACAACTGCGGCGCAATACTTCCACCTGCTGCGCTATCAGGCCGCCTCGCTCTACGCAGATCCCAAGCCGCTGATTGTCATGACCCCCAAGAGCTTGCTGCGCCACCCGCGCAGCAGCTCATCGTTGCGCGATCTGACCGATAGCCGCTTCCAGCCGGTGTTGGGGTTGGGCGCTGAAGCGCCAGCGCCGGAAGGCGTAACCCGTTTGATCTTGTGCTCAGGGAAGGTGGCCATTGACCTGATTTCCAGCGCCGAATGGGAAAAGACCGGCGGCAGAGCCGATCTGCTGCGGCTGGAGCTGCTCTATCCCTTCCCGGCGGAAGAGTTGCGCGCGGCGCTGCAACGCTACCCCAACCTGCACGAAGTGGTTTGGCTGCAAGAAGAGCCACAGAATATGGGAGCGTGGACGTTTGTCTGGCCGCGGTTGCAGCAGTTGTTGCCGGCTGGCGTGAAGTTGCGCTACGTGGGCCGGGCCGAGTCGGCCAGCCCCGCTGAGGGTCTGCATAGCAGCCACGTGCGTGAGCAAGCCCGCATTCTGCGCGAGGCAGTGGCTGATTTGCCGGAAGCGCCTACGCCGGCGATGACTGGGGAAGAGTCGCTGGCGCGGTAGCGCATACGCCGCAGAGGGTGGGGAGGTCAGGCTTGAGCGGGCGAGAGCGATGACGGCGTACAGTGCCAATGTGTCATTGCGAAGGGACACAGCCCCCACCCCAACCCTCCCCCACTGGGGGAGGGAGTAAGAGCCAGCGCCCGTGCTCCGGGAGATTGCTTCGCCTCGCGTTGACAGAGCACCGCTCTGTCCCTACGCTTGGCTCGCAATGACACAGGGAGAGCGGCGGCGCACACTGCCAGACGGAGAGTAGAGGCAAAGCCGCGCAGCAATCGCTTTAGCGAATATCATAACTATACGGTATCAGGCCATCTTGTTCACTATAGACAAGTGAGGTAGGTTACGGCATGGCATACGAAATCCGAGTACCGTCCCTCGGCGAGTCAATTGTCGAGGCGACGGTAGCGCGCTGGCTGAAGCGCGAAGGGGAAGCAGTCGCTACCGGCGAGCCGGTGGTCGAACTGGAAACCGATAAGGTCAATCTGGAAGTGGCGGCTGATCAGAGCGGGGTATTGGCGAGCATTGCCTGCCCCGAAGGCACAACGGTAGCGATCGGCGATCTGCTGGGCACGATCGAGGCTGGCGCACTGCCAAAGGAACCGCCGGCAGCAACAGCGCCGGTCGCCGCACCCGCGCCGGCAGCAGCTCCTGCACCAGCAATGGCGGCAACGCCAGCCACTGAGGTAATGGCGACGCCGGTCGCGCAGAAAGTGGCTGCCGAGCATGCGATTGATTTGCGCACGGTGCCGGGCAGCGGCCCCGGCGGGAGGGTGACGAAGGAGGATGTGCTGCGCTTGGTGTCGAGCGCTGGGCCGAGCGAGGCAACGGCCAAAGCCGACGAAACGCGCGTGCAAGTGACTCACCCGACCCCTGCCGTAATTGAGACCGCCCCGCCGCCGCGGCCTACCCCCCCGCCGGCGCCGGCGACTCCACCGCCACCCCCGCCGCGGCCCGCACCCGCACCACCCGCACCGGTGATCTCAACCAACGGCGACCGGCGCGAAGAGCGGCAACGGCTGAGCCGCCGCCGCCAGACCATTGCCCGCCGTTTGGTTGAGGCGCAACACACTGCCGCGATGCTCACCACCTTTAACGAGATCGATATGAGCGCGGTGATGGCGTTGCGCGCGCGCCACAAAGACTCGTTCAAGGAGCGGCACGGCATCGGCCTCGGCTTTATGTCGTTCTTCACCAAAGCGGTGGTTGGCGCGCTCAAAGCTTTCCCCATCGTCAACGCCGAGATCCAAGGCGACGAGGTTGTGATCAAGTACTACTACGACATCGGCATCGCGGTTGGCGTTGATGAGGGTTTGGTAGTGCCGGTGGTGCGCGACGCCGACCGCAAGACCTTTGCCCAGATCGAGCGCGAGATCGCACATCTGGCTAAGAAAGCGCGCGAGGGCACGCTGAGCCTTGCCGAGCTACAGGGGGGCACGTTCACGATCACGAACGGCGGCGTGTATGGATCGTTGATGAGCACGCCGATCCTCAATGCGCCGCAGGTAGGCATTCTCGGCATGCACAAGATCGAAGAGCGGCCAGTGGTCGTTGGCGGCCAGATCGTCATTCGCCCGATGATGTACGTCGCCCTCAGCTACGACCACCGCCTGATCGACGGCAGCACCGCGGTGCGCTTCCTCGTGAAGGTGAAGGAGTTGATTGAGGATCCGGAAGCGTTGCTGCTCGAAGGCTAAGCAACCGGCTCATCAACTGGCATCGGGGCGGTCGTTATGACCGCCTCGTTTGCGTTGTCGCCAAATCGCGAAAGACGCTCAGGGTATAAGCCAGCCAAAAGACGATCCCGCCGAATTTGGCCAGATCCTCGTACAAGGTATGTCTCGGAGTAAAGGGCAGCAAAAAATCCATGGCGTAAGAAGCAGCAAGAAAACCGGCAGCAATACATGCCAGCAGATAATCGGTGCGGAGCATGCGCGGCAAAGCATACATAGCAAACACCAGCGCTAGCAGCACATAGCCGATCAAAAACACCTGCTCATCGAGACCAGTCAAACTAGGCAAGAGCGATTCGTGGAGCATCAAACCATCATCTACGAGAAGCAACACGGTTAACCCTGCTGCGCTCATACTCAAGCCGTAACGCGGATCAGCTTGCTGCCGGCGCATGAGATAGACATTCAACATCCAGACCGTCGCAGCCGCACACCAACCTAGGATGCCGAGATTTGAGACCAGCCCAACATACAATGGCGCACCAGCAACGACATACATGTCACGCATAAGATCAGCAGGATTAATCCCGGTCACGCGCGCAAATCCTACCACTCCTAACGCACAAGCGACGATGATCGATGCG
>JAUQOZ010000212.1 GCA_030550625.1 Chloroflexota bacterium | reverse complement strand
CCGTAGAGGACGCCGAGGGCGCAGAGGATGATAACCCTCCCCAACCCCTTTGCGCCCTTCGCGTTCTTCGCGCCTTTGCGTTTGAATCCTCTGCGTCTTTGCACCCTTTGCGGCTTTGTGTTACACCCGCTGCGCCAACGTACTGCCGGTTCAATCCTTAACACTCACCTACCGGCCATACCGTACAGACAGCACCTCAGCGCCCAACCGGCCAAGCAGAACACGCCCGCCATCTACCTCTGGATGCCATTCCATCCGGCTCCGTTCAAAATACTGGACGAGATAAGCCTGTCCGTCGTCGCGATTGATCTCGATAAACTCCTCGCTAATCGGGTAGCCGTGCCGCATCAGACCGCCGGTACTCTCCCAATAGGACTTGAATTGGCCGCGTAACGTATGCCGCGTCTCCGGGAAATACGAGATAGCAGTATTGCATGGCTTAGTCACAGGGAGAAACGGCGGCTCTCGCGCAGCGCGGCGTTGGGCCGTAACCTCATTGCCCACCAGACCCAACAAAGTCTGGTCAGGCAATGCGCGCAGGTCAAACTCAGGGTGATATTCGAGCCGCGCGCGCTCGAAGTATTGCACCAGATATGGCCGGGGAGCGTCAGGCTCTATCTCAACAAACTCCTCGCTGATCGGATACCCCAGTTGGGTCACACCGCCATAATGCTGCCACCCTTCACGGAATAATTGACTGATTTGATGCCCGGTTTCAGGGAAATACAGCGTTTCATAGTCACTCGCTGGCGGAGGCGCGACGGGAGCTAGGGGATCAGCCCGCGACCCGTCAAGATCGAGGATCGCTAAGCGACGATCTTTGATCCGCAGCACAGTGAAGGGGGCAAACGGGCTCACAATCACGTCGTAGCGCGAAGGATCGGCGATTTGCTGCCACGTATCACCGCCATCGGCTGAATACCAACGCCCGCCATCGAGTAAGATCACACGCGACGGATCGGCTGGCGTCATCTTAAGCGAACCATATCGCAAAGAGGCATCTCTGATCGGATAGGTCGGCGGGCCAGCCACCGGTTGCCACGTCATCCCCCCATCGACGCTGCGAGTCAAGCGATCAGCGCCAGAAACACCGGTTTGCAAGCGCCAGACGGCATTGCCTACCGCCATCAGGTACGTCCCGCCGCCCATTCCGCCATAACCAACTTCGCGGAAAGTACGCCCGCCATCAACCGAAAGCAGATACGTCCAGCGATTGCTCGATCCCGGCAAGCCTTGATCATAGCTCAACACGAGATCATCATGCATTGATCCCCACAAAATGCTGAGATTGGTATCAGGTAAATAATGAACAGTACTGCGCCAGTTCAGAACGTGAGCATGCAATTGCCACGAGCGACCGGTATCGGTCGAACGGAACACATCGTAGCGAGCGTCATACAGAGGCAATTCACCGCTCGGCGCGCGCTGGCCCGTATCGACAAGGCTGATCGTCGTGATATAGAGCGTTGCGCTATCGGTAGGTGAAACCGCGAGCGCCTGCATATACGTGTTCGCCGGCGGGAACCGCTCCTCCCACGTTTGCGCGCCATCAGCGCTCACCCAGAGCCGAAAGCTGGTGAAATCGTGGGAAGGATCGTATTCAAATCTATAAAGGTAACGGTGGTCGTTAGCACTAACGTGAGTAGGCCGGATTTCAGGCTTTTTAACGCTATCGTTAGTATATTCGCCAATACTTTGGCAGACAACGCCATAGCCATTGACGTTATTGCTCACTACCATGGATTGATTGGCAGTGGTTCGTTCGCCGGTATTGATATTGTAAGCGATCAAATCCCAGCCTTCATAGGTCAAAACCAGATCAGGCCGGTCAGGCACAAAACAAAGGCTGACGCTATCGGAATTGAAGATGACTGGTGTTTCACGCCAAGCAAGCGGGCGAACCATGGTCTGCGCTGCGACGGGTGAGGCAAAAGAGACGAGTGCAATGGAGCAGAGCAGAAACACTGCCCGGTAAATCAGCGAGCACTGGCGATGGGGGATGAGACGATCCATCTTGACCTCCTTACGAACTCGCTAGATGGCTCATATTGCAGACAGATTCAACCCAACGTACTGAAAAAATCTTTCCAGATTAGTTCCAAGTTTACAACTTTACCGTCATATTAGAAGGGACAAATACGTCACTTATAGTAAAAGGTTTTCTTTCAATCGAGTAAAAATTATTAGAAAGTAAATCTTAAATCCTTGCGCAAAATAACACTAAATTTCTGTCATTATCCTGACAACTTGCATCTGCACCTATGTCTACATTTTGCCTTACACGACGGAAGCGCAGACGGCATCATGCTGAGACATTGTTAGCGGAGCAAGATGTTTCCATTCGCAATCGGCGACCAACTCCTTGCTAGCTCGGTGTAACATGAGTGCTGGCAACCAGACTTCAGCAATTCATGCGTAGTCCGATAGTATCGATCTGAACCATCAAATAGACGTATCTACCCGGAAATGAAGGCATCACACGGCAATGCGACGTGATACGTGACACACCCATGCGCCACCTGCTCGCCATCTGCATCACGCTGACTCTGCTCATCCCGGCAGGATCGCGGCTGCCGCTCGCGGTTGCACCGGCCAATCCGCCGCCGATCCGCGCGCCGGCTTGCCCGCAGCCAACCTACCCCGATGCGGCGGCTATGTTGGCGGTGTTGCCGCAGGCGAACTACGATTGCACCGAGCAGATCGCGGCGGCGTTGCGGCCACGGATCGAACCAGAGCATGTCACTGCGCTGTTGGGCATCGCCGGCGATGCGGCATTCGATGCGCGCACGCGGCGCAATGCGTTGCGTATACTGGGCCGGTTGGCCGAAAGCGGGCCGGCGACGCGGGCCCGCGAGTTGATGGCGCACCAGCAGGGAGCTGTGCAGGCGACGGCAATCAGGCTGCTTGAGGGCGAACACGATAATTTTCTGCTCCAAGATGCGGTCTGGCTGCTTGATGGCATCTATTACCCAAGCTGGGCAGCAGCGGCGGCGCTTGAGCAGGTGGCGCTCACTGCCGGCTACGCGCCGGCGTTGCGTTACCGCGCCGCCCGCGCCCGCGCAAGGCTGATCGCCGCCGAACGCGGGCCGCTCAGTGAGGGTGCGCGCCGGTTTATCGTGGCAGCGTTGGCCAGCGCCGATCCCGGTGTGCGCACCGCCGCCGCTGAAGCGATTAGTTTTCTGCGTGATGACCAGCTCGGCGAGCGCGCAACGTGGCAGCAAGCGGTGGCGGCGGCGCTGGCCGCCGAGCCGCCGTTGCAGGTGGCCGCGGATAGCGGCGATCCGCGGGGTGCGGCGTTGCTCACCTTCCTTGAGAGTACGCCGACTGCGCTGACTGCGCGGGCAGCGTTGGCCCGCGCCGCCGACCGGCTGGCCAGCGAGTGGGCCGCAGCGCCGCGCTTTACCGCTGTGCGCCAAGCCTACGAGCAACTGGCCTTGCCGGTCGAGGCTACGACACCGACCGTTACGCTCCGCACCGGCCCTGCCGCTGCGACCGATGCCGATGCGCTGGCGGCGACGGTGACCAACGCTTATGCGCAGGCTCGCCGCTTGCTAGGGCCGGTTGGCGATACGCCAATCCCCGGTGAAGAGCGGCTGCCGCTGCGGGTGCTGATCTTCCCCAGCCAAGCCGCGTATCGCGACTATATGCGCGCCTTTACGCCCTTTACCGTCGATGTCGATGGTATCTACGACGTGCAGCAAAACACGCTCTACAGCTACCGGCGCGGTGAAGGCCAGACAGCCAATGCGCTCGAAGAGACGCTGCGTCACGAGACGAGCCACGCCATCACTGCCGCCTACCTCTTCCCCGGCCAGTGGCTCAGCCCCGGCTACCACGCCGAGCCAAAAGGTTGGTTTGATGAGGGCTTGGCCGAAGTGATGGCTGTGCAGGCCCAACCTGAAGGGCCACTGCAACCGCACCGCCGCCATCTCGCCACGATCTGCGCGCTGCCGCTCAAACCGGCGCTGGCCGATCTGGTCGCTCGCCGCGAGGGGTACGATCAGTACGGGATGTTCGACTACCCGGCGGCATGGGCGCTGATGCACTTCCTGCTCACCGAACGACCAGCAGCCGCTGCCGCCTTCAGCAATGCGTGGCGCACCCAAACCTACCGCCTGCGCGATTGGCCGCAGTTGGGCGGCTGGCCGGATTGGGCCGCCGCCGAAGCCGATTGGCACGCCGCGATTGACCGGTGGTGCCGGTAAAGCTGCACGGCGGGCAGTGCTTACCAATATGCAACAGCGGCATTTTTTCGTCCCCAACTCACACAGAGCGATGATACAATATGACCAAGAAATCCCGACATGGAGTATCTAGCGCAAGCACATCGTCCGCACGCCGTGCATGAACAACCCAAGGAAGGGCTAACGCATCACCACCGGAGAAACGCTATGAAACAGCTATTGTTCATAGCAGTATTGTTGATCACTATCACGGCTTGCGGTTCAAGCAACGAAATCCCGCCGCCACTGATTGCCAACACTACCAACAAAGAAAGAATTATCGCGATATTACAAAAAACAGCCGCAAGGAGCAAGGTTCCTTACCAAGTCATCGATTTTACCTACTATCCAGCATTTGCGCCGGATGAAATAGATATCTCAACTGCTAATCTACTAAGAATCACTTCACAAGAAGCGCTCGAGAAATTCTGGTCATCCTATCAATCAAAGACATTGCCCACTTCACCACCACCGGTAGATTTTGATCAGAAGACGGTTTTCGTCATTGTCTGCCCAAACCTACCCCTAGGAGGTTACAGTTGTAGTGTTGATAATATCTACAAGAAGAACAATGAACTTATCATCGTCATGACATACACCTCACTGAGTGAAGGATGTTCGGGTATAGCCCTGCCATCTCTGCCGACCATGGTAATAACCCTCGATCGCGTCGAGGAACCGGCTGTATTGCATATGTATCATAAATCGCGTCATTGTTGGAGGTAGTTCTTCACTGGTTGCGATAGCTTTTTAATGGACATATCGCTGCCAGATAGATACCATCTCTATGCAGAAACCTTGCCAGTTTGACCGCGATGACGATCTCAACATCAGTTACATCCTCGCCGGCCGGCGATCAGCCGAGAGTCCGGAATCGCTGAAGCGGTGGCTAGCCAGCCGTCAGTCTAAGGAGTAACCCGCTTACGCTCGCTATCATATATTCCAAACCCGATCATGCTCACTGCCCTCAAAACCCGCACTCGCGCGCTCAAACGCGAAGCCTACGCGCTCTCTATCGCCATGCGCGATCCACGCACGCCGTGGTACGCCAGAGCATTCTTGGCCTTAGTGGTGGCGCATACCTTCAGCCCCATCGACCTCATTCCCGATTTCATCCCAGTCTTGGGGTATCTGGACGATCTCATCATCACGCCGTTAGGCATCTTTCTCGCGCTCAAGATGATCCCTCCCGCAGTGATGGCTGAGGCGCGGCAGCAGGCTGAAAGCCGCATGGCGCATGAAAAGCCGGTGAGTTGGGCCGGCGCTGTGCTGGTCATCGGTGTATGGATCATCGCTATTAGCGTGATTGGATGGATCGTGATAAGCAACTAGTGCGATCATATCCCGGATGATGCCATCATGACATAGGGCAGAGACAAGTGATACTTCCCGATAACGCGATTGCTACACCCAATCTACCGCCAGCGCCGCGATTATTCGGTCGCCAGCGCCACGTCCATGCTATCCAAGCCCTGCTCAGCGAAACACGCCTCGTCACCATCACCGGCGCTGGCGGCAGCGGGAAGACCCATTTGGCTTTGCATATTGCCCACTCGCTGATGGCGCGTTTTCCTGATGGCGTTTGGTGGTGTGAGCTAGGGCCAGTCTCTGATCCGTTGTTGACGCCTTATACCGTCACCACCGCACTAGGCATCACCGATGTGACCAGTTCGCCAATTGCCGCGCTCATCAGTCGGATTGGCTCGCTGTCTAGCGTGTTACTCTTGGATGGTTGCGAGCATCTGACCACAGCGGTAGCCGAGCTAGCGGCAACGCTCTTACGCCATTGTCCCAACTTGCGTATTCTGGCAACCAGCTTGCAACCGCTCGGAGTAACCAACGAACACCTCTATCCGCTGCCGCCGCTCCCCCTACCACCAGATGGCCTTCCCCTCACCCGATTGGCCTCGCATCCGGCAGTAGCCCTCTTCGTAGCCCGCGCAACAGCAGTTGTGCCGGCGTTTCGTCTCACCGTCGAGAATGCTCCATTGATCGCTTCGCTCTGCCGGCGGCTGGATGGGCTGCCGCTGGCGATTGAGTTGGCCGCGGCGCGCGCCGGGTTGCTGAGCCTTGCCCAGCTTGACCACTACGTGGCCGAGAGTCTAGCAGTGTTGGGCAGCGACTCAGACTCTGCACAGCGCCGTACGCTGACTGCCACCCTTGCGTGGGGATATAGCTTATTGAGTGACGCTGAACAGCAACTTTTCCGGCGGCTGGCCGTCTTTCCAAGCAGCTTTACCCTTGCTGCCGCCACAAGCGTGGCCGGCGCCAGCGAACCGGTTGTCCTCGAAACGCTGGCAAGGCTGGTGCGCAAGTCGATGGTAGTGGTCACTGACCTGCCAGCGCAAGGTGAGGCGCGTTATCGCCTGCTCGAACCAGTGCGCCTGTTTGCCTGCGATCGGTTAAATGACGCTGGCGAGATGGCTGCCATTCGCGATCACCACTTGATGTGGGCATTGGAACTGGCTGAAGCGGCGAGCGAGCAGCCGTTAGGACCAATCAGCGGCGCTGCAATCGCCCAGCTGGCGGCAGAGTACGACAACCTGCGCGCAGCGCTGCGCTGGGTGATCACAAGCCGGAAAGGGGAAGAGGGCTTACGGTTAATCGTGGCGCTGTTCCGCTTTTGGTTCCAGCGCGGACCGCTCGGTGAAGCGCGCCATTGGATTGGTCAAGTCCTTCGTCTGCCCGCAACAGCGCCATCCCTGCTGCGCGCCCGCGCTGCCTTTGTTGCCGGTCGCTTGGCATGCCGGCAAGGTGATGACCATAATGCTCTCCTGCACGGGCGTGAGAGTTTGCAGCTCGCGCAAGCCGCTGGCGACCGCGAGACTGAAGCGCGGGCGCTGGATCTGCTCGGTCTGGTGCATCACGATTTGAACGCTTTCGCGGAAGCTATCGCCTATCATCAAGCGGCGCTAGCGCTTCGCCGCGAGTTGGGTGATGAGTATGCTATAGCGGTTTCGCTTAATAATCTCGGTCTCGTGCATTTCGACCGGGCCGATTATGATGAAGCCGCTACGTGCTTTACCGCCGCGTTGGAAGCGGCTGCCCGCGCTGGCACGTCGCTCTTGCCAGCATTGCACAACCTTGCTGAGATTGCCTTGGCCCGCGGCGATAGCGAGGCGGCGACATCCTATGCCCACCGCCTGTTGGCGTTGGCCGAGATAATCGGCGATCTGTTCACGAGCGCAAGCGTCACCGGCACACTCGCCGCTGCCGCCTACGGAGCCGGCGCATTGGCTGCCGCTGCGCGTTTTGGTACGCAGGCGCTGGCTGCATTGCGCCGGCTCGATGGGCCAATATGGGAGGCTGATACGCTGCGGGTGATGGGTGATCTAGCGGTGACTGAAGGTGATCTATCCGCAGCCAAGGATCGTTACACCGAGGGGCTCGCGGCATACGATCGCGCTAATTCAACCCGTGGTCGCGGCGTGATGTTGACCCGGCTGGCCTACTTGGCTGCGCAGCAGGGCGAAAGCGGACTGGCCGTTACCCACGCGCGCGAGGCGGTGGCGTTATTAGCGCCGGCCGGCTATCGCCATCCGCTGATCGAAGCACTGGAAGCGTTAGCGGTAGCACTGGCCGTTACCCAACCGCGTATTGCTGCGACGCTCTTGGCGAGCGCGCAGGCCGAACGCGACCGGCGGCGCATCCCGCGCTTGCCGCCATGGCGCAACCTGATTGAGAAAATCGTCGTAAATACGGGCGAAACAACACCAGTCACGCTGGCGGAGGCAATAGCGCTGGCAATGGAACCAAACCAAGCGACGGCCCCGCCTGATCCCGGCCCGGTGCTGCGCGCGTGTGCGCTTGGCCCGTTCCGGGTGAGCATCAATGGCCAGCCGGTGCCAGCCCCGGCGTGGACCTACCGCAAAGCCCGCGAATTGTTCGTCTACTTGCTTGACCGCTCACCGGCAACCAAAGCGGCTATCGGCCTCGCCCTGTGGCCCAACGCTTCACCAGCCCAACTGCGCAACTACCTGCACCGGAGCTTGCACTTCATCCGCCATACTCTTGGCAACGCGGCCTACATCCACTTTGCTGACGGCGCTTATAGCGTTAACGATAGGCTGCCGTTGTGGTACGATGTGGCCCGCTTTGAGCAGTGCGTGCAGGATGTGGCTAAACTTGGCCCGATCACCAGCTTGACGGCGCTTCAGCGCAGCCAAGCCATCAGCTTGCTCGCTGAGGCGACGTCGCTCTGGCGCGGCGAGTTTCTCGCCGATCTTGATGTGGGCGAATGGGCGATCTTGCGTCGCGAAGAGCTACGTCTCGCCTTGATACAGGCGTTGCTTGATCTCGGCCATATCTATCTGCTCGAGGCGCAATACGAGCGCGCAATTGCGACCTATCAACGCGCCTTAGCCGAAGACCCGTACCTCGAACAAGCTCACCGCGACGTGATGCGCTGCCTAGCTCGGCAGGGCAAACGCGCGCAGGCGTTGCGCCAGTACCGCGAGCTGGCTCAGATCCTCGCTACCGACCTCCAAACCGCCCCCGCTGCCGAAACCACGCTCTTGTATGAGCGCATCCGGCGCGGTGATGATGTGTGAGGCGTGGTATGGAGCGCGGCAGTTGCTGCCGCACTCCATACCACGGTTTGCCAACGAAGCCGGCAGGCTTCTTATCACCCTACCCGCCAGTGTCACTGTAAGCACTTCTGTAAGCACCGGCAGCTATCGTTCTCATAACGACATGTTTTGGATTGATCGCTTCACCGGAGACGACCATGAATTGCCGGCCTTTCATCCTGCTCGGTTTGTTGGGGATCATGGTTAGTCTTGTCGCTTGCAGCGGCCAGCCAGCCGCACAACCTCCCCCGCTGCCCACGGCTGTCCCCTCCATACCAGTCGCCGAACCAACCAGCACCGCATCTGCTTTGACCATCCCCTGCGCCGAGTTGATGCCTGCCGCAGAACTCGAGCGCCTGATCGGCACGCAGCCTGACAGCTTGATGGATACCGTCATGCCGGGGTGGACGGCCTGCACGTGGTTTTATACCCCTCCCGGCACCAGCCAACCAGCCGATTTCATTGTGCAAGCCTACACCGGCGAAGAGACGATGGTTAAATGGCGGATGGACACCAACCCGGCCAATCGCCGGCCAGAGATCGTCGTCAATGATCTGAGCGCGTACGTGCCAGAGGGTTACACGTGGATCATTCCCGAAAGCCAATTGCGCGCCGTGCAAGCCTTGCAAGACGGTCACTACATCTTTTTGCGCTTCCCAGCCAATACCCTCGCCTTGAGCAGCGAAGCACAGATTGCCGATGTGCTGCAAACGCTGTTTGGCCGGTTGAAATAGTGTAGAAGTTCTAAGCATTTTCGCGAACAGGCCATCTCTGCCATCCTCCGCCACGCTTGCCAGCGAGATTGCCTCCGTTCACCGGCCTTCCCTCGGTTGCAGAAAGGGAATTCCTTATGACTCGGCGTGGCCGACTACCTATGCACCACTGGTTAGCGTTGGTTCTCTTCCTCGTCGCCATAGCTCCAGTCTATGGGCAACCAGCGCCGCCTTCATTAGCTACCGTAGGCGCGAATTCGTTCAGCTTGCTGGGCGCGCGTCCCGGCGATTCCTTCCCGCTCGCTTACGTTGAAGTGCCATACACGTGGAGTCTGAATCACGTAGCAGACTTGACGATCGAGGCATGGGTGAAACGCGATAATGCGAGCCGGAACGAGACCATTGTGTGCAACGACTGGGATCGTTCGTATTGCTTGCGGTTTATCGGTGGCCGGATCCGTTTTTCGAGTAATGGGTTCGGCAGCGCCATGGATAGTAACGGCACAGTACCCACCGGCGTATGGACGCATATTGCCGTCACGTACAACAGTCTCACCGGCCTGCGCGCGATGTACATCAACGGCCTGCTCGACAGCACGAGCGTCTATGCCGGCGGCATCGGCGCCGCTAACGGGACGCCGCTCGGCATTGGCGCTGATCTGGCCAACGACTATATCCACAACTATTTCGCCGGTCTGATCGACAATGTGCGGCTGTGGCAGCGAGCGTTGTCAGGCAGCGAAATCCGCGCCAATATGTTCCGCGAACTCGATCCAGCAACAGCAGGCGCGGCGCTGTTAGCGGAATGGCGACTGAACGGCGATGCCGCCGATGCCACCAACCGCTTCCATGGCACGGTTCACGGCGGAGCCTTCGTCGCCGATGGCGCGATCCCGCGCGATATCCGCATTCCCCAGCGCAACGCCACCCTGAGCCTTGACGGTTATTGCACCGCCGGCGAATATCAGGGTGATACGCAGGTGATCGTTTCAAATGGTGCGCCGGAAGGAACCTCGCGCACCACTGCCCACCTGCTGCGCACCACTACCGACCTGTGGATCTGTTTCGAGCAAGTGACGGCGCCAACGTGGTCTGGCGACAACTGGGTTGCGGTCTATCTCGACCCCAACCTGAGCCGCCACGCGCTGGCCCAACCTACCGATTACACGCTGGAATTGCGCAGCGATGGCTCGAAGATTGCCCGCGCCGGCGATGGCAATGGCGGGTACGTTGCCACCGCAACGATCAGCACGCAGTGGGATGGGAAATATCGCATCTTTGACGCTGGTCTCGGCCAGACGCGCAACGCCGAGTATCGCATCAGTCTTAGCATGCTCAACGCTAAGGGAGGCGTCTTCGGCCTGCGATTAGCGCAAAACTGGATTGGCGGAATTGGCGATGACCGTATCTGGCCGGCGCTTTCAGGATGGAATCAGCCTGTCACATGGAGCAGCGCCACGCTGGGGAGCCTTGGCGCGCCACGCACTATCACCGGGCGCGTTGTCTACCAGCCGCCTAATGATTTAGCCCCGCCGATCGGCATTGGCAGCGTCAAGGTGCGGTTGATTGGCAGCGATCCGGGTGGCAGCAGCGCGGTCGTTGCGATCGCTGCCAGCCGGCCCGATGGCAGCTTTACGGTAGTAGGAGAAGATGATTTTAGCCAGCATACGCTCGAACTCGATCCGTTAATGCTGCCCAAAGGCCTCATTCCTGTCAAGGCCGAGGCCTACACACCCGGCAACGTGATTGACCCGCGCACCATCGCGCTCGGCGCCGCCGGTCCCGGCGCCTACAGCGGCTTTACCTTCGTGCTCAAAGACGCGCTGCCGTTACCAACCGACTACACCGCCAGCCCCTATTTCCTCATCATCGCGCCGCAAGCAGTCATCCAAGCCGGCGCGCTTACCAGCTTTGTGAACTTTAAACGCCGCCTCGGTTTTGAGGTCGAAGTGGTGAGCATCGAACAGGCTGGTCAAGGAGCTAGCCCAACCGATATTGCGCTAGTCAAGAATATCCGCAATTTTGAGATCAGCCGGTATCAGCTCTACGGCAATCGATTTCGTTATGTTATGTTGATTGGCACGAACCAAGTCCTGCCCTATGCACAGGTAGAGGCCGGCGTTGACCGCGACTACTCGCAGGCTGCGCCAGATAACAACTGCCGCAAGCCGCAAGCGACTAGTCCCGGTTCTGGCTGGCGCACCGACTGGTACTACGCCGACCTAACCAGCAATTGGGACACCAACGGCAACGGTTGTCTGGGTGACGGCATCTTCGGTGATCCGGCGGCGCAACAGCAAAATGGCTACACACCAGATAGCCGCAACGTCTTTAACCTCACCGTCGCGGTTGGCCGGATTCCATTGACCGACCCGCAGGCTGTACGCCGCGCGCTCGACAATAGCCTAGAATTCGAGCGCCGGGCGGCGACCTTCAAAAACCGGACGTTGTCGGCGATGAGTATGCTAGACATGCGCGGGCAGTGCTGGACAAACGGTGGCTATCAAGCGCCATGCGACACCGGCACCGACGGCGCTTACACTGGCGAAGCCATGCGCACCGGTTTTCAAACGGCTGCGGGTTTTGGTGTTGATCGCCTGTACGAAAACGAGCCGGTCAATCTCGACGGTATCCCCACCGGCGCATCGGGAGTGGCGACGCCGGATGAGGTCACGCAGCAAAACCTCATCAACTACTTAAACCAAGGCGAATTTATCTTGGACGACCGATACTCTTACGGCGTCGTCAATCTGATCGGTCACGGCGACGGCAGCGGCGTTTATCGCACCTACTGGCAGGGCGACCTCTGCGCCAATGGCCGGCTCGACCAGCCGAGTGGGCCCTGCAGCGGACATCCCAACGGCGTCAACGAGGTTGGTTCAACCAAAATGCTTGACTACGATGATATGAACGCTCGCTACGGCAGCGCACCGATCTACGTGGTAGCGGCGTGCAGCACCGGCGACTGGACCAATCCGGTCAACTTCGGGGCCGAGATGCTCTCCCGGCAGAATGCCACCGCTTGGATGGGAGGGATCGGCGTGTTACCCTATTCAAAAGGCTGGCAGCAACCCGGCGATGGTGGTATACAAGACATCAGCGTAAACGTCAACCGGCGCCTGCTGGTAGACCAATTGCGATTAGGCGACGCCGTGTGGCAGACAATGGCCGCATATATGGCCCAGATCAAGCAGCATCCAACCCCGCACCTGACCTCGTGGTGGGCTTTCAATTACGACCTCTTCGGCGACCCGACGCTCAGCTACTTTGGCAACGCCGGCGGCGACGCCACCCTCGCCGCATGGCCGATGTTGCGCGCCAACAGCCGCGGCCTTGGCTATACCACGCTGGTTGGGCCATCCTTCCCCAAACAGCTTTGGCAATACGCCGCGCCGGCCAATCTCTCGCTGCCGGTGCGCACATCGCCGGTGGTAAGCCAGTGGGGCGATATAGTCATTGCCCATACTTTCGTGGATGTGGTTCGTGGCGGCCAACTGAAGCAACGCTGGATTCTGAACGCGCCGGCAGTCGGAGCGCCGGCCATCACTACCGACGGCACGATCTATGCGGTCGATCGGCTGGGGTGGCTCTACGCCTTCAATAGCTCCAGCGAACGCTGGCGGCTCAACCTTGGCGGCACACCCCTCGCCGGGCCGGTGATAGGATCAGACGGCTTCATCGCCGTGCCGCTCGATGGTGGCGGCGCTAACTCGGCGGTGATGGTCATGCGGCCCGACGGACGGATCTATGCTATCCATGGCATCGAGGGCAAGATCGTGGGCGGGTTAGCGGCAGCGGCCAACCGCGCCTACTACGGCACGACCACGACCGGACGAGTCTTCCGGCTCAATCTCTTTTCCCCTACCTGCGCCGGTAGCCTCATCCGCACCGGCTGCGCCGCCTACTCCAACCCCGCGCCAGTATCCTACACCACACCGCCGCTGCTCTACGCCAATAGCATCATTGCCGGGCGCAGCGACGGCACAGTCGTGAAGCTCAACGTTGACACCTTCGCCGTCCAGAGCAGCTTCACCGGCGCCGGCGCAATCAGCAGCGGGCCAACCGCCGGCCCCGGCGAGCAAGTGCTGGTTGGCACTGAAACCGGCATTTTGTATAGCCTCTCGCTCGGCATGACTATGCGGTGGCAAGCCAACCTAGGCACAGCGGTACGCAGCTTGCCGGCCGCTTCCGCCGATGCCATTTACGTTGCCAGCGGCGATTGGCTGCACGCTTACCATCCGCACACCGGCGAGGTGCTGTGGAGCCAGTCGCTCGGCAGCGGCGCCAACGGCGGCTCAGCAGCGATCAGCTATGGTCGCGAGATCTATGTGCAGACCGGCCAAGGGCGAGTGATCGCCCTCGGCGAAGACTGGCAACCCAAGATCATCGCCATAGCTGTTGCACCCATCAAACCATCCGATCCAGCATCGCAGCCCTTTATGCGAGTGAGCTGGACGCTAGCCGGCGCAGGCACGGCATCGGTAGTGAGCACCACTACCGGCTACTTGCTGCAACGTCGCACCGCCGATGGCATCTGGGAAGACCTCGCCATCGTGCCGCCGGGAACAACCGAATGGGATGACACCACCGCTCAACCCGGCGTAGCCTATGCTTACCGGCTACAGGTCTTAGACGCCGCTAGCAACGATTCGGATTTCGTCACCACGCTTGACGATATACGCAGTCTGCCCCAGCGTCCGGCAGCGCCTACGCTCGCCCCAATCACCCCGCTCAGCTCCGGTAGCCTGCGTTTGGCATGGACACCAGCCGCCGGCAGCGAGCAGACATCCTACCAGATCGAGCAGAGCGCGACCGCCGCCGGCCCATTTACACCTGCCGCCTCGGTTTCGAGCGAAGCGACCAGCTATATTCTCACCGGCTTGAACGCGAACACCACCTATTTCTACCGGATCGTGGCGGTGAACGAAACCGGCGCCAGCGCCCCTTCCAACACCGCAGCGGGTGCAACCTATGCCCGAACCCTGCCCGCACCGCAAAACGTCACTGCCACCTTGCTCGCCGATGGCTCGGTGCAGGTAACGTGGACAGGCGGGCCGGCGGGAGCGCAGGCGGTGATCGAGGTCAACCCAGAGGGCCTCGCCCGCTACGAGACGCTTGGCACGACACCAGCGGCTGGGCCATACACCTACACTCCAGTTAGTCCGGGTAACAACCGGTACCGGGTCAAATTCGTGCAGGGCAACACCGAATCGGCGTACGGGGAAACGCCGCTGCGGCTGGCAACGCGCAACTATCGCGCCTTCGAGCGCCGCGTGTACTTACCAATGACAATCCGATGACGGCTCAATGGACCGAGCGTGAAGAGTGCGGCAGTTTGCTTACCGTACTCGACTCGCTGCTACTGCAATTCGGCTCACGTTCATGGGCAAATTGCAATATAGGTCATGTACATCGTGTGCTCATCGCAATCAAGAGTCTTCTGAATCCGGCATGGAAACATTGCGCAGCGCCAATTACCGCTTCGATGAGACCATCTAATCCTATGAAGAGATTGGCTTTAGTCTTTGCAGCCAAAGTTTCTCGACCAAGGCCTAAGACGAGCTGAGGTTTGGCATAAGAGAACTCATGCACCCCAACCGGCAGCGTCTCAGTAATAAACTGCTCATCGCCTGTAGCGAAGCCTACGCTTTATGCTGTCGCTGGTTCCGCCGATAATAGACAAAAGGCGCACGCTACCAACTGGAGATGGCACTATGACGTGGATGTCTGGGAGGGTAACCCATCCTGTGCGCACCCTGATTGGTGGTTTCTTATTTGCTGCTATCTGGCTGGTAATTTCCTACAACACGATTATCCAAGATAGTCCGGCGCCGGGATGTGTCAAACGGCTTGCTTTCAGCGAGATAGGTTGGTGCAAGGGCAAGACGGCTATCATCGATCTTGAAGTTACGTCTGCGCCG
>JAUQOZ010000386.1:6350-15412 GCA_030550625.1 Chloroflexota bacterium | reverse complement strand
GGCGCTGGCCCCTCCATTGCCCCTCCTCCATTTCTCATTTGACACATCAATCATTTCCGCCGTATCATACCTTTAGTTTGTCTAACTAATTGTTTTGGCCTATGGATCCAACCACCATCGCCAATGCCCAACGCCTGATCCAGTTGATCGACTGCATGCGGGCCAACCAACCGCGTAGTCCCCTCTTCCAGCAGCTCGGCGAGTGGGGCTTGTCGATGTCGCATTTGCGCTTGCTCGGTTTGTTGGCGCCCGATCGCGAGCTGTCGATGCGCGAATTGGCCGAGGCGCTTGGGATTACGCCGCCGTCGTTGACGGCCCTCACCCGCCGGCTCGTACAGAATGGCTTGGTCGAACGCCGCCCGCATCCCGATGACAGCCGGATCACGCTGCTGGCCCTGAGCGAGGCCGGACGCAAGCTACATCGCGATCTCGAAACGGAACGGCTAGGGCACATGGCGCGGTTGTTGGCTGGCCTCAGCCATGCCGAACAGCAGCTCTTTCTCGATTTGCTCGAGCGCGCGATGCGCACCTGACCCGAATAACGTCTTCTCTCCGCAAGGGCGAGGATTTGGAAACAATGCCAGCAGGAACCGTCTATGCAAGCTCATCGTGTTGCCCAACCGCCGGCCAACCGGCCTAATCCCGGCGCGCTGATCCGCGCCATTCGCTATCTCGGTAAGCAGCGCCGCACCGTGACGATCGCCTACAGCGCGTTGGTGATCGCGACGCTAGCGCAACTGGCTGTGCCGCAATTGGTGCAGAACATGATCGATGCGGTCACGCGCAGCATTACCGCTACCCGCATCCTTACCGAAGTGCCGGCGGCATTTCAGGCTGCCGCTGCCGCCCAACTTGGCCTGACCGTCGAACAGTTGCAACGCGATGCCGCCAATGCCGAAGGGATTGTCATCAACGCGGCCTTGCTGATTTTGGTCTTTGCCGTGATGCGCGGCGTCTTTTCGTTTTTGCAGTCGTTTATGGCCGAGCAAACCTCGCACGGGTTGGCCTTCGACCTGCGTAACGCGATCTTCAGCAAGATCCAGCGTATGTCGTTCAGCTTTTACGACCGCAACCAGACTGGGCAGCTTATGGTGCGCGCCACCGACGATGTCGAGCGGGTGCGTACCTTTGTTGCGCAGGGGTTGGTATTGGTTGCCCAATCGTTTTTGCTCCTTACCGGCGCGCTGATCGTGCTCGCGTTTACTAACTGGCAACTGACGCTGGTGATCTTGCCGATCTTGCCGATTGCACTGGCCGTCTTTGTCGTCTTTGGCCGCCTGAGCCAGCCGTTGTTTGGGGAAGTACAGGCGCGGCTAGCCCGGCTCAACACGATTTTGCAAGAGAATATCGCCGGGATTAAGGTGGTCAAGGCATTTACCCGTGAACCTTACGAAGAGCAACGGTTCGATCGAGCGGCGACGGCGCTGATGGAGCAGCAGATTAAGGTGAACCGCATCTTCGCCTTTCTGTTCCCGGTGGTGTTTCTGATTGCCCAGCTCGGCCAAGCGGCAATCCTCTACTTTGGCGGCCAACAGATCCTCAACGGCACGCTTGAGCTGGGCCAGTACCAGAAATTTAGCCTCTATCTGGTATACGTCTTCTTCCCGCTCGGCCAGCTTGGCTTTATCATCGCCCTGCTAGCGCAAGCCGGCGCATCGGCGGCCCGTATCTTCGAGGTGCTCGATACCGAAAGCGAGATTGTCGAGCGCCCGAATGCGATCGTCTTGCCGCCATTGCAAGGGCGGGTCGAGTTTCGCAATGTCACCTTCCGCTACTTCAACAGCAGTGCGCCGGTGTTGCAAGAGGTCAGCTTTGTGGTCGAGCCGGGCCAAACCGTAGCCCTGCTCGGCGCGACTGGCAGCGGCAAGACTTCGATCATCAATTTGATCCCGCGTTTCTACGATGTGAGCGAAGGCGCGGTGCTGATTGACGGCTACGATGTGCGTGAGGTGACGATCGACAGCCTGCGCAGCCAGATCGGGATCGTGTTGCAAGAGACCAACCTGTTTAGCGGCACAATCCGCGAGAACATCGCCTTTGGCCGCCCCGACGCCAGCGACGAAGAGGTGATCGCAGCGGCGAAGGCGGCGGCGGCGCACGACTTCATTATGAGTTTCCCCGATGGCTACCAAACACGAGTCGGCGAGCGGGGTATGACGCTATCGGGCGGCCAGAAACAGCGCATCGCCATCGCCCGCGCCTTGCTGCTCAATCCGCGCTTGCTCATCCTCGACGACAGCACTAGCAATGTGGATGTCGCGACTGAGGCACTGATCCAGCGCGCCCTCGATCGGCTTATGCGCGGGCGCACTAGCTTCGTGATTGCCCAGCGTATCAGCACGGTGCGCAATGCCGATCTGATCCTCGTGCTCGATAAAGGCCGGCTGGTGGCCAGCGGCACTCACGCCGAGCTGTTGGAAAACAGCCCGATCTATGCCGAAATCTACGCTTCCCAGTTGATCGAAGACGCCCCCCTGCCGTCACCAAACGGCCAGCTTGGCGAAGGAGCATCCGCGCTATGATGGGAGGATTTGGCGGCCCCAGCCGCATGCTCAATACCGAGGTGCAGAAGCCCAAGAATGTGCTGGCGACCATCGCCCGCTTCTGGCCTTATTTCCGGCCCTATTGGTTTGCCGTGGCCTTGACGCTGATCTTGATCACGGCCAGCGCCCAGTTGCAGGTGACAGCGCCTGAGCTGATCGGGCAAGCGGTGGACTGTTACCTCTTCCCGCGCGCCGATGCCTGCTGGTACACGACGGTCAATCCCGCGGCGACCATCACCGACCGGATGGGAGGGTTGGCCGGCTTAACCGGCTGGTTGTTGGTGATCTTCATCGGCGGCGCCTTCCTGCAAGGGTTGGCTTTCTTTAGTATGAACTGGACTGGTCAGCGCGCCTTGCGCCAGATTCGCGAAGATGTCTTTGCTCATATTCACCGGCTCTCGCTTGGCTATTTCTCGCGCAACGAGGCCGGCAATGTGATGAGCCGCATCACCAGCGATACCGACACTATCCAGCAGGCGCTCAGCTTTGCCTTGTTGAGCGTGGTCAACGGCCTCTTGCAAATTGGGCTGACGATCAATGCGATGGTGCAGAGCAATCTGCCCTACGCCCTGATCAGTCTGAGCGTCGTGCCGTTCATGATCCTCGCCACGTTCTACTTCTCGACCCAAGCCCGGCGCGCATTTCGCGCCAGCCGCCAGCAGATGGGGAACGTCAATGCTGGTCTGCAAGAGAGCATCGCCGGCGCGCGCGAGGTGCAGGCGTTCAACCGCGAAGCCGAGAGCATTGCTCAATTCGAGCGAGCCAACGCCGCTAACCGCGACGCCAACATTCGCGCCGCCAGCTTCACCAGTGCGCTCAACCCGGTGCTGGAAGCGTTGGGCTATGTCGCGATTGCAATTGTGGTTGTGGTGGGTGCGCTCAGCGCACTGCGCAACGCCCCCCTCTTCGGCACAGCAGTCATCTCGCTCGGCACCATTTTTGCGTTTATCCAATATGTGCAACGCTTCAACCAGCCCATCCAGCAGATCGCCACGCTGTGGACAAACGTGCAGAACGCGATTGCCGGCGGCGAGCGCATCTTTGGCCTGCTCGACGTACAACCCGATCTGGTTGATGCGCCGAATGCGCGCCCGCTACCGCCGATCAAGGGCCGGGTTGTGTTCGATCACGTCTGGGCCGAATACAAACCGGGCCAGCCGGTATTGCGCGACGTGAGCTTCGTGGCTGAGCCGGGCCAGACAATTGCTATCGTTGGGCCGACCGGCGCCGGCAAGACAACGCTGGTCAACCTCATCCCGCGTTTCTACGATGTAAGCGCGGGTAGCGTCACCATTGACGGCTACGACGTGCGAGAGGTAACAGCGGCCAGCCTACGGTCGCAGATCGGAATCGTGCTGCAAGACACCTTCCTGTTTGCCGATACCGTGCTAAACAACATTCGCTATGGCCGGCTAGAGGCCAGCGACGAGGAGGTGATCGCGGCGGCCAAACTGGTTGGCGCGCACGAGTTCATCGAGCGGCTGCCTGACGGCTACCAGACGATGCTCGGCGAACGCGGAACAGGTCTCAGCCAAGGCCAGCGCCAATTGATCGCGATTGCCCGCGCCGCACTGGCCAATCCGCGCATCTTAATCCTCGACGAAGCGACCAGCAGCGTCGATACCCGCACCGAGCGGATCATCCAGCGCGCCTTTGACCAAATGCTGGCCGGACGCACAAGTTTCGTGATTGCCCACCGGCTCAGCACCATCCGCAACGCCGATCTGGTGCTAATGGTCAAAGACGGCCAGATCGTTGAGCGCGGCAGCCATGACGAGCTATTAGCCCAGCGCGGCGCGTACTACGAGCTGTACCGGCAGCAATTTACCGCGAGTGAAGGGGCAGACGTGGAACCGGCCCGGATGGGGTAACGTAGGTGCAGAGCGTCGCTCTGCCCGCGCGCGGCGAAGCAATCTCCTACGCTAACGAGAGACAGCCATTCAGCAGGCGTTCTCGCTGAAGTAGGAGATTGCTTCGGGCGCTCCGCGCCATCGCAATGACATGTGGCCCGGCTGTCATTGCGAGCCGCCTCCGGCGGCGACGCTATCCCCCGCGAGCACGGGAGCCATCCCTCACCGTTCAGATTGCTTTGGGTGCTGCGTCCCCGCACAAGGACTGGCGGAGAGCGGGAGATATCCGCTCAGGCATAGCTTGTCGCTGAAGCGGGGGATTGCTTCGGTCAGGACGGCCCCAGCGCTGCTGGGGCTGTCCCTCCCTCGCAATGACATGAAGCCTCCTGCACAACGACCAGCGGTTGACCACGGCTGGCATACGTCGTACCCAACCAATCACCGGATCACAATCGGCAGATACCGATCGTATGCGATTGGCATCCCGGTAATCAGTGGCAACCCAGTGCCACCGGTAGGCACAGCCGTCACCCCTCCCACCCCGACTGGCCGATCAACGGTGAGATAACGGCGCAGAAAACTGCTCCACGCATCGGTTTGGCCGCGGTAGAGCAAGCGTTCAACGTAAAGCGGCTGGGATCCGAACAGCGAGTGGTGGGGGAAGAACTCAGCCAAGCCGCCGCCGGGAGGCAACGTAGACACACCGGGGACGCCAGCAGCTTGCCGGCGGGCGTTGATCACGAAGGGCGTTGAACCGCCCAGCGCAGCAACCAGCGCCGCATTTGCCGTCCGCACCGGAGCTAATTCGCTGGCTTGCAAAGCAGGAGCAGTAGCCAAAGCGGCTGTGAAATCACCGAGATCAAGGAAGGCATCTTCCGGCACAGGATACCGGTCGCCGATCGGATCATGCATCATATCGGCCAAGCCATTGCCCGACGAGTCATAGACAGTGCTAGCCGCGCGCACCTCTCCCAATGCTTGCTGGATGACAGTACCACGTTCATTCAACACCCGCGCAAGCTCAGCAGCCAGCGCATCACGCGCCGTTTGCACCGCACTAGCGCGCGCCAGATCGAACGCGGCCAGCGCATACTCGCGCAATACTCCATCGGTGCGCACCGCCGCCGCATACAGCACCGGCAAATCACTCGCCACCGCACGCGGATCATTGCCGCCGGTCGCAGCCAGCCGGTTCAACACCCGACTCAACCATGCCGTGCGCCAGATCTGGCCGGGTGGCGCGACCAGATAATCGGCGGCAGGGGCCAAGGCCAACGCTGTGGCAAGATTGGCCATCAACGGCGCTTGCATCAGCACGAGATCGATCCGTTTACCGCTCGCATTGGTAGCAGCAGTGAGCGCAGATCCCACATCAGCGATACTCATCGCCGGTTGGTTGGCCGTCGCCTCATCGCTCCCAAACCCCAACGCCGGATGAGCCGGCCCCACTAACACGAGCATCGTGCGACTGGCCGGGAACTGGCGCAAGCCATATTCGACGAACCCACGCAACGTCGCCGGATCAGCGCTGTTCGGTTCGAGTTGCTGCCGGCAATCCACGGCGCTCCCGCGCAGAGCGCAGATTTCGCCGCCAGTGTTGCCATATCCATCGTAGAAGGTCACGATCGAGATATTCGGATAGGATGCCGCCAGCGTTTTTAACCGCGCCAGCTCAAAGGCTGGCTGCGCCACCGCGCTCATCCGCGCAAGATCACCCAGCGCGTTATCGGCAGCCACGTAGATCAGCACCGTCCAACTAGCCGGCGCGGCGCCAGCCGGCAAGCCTTCATCGTTGGCCGGTTGGGCCGGCAACACGCGTGGCGCCGGCAAGAAGGTAATCGTATGCTCGGCAAAGCTGTAGCCATAGGCTGGATGGGCGGCGGTGCCGCGCGTGTCGCGCACAATGGCATACCAGCGGTACGGATAGCCGTAGCGGAGCCGCAATGTAGCAAAACTGGCTGGAACAAGGTCAAAAAATGGCTCAGTCGCATTCAAAACCGGACTGCACAACTGGGACGGCAAGCCGGTTTCGGGCACGAGCAGCGCCGGATCGTAGAGACATATCTGGTAGGTTTCACCCTCGATCCCGCGTGGCTCAATTTCCAGCCGCACCGGAGCGTCATCGGCCAACACCACCGTAGCGTTGGGTGGTGGATCGACCAACCGCACGGTGCTCAGCTCAAGATCGAGATTGGTCATCTCTTGACCAGCAGTAAGGGTAGTAATCACCGGCCCGGCTAGCACCCCCAGCCGGCGATCATCACGGGCCGGAGCAAGCGGCTGATTGGCAAACCAGACTTGATAGGCAGCGCCGGCGGGCAATGGCGGCACACTAAATTGATAGCGAAAACCCTCTTCTGCCGGCCCCACCTGCGCCGTAGCCACTACCTGCCGCCCGCTGCCATCGTAACGCACCAACAACACCTGCGCATCGCCGAGATTAGGCGCTGAGCGATTGCGTTGCGTTACCCGCCCGCTGAGCGTTGCGACGTTGCGCGCACACACCTGCGCTTCAATGTCATCAAAGGAGATGCTAATCGCCGTGCCGTCATTCACACCGCGCAACGTCACGACCAATTGCGCCGCACCCTCCTCAGCTAATGGCGCAATATCCGTAGCCGCCCACGTAAAGCTGCGCCAATTGCCGTCAGCTTTCCCGCTAAGCGGCAAATCAACTGCGAAGATGCGACCCGATGGAGTCGGATCATTGGGCAGGTTCAGCGACAGCGTCACCGTATCGTTCGGCCCCAACGCGCCGGGTCGCAGCCGGTACCGAAGCGAACCAATGATCTGCTCGGCATTCGCCGGTACGGTGAAGGTCTGGCCAAAGGCATCGACATCAACACTGCCATCGCTATCGCCGTCGTCATCTTCGGTCAGGAAGATCGCTTGCGGCGGCGAAAAGACCCGCTCGCTTGCAGTGGTAAAGTTCACCTGACTACGCACCGTGCGCCATGGCGATGCCGATGGTGCAAGACTGATTGTAGGATCGGCGATCACATCGGTGCAAATCAAATTGGCCAAGACTGGCGGTTGATCAATCGCCGCCTCGATCCGCGGCGGGATGAGACCAATGAGTAATCCAACGCAGAGCAACAGCACGATCAGGCGCTGCCGCATCGCCAAACGCTGCGCTGAAGTCTGGTACAATAAAGCGACCATGCGCCACAACTCCGCTGGAGGCGATATGACCGAAGTCTCTCATCTTACCGTAAGCGCCGCGCAAGCTGCATTAGCAGCCGGCGAGATCACGGCGGTAGAACTCACCGAAGCTTATCTCGCGCGGATCAACGCTACCGAACCACTGATTCGCGCCTTCCTGCATCTTACTCCCGACGCCGCCATCGCTGCGGCGCGCGCTGCTGATGAACGGCGGCGAAAAGGCCAGCCACTCGGCCCGCTCGACGGCATCCCAATCGGGATCAAAGATGTCATCTGCACCGACGGCGTACCGACAACTGCCGGCTCGCGCATCTTGGCCGGCTTTCGCCCACCCTACAACGCCACTGTCATCGAGCGGCTACTTGCTGGCGGCGCAGTGCTGATCGGCAAACTCAACTGCGACGAGTTTGCCATGGGTTCTAGCACCGAAAACAGCGCCTACCAGATCACCACCAACCCGTGGGACACCAGCCGGGTGCCGGGTGGCAGCAGCGGCGGCAGCGCGGCGGCAGTCGCCGCCGGCCAAGTACCGGCCACACTCGGCACCGACACTGGCGGCTCGATCCGGCAACCGGCAGCCTTGTGCGGTATCAGCGGCCTCAAACCGACGTATGGCCGGGTCAGCCGGTATGGTCTGATCGCCTACGGCTCGTCGCTCGATCAGATCGGGCCAATGGCGTGGACAGTGGCGGATCTGGCTATGATCATGAACGTGATTGCAGGCCACGATCCGCGCGACAGTACGAGCGCTCCTCTGCCCACCCCTGATTACACAGCAGCGTTGACCGGCGATCTGCGCGGGTTGCGGATTGGTATTCCCCGTGAATACTTCGTGGAGGGCATGGAACCGGGTGTAGAGGCCGCCACCCGCGCGGCTATCGAGGCGCTGCGCGAACAGGGTGCGACATTAGTCGAGGTGTCGCTGCCGCACACTAAATATGCTTTGCCTACATACTACATCATCGCCCCCGCCGAGGCTAGTGCTAATTTGGCCCGATTCGACGGCGTGCGCTACGGCTTCCGCGCCGAGGGTGAAACGATGTGGGAGCAGATCGAGCAGACACGCGGGCAAGGGTTTGGCCCCGAAGTGCGCCGGCGGATCATGCTCGGCACCTACGCGCTTTCAGCCGGCTACTACGATGCCTACTACCGGCGCGCGCAACAGGTGCGCACCTTGATCAAGCGCGACTTCGAGCAGGTGTTTGCCGAGGTAGATCTCTTGGCCACGCCAACCTCGCCCACGGTGGCATTTCCCATCGGCCAAAAGATCAACGATCCGCTGGCGATGTATCTCAGTGACGTTTGCACCTTGCCGATCAACCTCGCCGGCGTGCCGGCGCTGGTCGTGCCGTGCGGTTTTAGCGAAGGATTGCCAGTAGGTCTGCAATTGATCGGGAAGCCATTTGACGAAGCCACGTTACTGCGGGTGGGCGATGCGTATCAACGCATCACCGATTGGCATACGCGCCGGCCAGCGTTGGCATGAGCGCATTCCTTGCACGACACA
>JAUQOZ010000386.1:0-6340 GCA_030550625.1 Chloroflexota bacterium | reverse complement strand
GTGGTATACTAAGAGGCGGTTTATAAAAAATCGACCGGTCAGTATTGGATTATTCAAGGAGAGATATCATCAATGAGCCGTTCGCGAGGGGTTGGGCGGCCACGGGCGCGCCGCCGCGAGTGTGAGTTTACCAAGTTGGGTATTGTACCCGACTATAAAGATGTCAAGCGTCTGCAGAAGTATTTGACTGCGCAGGGCAAGATCCTGCCGCGGCGACGCACCGGCGTGTCGGCCAAGATGCAACGCCGGTTGGCAGTTGCCATCAAGCGCGCGCGCCATCTGGCGCTGTTGCCGGCAGCGCCGGCGCACACGCGCTAAGCGATTAGGGCCAGAAACGGTACGGATGACGTGCGAGGGTTGAGGCGGCTCTTATGCTGCTCTACCCTCGCACGTTGACTAGACGGGAAGTAGCTTATGGCAGCCTCCATCTCTCCATCGCTGCAACCACCAATCGACACCCAAGCTTGGTTAAGCGGCGTGCGCGCCGCATGGCAACGCAGCGGCCTGCGCATCACCGGCCCCCGCCTCCGCGTGATCGAGACGATTGTATCGTACCGCGCTCCGTTCAGCGCCGAGCAACTCTACGCCGATCTCTGTACGCACAACGAAGCGCCGGGGCGGGCAACAGTCTATCGCACGATCGAGCAACTGCACGCCAGCGGTTGGCTTGCCCGCATCCATGGCTCGGTCGGCGAAGAAGGGTACGTGCCCTGCCATCCCGGCCATCTTCACCATCTGGTTTGCACGCAATGCGGCGCGGTTATCAGTTTTGAAGGCTGTGATCTGGAACAGATGCTGGCCCGTGTCGCCAAAGAGACCGGGTTTAGCGTCGAGGGGCATTTGTTGCAATTGTTTGGCCGCTGTGCGCAATGCCAAGCGAAAGCCTCATCGTCGTAGCATACCGTTACGACGATGGCAACGCTACCCCAAACTCGCTTAAGCGGGGGCGCACAATGTCAAGCGCTCCCATTGTCTTGAGGCGCGCTGCAAGGTAGGTTACGTCAAGTTGACAACGCCGCATGATGCCGGCCACATCATTGATATCGTGCTTCCCTTGTTCCGGCCCGCGCTGCAACAGCAGTTTGTGGGCCACAATATCTTCCGGCGCAGCGACATAGACTTGCGCGCCGAGTAATGGCATCCGGCGGCGATGTTGCTGCATCGGTTCGTCGAGCCAAAAGGGATGGCTGGCAGCGCCACGACGCACGGTTAAATCATCAAACAATTTGATCCCGCGCCAGATCACCCGCGAACCATCCGATTGCACCGCTTTGTGCGATTGTTGCAATAACTGGATAATCCGCGGCAACGCGCCCCGCTGCACCAGAATATCAACATCGTTGAGCGGACGCCGATCACCATAGAGATGAGCAGCCGCCCCGCCGATCACGGCCCATGCCATCTGATCGCCGTCGAGCAGGCGTTGGACGATAGCAAGATTTCCGGCGATAAGTGACATTGTCTTCTCCCTATATCAACGAGCCACCCGCGGCTAGCCACGCCTCGCGGGTCAGTTCCATCTCGTAAAATTCGACCTGCGCATCAAACCGGTTGCGCCGAAAATGGGGGCGCAGGTGTTGATACTGTTGATCATCCAATAAGCGGAGCACAGGTTCATTACTAATGCGCCGCCATTCGCTGCCTACGCCGACAAAACCGAGCCGTTGATAGCAACGCACTGCGCGCAGATTAAACGCAGCGACATCGAGCACCATCCGCTGATAACCGAGCGAGCCAAAATAGTAGGCCAGAAAGAGGCGCAAAGCCTCACCGCCTAAACCCTGCCCTACATACGGCTGGGCTAACGAAATCCCTAACCGGGCCGACTGCCACTGCCGGTCAATCTCGCGCAACGAGATGCGCCCGATCAGTTGGCCTGACTTCAGATCGATCGCCCACGCCTCAGTGACGCCCGTCCAATGACTATCATCTTGACCGGGTTGGTATGGGCGCGGAATATTCCACAGCGAGCTGAACGGTTCGCTATAGCGCGGCCAGCGCTCTTGCATCAGCGTATCGGCTCGCCGCCATGGCCGAATGCGAACCCGCTCGCCGAGCAATTCGCGCATTTCCGCTTCCTCTGCCACCATCTCTCTCCTACGGTTGCGGACGTAAATAGTTGAGCGACATCCAGCCCTCGATAGTCTGGCCATTCAACTCAACCTGCACTTTGAGCCACGGGATATTATCGGCCATCACCGGCCCTTCCAGTTTGCGCACCACAACCCCATTGGGCACAACAGTAACAATATTGTCAGGTTGGGCATTTGGCGCCGACCGGAGATTCAACCCTTCGGCAATATTGACCACATAGAGCTCAGGAGCGGCATTGCCCGGCCAACTCAGCTCAGGCAACGACCACGCCGGTAGATCGGGCAAGCGCGGCGCTTCGCCCCAACCAAACCGCCCAATCGCCCACGTTACCGCCCAAAACGAACCCCCAGCCACTATCAGCAAGAGCATGACCATGACCAGCCAACCCATAAGGCTCCGGCTCAAGTTATACCGACGAAACTGGTCAATGTCAAAGGAATTGGTCAGCGCGCGGCTCACCCGGCTGCGCAGATCGTCTGGACGAGTTGGCGCCGGGCGGACAGGAGGAGCAGCCGGCGGCGTTACCGGTTGGCGCTGCGCTACACCATCGACAGGAGGACGGGCAGTGGCTGCCGGCTGCACCACTAACCGGCGGGTCTGCACCGTCAACTCGCGCCAGAGATCGTTAATCGCCAATGCCAACGCTTGCGCATCAGGAAAGCGCTGGGCCGGATCACGAGCAGTCGCCTGTGCGATTAGCCGTTCCACCGATGGTAGGTACATCGTTGGACGGATGCGGGCCAGTGGCGGCACCGACTGGGTAAGATGGGCCAGCGCGGTGGCCTGCGCATCGTCGCCGTGAATCGGGCGTTGGCCGGTGATCAGCTCAAAGAGCAAGATGCCTAAAGCGTATACCGCGCTGGAAAGCTGCGGCGGCTGGCCGGCGCTGAGTTCGGGCGCGCGATAGTGAGCCAGATCGGCTGGAATCATTGTTGGCGCAAAGAACCAACCATCCACTAACTTGACCTGCCCATCGCCAACTAACAAGAGGTTGGCGCTGCTGATCGGCGGATGGGCAAGACCGAGCGGCAATTCAGCCGAACGGTGGCGCTGGCAGAGCGCGATCGCCTCGGCCACTTGCCGCACGATCAAGAGCGCTTGCGCCACGCTCAATGCACCGATGCCAAACAAAGGCCGGCCCTCCACCGCTTCGGTGATCACAAAGGGCCGGTCACCACTCTCACCGCTATCAAACACTTCCAGCAACACCGGATGCGAGCGGCGCGCGCTCTGGGCCGCCTCGGCCAGAAACTGCGCGCGTTTACGCGGATTATCGCGCAATTCCTTGCGCAACAGATGGATCAAGACCGTCCGTTGCAGACGCAAGTCAGTCGCCTTGTAGACAACAGCCAACCGTGACTCACCAAGCGCTTCGTGAACACGATACCGGCCAAAGAGGACTGGTTCCTTTGTCGCTTCAGGAGCGGTCATGCGATTGATCCATCAAAACGGCGTACCCACAGTATCTTAGCAGGCATCACCACCTCATTGCAGTTACGCCAGCCAGATTATCGTCTCTTACCAGTATACCGCTAAGAGGCCAACCCTGCATCATCGGCGGCCCTACCTTAGCCGGCAACGCATGCTTCGATCGCTAACGCAAACCGGGCCACGGCCTCATCGGCTTGCGCCATTGTCAACGTGAGCGGCGGGCAAAACCGGATGGTCGAAGCGCCACAGGTCAACACTAACAACCCCTTGCGGAAGCTCTCTTCCATGACGGCATCGGCCAACGCGCCGGCAGGATTGCCTTGGGCATCAACAAACTCGACCCCGATCATCAACCCCCGCCCGCGCACCGCGCCAATCTGCGGGAAGCGTTGCTGCAACGCCTGCAACTGTTCGAGGAGATACGCGCCAACTGTGGCTGCATTCGCCATCAGCTCCTCTTCGACCATGCAGAGCAATTCGTATGCCACGGCACAGGTGAGGCCATTGCCGCCGTAGGTATTGCCGTGCGAACCGGGCTGCCACTGACGAGCCAATTCGGTGCGCGCGATCATGGCGCCGAGCGGCAAACCGCCGCCCAACCCTTTCGCTGAAGCCACAATATCAGGCACAATGCCCTCATGCTCAAAAGCCCACATCTTGCCGGTGCGGCCAACACCGCTCTGTACTTCATCTACAATCAACAGGATACCGTAGCGATCGCAGATCGAGCGCAAACGAGCCAACGCACCGGGAGGCGGCACCACATAACCGCCTTCGCCCTGAATCGGCTCGATAATGATCGCCGCCACCTCTTCGGGGGGCGTGGTGGTCTTGAAGAGCGTGCGCTCGATCAGATCGAGGCACGCGATCTCGCACGACGGGAATTGGAGGTTGATCGGACAGCGATAACAATTTGGGTAATAGGTATGGCTAACGCCGGGCAAGAGCGGGAAAAAGCCACGGCGCTGGCGCGGCTTCGAGGCCGTCAGCGAGAGGCTGCCGTAGCTGCGCCCGTGAAACGCGCCGTAGAAAGCGATAATATTCTGGCGACCGGTGGCGTAGCGGGCCAATTTAATGCTCGCCTCAACCGCTTCGGTGCCGCTATTGGTGAAAAAGACCTGCCATCCCTTGCCGCCGGGCATCAGCGAAACCAGCTTCTCGGCGGCCCGCACCATCGGCTCGTTGTAAAAATCGGTGCCGGCCATGTGGGTAAACCGCTGCAACTGCTCTTGCGCCACCTTGATCAGGCGCGGGTGGCAATGACCGGCGGCCAGCACGGCAATCCCCGCATTCATATCGAGGAACCGGTTCCCATCAACATCCCACACTTCACAACCCTGCGCATGATCGATGGCAAGCGGATACACGCGCCCCAACGGCGCAATCACTTCGTGATCGCGGGCCACCAGCGCCTGCGCGCGCGGGCCGGGCACCGGTTCGGGCATATACTCAGCAGGCATCTTTGCCGTGTCGGTATGAGCAGTCATGCTGTGCTCCTTTGCAGATCGTGACGATAGTTGCAGGCAAAATATTGTAGCCGACATACGCTAAAGGCGTCAAGATAAGGGCAGAGCGAGGACGTGAAGGCTAGCTTCTGTCATTGCGCGGGCGCGTAGCGCCCCTCCTGTCATTGCGAGGGAGTGGTGGCAACCAGCGCAGCGGGCGCCACCCGACCGAAGCAATCTCCCCATTCAGCGCAACCCATGCCTGAGCGCATTGCATGCCGTGCTCGGAGGAGATGGCTGCGCCGCGCGCGGGCAGAGCACCACTCTACCCCTACGCACGGCTCGCAATGACAAGAGGAGAGCATACGTGGCAACTCACTACGCCAGCCAGCTACCGCGCAGTACTGCGAGTGAGAACATGACGAGAACACGCATACGCGCCCGCTGCCCGGCAAAAACTCAGTAAAACGTGTAAGGGCGCACGGCAATGCGCCTCTACGGCAGTGCGCCCTCGCTCCCGCCATCACCGCGTCAATTTGCGGTAGACAATCCGGTGCGGGTGATCGGCCTCGGCCCCTTTGCGGCGGCGATAATCGGCGGCGTATTCTGAGTAAGTGCCGGGGAACCACACGACTTGGCTGTCGCCTTCAAAGGCGAGAATGTGGGTGGCAACGCGATCGAGGAACCAGCGGTCGTGCGAGATAATCAGCGCGCAGCCGGCAAAATTCTCTAACCCTTCTTCCAGCGCGCGCAGGGTATGCACGTCGAGATCGTTGGTTGGCTCGTCGAGCAGCAAGACGTTCGCGCCCGACTTGAGGATGCGGGCGAGATGAACGCGGTTGCGTTCGCCACCCGACAGGCTTCCCACCAGCTTCTGCTGGTCGCTGCCGCTGAAGTTGAAGCGGGCGCAGTAGGCGCGCGAGTTAACTTGCCGCCCCCCCAGCACAATCTGATCGTTTCCTTCGGTGATCGCTTCCCAGACCGTTTGCTTGGGATCGAGCACCTCACGGCTCTGATCGACGTAGCCGAGTTTGACGGAAGCGCCAACTTCAAGCGTGCCGCTATCGGGTTGCTCTTGGCCGACGATCATGCGGAAGAGGGTTGTTTTGCCGGCGCCGTTGGGGCCGACAATGCCGACAATCGCTCCCGGCGGCACATCAAAGCTCAGGTTTTCATAGAGCAGTTTGTCGCCGTAGGCCTTGGTGACGTTGGTGGCCCGGATCACCAGATCGCCGAGACGCGGACCGGGCGGGATGTAAATTTCCAGCTCGCGGTCGCGCTGATCTTGACTCTCGTTGAGCAGGCGCTCGTAGGCGGCGATGCGCGCCTTCGACTTGGCATGGCGGCCCTTAGGAGCCATATTGGTGGGT
>JAUQOZ010000266.1 GCA_030550625.1 Chloroflexota bacterium | reverse complement strand
ACCGGCGGCCAAGCCGGCCCAGATCGAGCGGCTGCGAAAGCTGTTTGAACGGCAGGCGCAACGGCTCAATCTCGCGGTAATCCCGCTTATCCGGCGGCACGAGATTCCCGCCGGCAGCGATCCGGCGACTATTGTGCGCCAACTCACTGCCGATATCGCCGATCACGATGCGTTGCTTAACCGGCTGATCACGCAACTGGCCGCCTTGGGAGCGACGCTCAACAACCAAGAGCAATTCGATCTCGATCCGGTCACCGGTTTGCCCAACAGCATCGCTGCTCGTCGCCGGCTGGCTGAGTTGATGAGCAACGCGCTGGCCCAAAGCCGTGCCTGTAGCATCTTGCTGATCAACGGCGACGATCTGCGCCGCTACAATGAGCTGAGCTATGTCGCCGGCGATCAAATGATCCACGATCTCGCGACCACCCTGCGCGAACAGTTGCGACCTAGCGATCTGTTGGCGCGCTGGGATGTTGGCGATCAGTTTCTGGTCGTACTGCCGCAGACCGGCGTCAGCGGCGCGGCGGCGTTGGCCGAACGGCTACGCCAGCGGGTGATCGAACGCTCGCAGCTCTGGCCGTTTCCGGTCACGATCTCGATTGGGGTGGCCTCGATACCCCAACATGGCCGCGATGTCGATACGGTGCTGCGCCTTGCCGCTGACGCCCTCGCACAGGCGAAGGCCGCTGGCAAGAACCGGGTGGTGGTAGGGCGGACAGCATAACTCATAGCCGGTGCAGCTCGTTTGACCGCTGAACGATTGCTCTGATTCGTGTCTTTTGCTCTGCATGAGGGGCGTACCGTCTTAATGTGCGTCCACGCGCCCTTACTACAACGGCACGTAAGGGTGTCCACCTAGCGGCAGAGCAACGCTCGGCCTCGCCCCGCAGCCATCTCCCACCTGCACGCGCAGCATGTATCGCGGACGCTGCGCTGCGACTGATGCCAAACATATCATTGACATTGGCGATTCCATCACCTAGAATCTAGCTATTTACACGATGCGCAGCAATCTGATGCCGTGCTTGGCTGCGGGCTTTCGTCTAGCCCGGAAGGTGGCCCTACTTCTCAACCCGGCGCCATTGTGCCGCGGATCGTCCTTGCGGTCGTGCCAACGCTAGCTTGCGGCTTGCTGAGCGTGACCGGATGGCCGGTATTGCCATTGAGTAGAGAATGTATGAACATAACCCCACCTAACCGCTTGCTCCGCTTGCTGTTCGCGCTGCTGACCAGTTTCGGGTTGTTGGCATGCTCGTTTACTGCGCCGCCCAATCCATCCCCCACTGCGCCGGCTGCTACTTCGTTGCCGGCAAGCAGTGCCGCCACAAGCGCTCCGGCTGAACCGCCGGCATTGCCTACCGCTTCTCCTGCTGCGCTGCCGCAACCGGCGCAAGCTGCCATCCCAGCCTTCCCCGGCGCCGAGGGATTCGGTGCGCAGGCCACCGGCGGACGCGGCGGCCAAGTCATCTATGTCACTACGCTTGATCCCGATCCCAACGGTACCATCCCCGGATCGCTCAATTGGGCATTGCGCCAACCCGGCGCCCGTTACATTCTCTTTAAGGTGAGCGGGGTGATCGACGCTGCGGCCAACATTGTCTATGGCAACGTCACGATTGCCGGCCAAACCTCGCCGGGCGGGATTATTGTGCGCGGCTTGATCTGCGATGGCCACTACGAGCAAAACGATTGCGGCAACCTGATCGTTCGCCATCTGCGTTCGCGCCCAGCGGTGCATCTCGATGGCAACCCGGCGGCGCTCGATGATGCATTGCGGCTCGATGGCATCCGCACGTTCATCATTGACCACAGTTCGTTTGCCAATGCCGCCGACGAAGTGGCCCAAATCAGTTGGGCCTCATCAGGCACGATCCAGCGTTCGATCTTTGCCGAAACCGTTGGCGATCATGCCCAGTATGGCGGCATGCTGATGAACTATTCCCATCCTGATTTGCCACAAAATAATCTCTCTTTTCACCATAATCTTTGGTACCGGCTTGATGGCCGTCTGCCGGAAATCACGTGCGAGGCGTCGAATTATCCTGATCTACCGGGCCAATTTAGCGATTGTGCAGCTCACCCGCTCAATCTTGAACTTTCAAGCAATCTGTTGTGGGATCCCGGCATCAATATTTGGTACGGGCGTGATGTGGATGGTAATCCGGCCAATGGGCCGTACCGGCTCAATCTGAATTGGGTAAACAACTATGCAGTGGCGCGCAGCGATTTTACCTACGGTTTGATGCTGTACGATGTGATCGCGGTGCGCGAGAATGCGCTCTATTTTTCTGGCAATCGGCTCAATCTCTACCCCGATTACCGCGATTATCAGTTAGCGTATTGTTGCAACGACTTCGACCAGAGCCATCCCAACACCGATTTCGGGGTGGCGCAGCGGCTCAATGCGCGCCACGATTTTCCGCCCATTTCGTATACGCCGGCAGACCAACTTGTCGCCTATATGCTGGCCAACGCCGGCGCGTTTCCACGCGACACCCAAGACCGGCGGTTTATGGCAGCGCTCGCG
>JAUQOZ010000141.1 GCA_030550625.1 Chloroflexota bacterium | reverse complement strand
ACTGAACGTCGCGCCGCCGCCATCAATAGTGCTCCACGTCAGATTGTACCCGCCGCCGGATTGAGCCGCCGCGCGCGGGGAAACGATAGCGATAACCAGCATGAGCGCCAGCGCCGTCGCGAGCACGCTTGCCGCCACGTGACGCAGCATGCGACTACCGGCATGCATGCGCCACGCAGCCATCTCGTCTTTCATTACCGGCCTCCTTGCGGGCGCCGCCGGCCCAGCCAGAACGCGCCCGCGCCACAGAGCACTCCTGCCGCAAACCACACCCCATCGGCGATTGGGCTAGCCGGCGGCGCGGCGGCGCGGCTCCCTGCGCTGTGCTCCAGCACCGCGAGGCGCGCTTCCAGTTCGGCAATCTGCGCCTCTTTCTCCTGCACCACTTGGTGCAGACCCTGAATCGCCGCCAGCGCCACCCCATCGGCGTCAATCGTCGCAATATGGGTGTCGTCCGCGCCGACGCCAAACGCTGCATAGAAATCCTGCGCCGTCGGCCCGATATGGCGAATCGTCGCCTGCTCGGCGATATAGTTCCACGTTTGGATGGGGAGGTTGGCGACGCGGGTGAGAATCTCGCGCGCATTGACATTGGCAAAGTTCTCCTTCGCGGCGCGGTCGCTCGCGTTAGTCCACGTCCCGCCATTCGTCAGATGCGCGCCGGTCCACGTGTCGATAAATTTCCCGGATGGCGCGCCGTTGATCGGATCGGCTGTGCCGAAATAAATGCCGCCTGACGCGCGGACAATGAACGAATTCGCAACCGAACCGGCAAAGGGTTCATCGTAACTGTCGGCCCACACAAACATGCCGTCCGCATTCGCTTTGGCCCGGCGTCCGGCCACGAAACTATACGCACCCTGAGCGGTATTGTTCCTCCCCCCGCCGACGGTGGCGAAGTCGCCGCTGGCAGTGTTGGAAGACCCCCCGCCGGCGGTGGCGTAGGCGCCGCTGGCAGTGTTGGAAGCCCCCCCGCCGGCGGTGGCGTAGTCGCCGCTGGCAGTGTTGGAATATCCCCCGCCGACGGTGGCGAAGTCGCCGCTGGCAGCGTTGTAGACCCCCCCGCCGGCGGTGGCGTAGTCGCCGCTGGCAGTGTTGTCGTACCCCCCGCCGGCGGTGGCGCTGACGCCGCTGGCAGTGTTGTCGTACCCCCCGCCGGCGGTAGCGCTGAAGCCGCTGGCAGTGTTGTAGCCCCCCCCGCCGACGGTAGCGTAGGCGCCGCTGGCAGTGTTGTCCCTCCCCCCGCCGACGGTGGCGTAGGCGCGGTCATCTGATGTGCCGGCATTATCGCCCGCTTGATTGCCGATCCCGCCCCCCACTGTGCCGAAGCTGTCGGTCACCCGGTTGGCGCACGATGCGCTGCCCGTGCCACAATTGTTCGTCGCGCGTCCGCCGCCGCCGATGGTCGCGCCCACGACCCCGCTCGTGACCGTGTTCGCGCTCGATCCGCCGATCAGGTTGGGGCTGGTTGCGTTCGGCTCCATGCGCAAAGCCCGCGCGCTGTTCACCTTGACCTCGAGCGCCGTGTTGTCGGTCGTGCCGATAAAGTTGGTTCCCGCCGTGGTGCCGCTATTGCCGGTGAGCGACCAGCCCTCGTTATCCACCCCATCGGCAAAGCCGGCCGGCACGCCGGCTAACCCGCTCCACGGCGCGGTTTTGGCATAGAGCGCATACGGCGTCGCCGTTACCGGCTGGCGTGGGGTCAGCGTCGTATAGCCGCCGGAGCTGGCGCCGGGCCGCACCCGCATCTCCAACCAGCGCGCGTCGCCGGTGAATACGCTCGCCCCGAAATCAAGCGACACGGTGAACAAGCCGTTACTCACCGGCACGTCGTTGGCCGTCACGGTCGCGCCGACCTGTGCGCCGCCGCTGGCAGCGTCGTACAGCGCGAATTGAATATCATAGGCGCCGTTGGCAAGGCTGCCGCCGTCTTGCAGCCGGCCCTGATAGGTGAAGGCCGTGCCGAGCGCGGCTTGCAGGGTTGGGCCGCCGCCCTGCGCCGCAACGGCTGACGCAAGGATGGTGAGCATGAAGAAGACAAGTGCAGCGAGGATCGCAGGTTTGCCGGCCATCAGTGTGTTCTCCTTTCAGTGCTAGGCGCGGATAAGAACAGTGCAGGCGCGCCGCTCGGCGCAATTCGCCCGCCGGCTCATGCGGTGTTGCGTGACGTTCCACTGCCTGATGCCGATGGTAAGAACCGTTGCGATCAAGCATATCAAGCCAGCGTCCTCAAAACATCCTCATCCGGCTAGCGCCAATGCCCGGCCTCACGACGTGAAGGCAAGTGGTTTGACGGCATGCTAATCCGTCAACTACAATTTCATCTGTCGGGGAATCATGTGGCGCGCGATAGGTGTAGCGTATCGTGTTAGAGGCGTGGCTGGCGCGCGCGGCGGGAGATGGGCTTCGCCGCTGTTGGCGGCTTGCAATAGCCGATAGGATAGCCGGCAGCGGGTATGTTGGTTGAAGACGTGCTATCCGTGAGCGTACTTTTTTTGATCTGCACCAGAAAGAAGAACAGCGCCGTCGCTCACCTTTGTCATTGCGAGCCGAGCGGAGCGAGGCGAAGCAATCTCCTGCTTTGGCGGGATAGATGCGCAAGGGGGCACGGATTGGCCCGGCGGATGGGGGTGCTGTGTCAATCCCGGTGAGCGGATGCGTGCCGTGCTCGCGGGGGATTGCTGCGGGCGCTGGCGCGCCCTCGCAATGACAAGAGGCGCCCGGTGTCATTGCGAGCCGCCGGATCGGTGAGCGGATTCGTGCCGTGCTCGCGGGGGATTGCTGCGGGCGCTGCGCCCTGCGTTATGATATGAGGGCAAGCCCTTGCAATAACAAGGAGTAGCTGACACATGCGAAACGGAGGCCAACGATGACCACCGCGCCACGTTTGTTGTGGGAACCGCCGGCAGAATTGCGCGAAAACTGCACGATGCGCGCGTTTATGCGCTGGCTTGAGCAACGGCATGGATTGCACTTCACCGATTACGATAGTCTCTACCGCTGGTCGGTTGAGGAATTGGAAGCGTTTTGGGGAGCACTATGGGAGTATTATCAGATTAAGTCCTATACTCCTTACACAGCAGTCTTGTCAAGCCGTGAGATGCCGGGGGCGCGTTGGTTTACCGGCGCGCAGATTAACTATGCCGAGCATGCCTTTCGCCATGCCACGCCTGACCGTCCGGCAGTGATTGTCGCCTCAGAGCGGCAAGCGCCTACGCCGCTGAGTTGGGAGACGCTGCGCGCGCAGACGGCGGCGCTTGCGCAGACTCTGCGCAATGCCGGTGTGGGGCCGGGGGATCGGGTGGTAGCGTATGTGCCCAATACACCCCATGCGCTGATCGGCTGTCTGGCTACTGCCAGCCTTGGCGCGGTGTGGTCGAGTTGTTCGCCCGATTTTGGCAGTCCTAGCGTGATTGACCGGTTTAGCCAGATCGCGCCAAAGGTGCTGATCGCCGTTGATGGCTACCAATACGGCGGCAAGCCGTTTGATCGCCGGGCGGAAGTGGCGGCGATTCAGGCGGCGTTGCCCAGTGTCGAACTGACTATTTTTATTTCGTACCTCGATCCGGCAGCGGAGCCAGCCGGTCTGCGCAGCCCGCTGTTGCGCTGGGAAGAGGCGGTGCAGACGCCGGCTGAATTGACATTTACGCCGGTTGAGTTTAATGCGCCGCTGTGGGTGCTCTACTCTTCCGGCACCACCGGTTTGCCGAAGCCGATTGTGCATAGCCAAGGCGGGATTCTGCTCGAACACATCAAGTCGCTCGATCTTCATTTCGATATGCGGCCCGGCGATACCTTCTTTTGGTACACCACAACCGGCTGGATGATGTGGAACTTCTTGATCGGCGGCTTGTTGGTCGGCGCTATTCCGATTTTGTACGATGGCAGCCCGGCTTACCCTGATATGGGAGTGTTGTGGCGACTGGCCGAGCAGACCAAGATGCGCTATTTCGGCACCAGCGCCGGGTACATCACGGCGTTGATGAAGAGTGGAATTGAGCCGGGAGCGCAGTTTGATCTCAGTTCGATCAAATCAATCGGCTCAACTGGTTCGCCATTGCCGCCGGAAGGGTTTGAGTGGGTCTACGACCATATCAAGCGCGATGTCTGGCTGGTATCGTACAGCGGCGGCACCGACGTGTGCAGCGGCTTCGTTGGCGGCTGCCCGCTCTTGCCGGTGTATAGCGGCGAGATTCAGTGCCGGATTCTCGGTTGCAAGGCCGAGGCCTACGATACCGACGGCCACAGTGTGATTGGGGTGATGGGCGAATTGGTGATCACGGCGCCAATGCCCTCGATGCCGATCTATTTCTGGAACGATCCTGATAACGCTCGCTATAAGGCCAGCTACTTCGAGCAGTACCCCGGCGTCTGGCGGCACGGTGACTGGATCGTGATCAACGAGCGGGGCGGGATCGTAATCTATGGCCGTTCGGATAGCACGATCAACCGGCAAGGCATTCGCATGGGCACTAGCGAGATCTACCGCGCTGTCGAGACCATCCCCGAAGTGCTCGATAGCTTGGTGATCGATCTGGAAGGTCTCGGCGGGCGTTCGTATATGCCGCTCTTTGTTGTCTTGCGTGAGGGGGTGACGCTCGACGATGCGCTGCGGCAGCGGATCAAGCAAGCGATCCGCACTGCGCTTTCGCCGCGCCATGTGCCTGACGATATCTTCCAAATTGCGGCGGTGCCGCTCACGCTCAGCGGCAAAAAGCTGGAGGTGCCGGTGAAGAAGATTCTGATGGGCGTGCCGGTCGAGCGGGCGGCCAATCCCGATTCGCTGCGCAACCCTGAGTCGCTCCAGTTTTTTGTCGAGCTCGCGCGCACCTTAGCTGAGACGACCAATCGCGGGAACGGGTGATCGTTGTAGCGTGGAGGATCTGCTCAGGCATGTGGTTCGCTGAAGGAGGAGATTGCTGCGGGCGCTGCGCGCCCTCACAATGACAGTATACCTCTCCCCATCAGCCTCTGCGGCCTCCGCGCCCTCTGCGGTAAAAGCACACGGGGAATCCCCTCAGACATGTTGTTCGCTAAAGGAGGAGATTGCTTCGGTCGGGCGGTACCCAGCCAAGCTGGGTACCGCCGCTCCCTCGCAATGACAGCAGGAAAGCGGAGGCGATTGCTTTGCCGCCTCCGGCGGCTCGCAATGCCACTGGCGAGCGGTTGTACCTATTGACGGATCGTCGTCCGCTGCATGAGGAGGCTGAGCTTTTCGAGCAAGTCACGCGAGCGGTACGGTTTGGGCAGGAAGTCAGTATATTGGTTGATCGGCAGCGGTTGGCTGGTAATCTGTTCGGCATTGCCGCTCATCAGCAACACCGGCAGACGCGGCGACTGGCGGCGAATGGCTTCAAGCAGTTCTAGGCCATTCATACCGGGCATTGCCAGATCAACCAAGGCGATATCAATATTCATCGCTGATTCGTTGAGTAGGGTTAGAGCGGTGCGCCCATCAGCCGCTTCGAGTGTCACCATACCAGCCCGTTCAAGAATACGGCTGATGGTTCCGCGCACTGCTGCATCGTCATCGACAATCAATGCAGTGCCGGTAAGGATGATCGGCGCTGTCGCCGCCGCAGTCAGCGTTGGGGTCGCTGTATTCGCGGCTGGCAGATACACGGTAAACGTCGATCCTAGACCCGGTGTGCTCTCGACCCGGATCGCGCCGTGATGGCGGCGCACAATGCCTTGCACAGCCGCCAGCCCTAGCCCGTGACCTTTCGGTTTCGTGCTGAAGAAGGGGTCGAAGATACGACGCTGAGTCGCTTCGTCCATCCCGATCCCGGTATCGCTGACGGTGAGGGTGACGTATGTGCCCGGTGCAATGCTTGGTGTCAAGTTTAGGCGACGCAGATCGGTTGCGGTTAGTGTCGTTACGCTTGTGCTAATGATGACCGTGCCGCTGCGCTCGCCAATAGCTTCAATCGCATTGGTAAGCAGATTGAGCACGACTTGCCGGATCTGGCTGGCTTCGACCACAATCGCTGGCAAATCAGGCGCTAGATCGTAGGCGATCGTCACTTGGCCGCTGCGACTGGCCGGCAAGCGCAAGAGATTGCCCATTTCGCGCACCAGCGCCGAGAGGTCAACGGATTCGAGCGAACGTTGGCCGCGGCCAGCATAAGCTAGCAATTGGTTACACAATTCAGCGGCTCGTTGGGAAGCCTGATCGATAGCTGCGAGATGGGGTTGCAATGCGTGGTGTGGTGGCAGATCAAGCAAGGCAAGGCTGGTATGGCCCATAATACCGGTCAGCAGATTGTTAAAATCGTGGGCAATACCGCCGGCCAGCAAGCCAAGACTTTCGAGTTTTTGCGTTTGCAGCATCTGGGTCTCGATCCGGCGCCGTTCTTGTTCGGCGTTAAAGCGTTCAATCGCTACCGCAAGCACATTGGCGACACCGCGCAGAAAGAAGATAGCCTCGGTATCTAATGGATGCTGCGCGTAAGCCAACAGCGCGCCGAACAGTCGCTCGTTCCCGCGAATAGGCATACCGGCGCCATACATGGCCGCATCGCCGATACGTTCAGCCAAGCTTGGCGGCAACCGGTTCCAGCCGGGATGATCATTGGGAAGATCGCGGAACACCTCAGATGGCAACAGCTTCTCAGGCGCATTGCCCCACTTTGCGCGTACATACGGCTGGTGATCGAGATCGAGTTCAACCAGCTCAATCCCGCTGAGGTGGAGCGTTTGCGCCGTTTGTTCAACAGTGGCGGCAAACAGGGTGTTGAGGTCAGTATTCGCCAGCGCTTCGCGCGCTAAGGTTGCCAACTGTTCTTGTCGCGCAGCGAGCTCGGCAAGGCGCTCGTTGGCGTGGCGTAATGGCGTCACGTCTTGAAACGCGACGACGGCACAGAGACCTTCAGGCAGCTCAATCAGCTCAGCCGCCAGTTGGGCAAAGCCGGGGGCGCGATCATTCCGCTGAAAACTAAACTCGACACCGCTGATTGTTCCCTGTTTTTCTAACGCTTCAGCAATAGCCGGCCATCGTTCGGGCAACTGCGACCGGCGAAGCATACGGATCGGTTGCTTGATAATCTGTTCGCTGCTCAATTCAAAAAACTCACGGCAGGCCGCATTCGCATTCAGAATAAGCTCATCATCGAGCCGCACGATCAACATCGCAAACGGCGCCGAGTCGAAGAGCCGGGCCAGCTTCTCTTCCGAATCACGGAGTTGCTGTTCAGTAATGCGCCGTTCACGGAGTTCTTTATCGGTGTCGTGTAATGACTGGCGAAAATGACTGATGAGCTGATTGATAATGTATGCCGAGAGTAAAAGATACAACGTATAGGTGACAGACCACGACAGTCGCGAGTGAGGGAACAGCGGTTGGGGCAGCCGATCGGCAAACAAGGTAAAAATGATGCCGGCAGCAATTGAAAGGATCGCGACTATCCATGCACCTCTTTGCCCGAATAGTATACCGGCCATCACGACTATGGTGGGCAACGCTGCAAAAGCTGGCGCAAGAATACCGCCGCTGATCGCTGCTGAGCCGGTTAATATCAACCACAATGAACTAATGACGAGCAGACTTGCTTGCTCAACCCGTTGCTGGCGCAAGAGCCAGAATGCCGCAAGGAGCGCTGCTATGAGAGGCACGACAATGATCAGGCGCTGCGGCATGAGCGACGGGTCAATCGGGCTAAATACGGTATAGCCTATGACGGAAAGGAGGGTGAGCCAGATCAGGAAGCGCAGCAATTGCGCGGTGTGTTGCCGCACCCGCTCAGTGCTTGGGGAGGATGGATCGGTGAAAGCAGACATCTTTTGCTCCCGATTCGAACCTATCGTTAGATGAGATTCGCGCTGATCGTCGCCGATCCATCCATGCTACATACTGGCCATCACGTATCTTGATCGGATGATGTGCCAAGACTATGGGCCAGCGCTGTCCCGCTGAGCTGGATAATCGCCTCGCGCACCTCATCGGCAGCGGTTTGCCAAGTTGCACGCAGTTTCGGATGCGCTTTCAGGTAGAGCGGTTCGCCAAAACGCACGGTGACTTTGTAGGGGCGCGGAATGACCTTGCCTTTTGGCATGACGCGATTGGTACCGCCGACATAGGTAGGAATGACCGGCGTGCCGGGAAATTCGGCGATCAGGCGACCCACACCGCTGCGGAAGGGGCCAATTTCGCCAGTCTTGCTGCGCGTACCTTCAGGGAAGAGCAAGAGGGCATAGCCTTCGCGCAGGGCGCGCGCAGCGTGGCGAAGCGGATCTTGGCCGCCGCGCCGGTCGCGGGCGATCGGAATGGCATTAAACAAAATGCGCGAGAGGAATTGCATGACCCCGCCTTGAAAGAAATAATCTTGCGCGGCGGCGGCGACGAAACGGGGGCGCACTTCACGCGGCAAGACGGTATAAATGACGGCCGTGTCAGCATGGCTGGCATGATTTGAAGCAATAATGAAGGCTCCCTCGTGGGGAATGTGTTCAATCCCTTCGACTCGCGGCCGTACATAAAGCCGGACAAAGATCCGAAACAGGGCCGGCACGAAACGGGCCGCAACGTGGCGGCTGCGGTAGAGACTCATAGCCCTTTCCCTACGATGATGACACCCGCCAGAATAGCAAAGCGGCGAGATATTCTACTATGAAACCGGCGACTCTTCATCTACACGGTATTATACTGTGCTGCGCCTCACTTGGGGAGGGGGTGGCTTCCTTTTCGTCAACATTTGGATCCGAAACTGCTTTACCGTAGCGCCGCACGGTATACGGCGCTACGGTATGCTTGCCCAAAACAGGCGCCCGCCGCCCTACGAAGCCGTTTGTAAGCGGTTGATCGCCTCAGCGTCGTAGCGCAAAATCGGCTGGCGAGCGGCACGCACTTCATCCAACCGGCGCACCGGCGCTTTGGTCGGCGCGGTGTGCAGCACCTCTGGCGTCTCAACCGCTTCGCCGGCGATCTGGCGCATCGTGGCGATGAAGTGATCGAGCGTCTGCTTGCTTTCGGTTTCGGTTGGCTCGATCATCAGCGCTTCCGGCACGATCAGCGGGAAGTAGATCGTCGGTGGGTGGAAGCCATAGTCGATCAGCCGTTTGGCAATATCGAGCGTGCGCACATCTTTGGGCGCGCCGGCAATTTGGCCGCGCAATACGACTTCGTGCATGCAGATGCGATCGATCGCCTGCGGGTAGATGTCCTTCAGCATCACCCGCACATAGTTGGCGTTCAGTACTGCTGTTTCGCTGACAGCGCGCAACCCGGCGGCACCCATCGAGCGGATGTAGGTCCATGCTCGCACCAGCATACCGAAGTTGCCGTGGAAAGACTTCATGCGACCAATGCTCTTTTCGGGGGTGAAGAACTCGTATGTGCCATCGTCGCGCCGGCGCACACGCGGACCGGGCAGGTATGGCGCCAGCTCGGCAGTGCAACCAACGGCGCCCGAACCGGGGCCGCCGCCGCCGTGCGGGGTGGTGAAGGTCTTGTGCAGGTTGTAGTGCATGAAGTCGAAGCCTAATTCACCCGGTTTGGCGATGCCGAGAATGGCGTTGAAATTGGCGCCGTCGCCGTACATCAGGCCGCCGGCTTCGTGAACGAGGCGGCAGATTTCGACGATGTGCTCTTCAAATAACCCCAGCGTGTTAGGATTCGTGAGCATCATGCCGGCGGTGCGCGGCGAGAGTTTGGCTTTGAGGTCGTCGAGATCAACATTACCGCGCGCATCGCTCTTCAGCTCGATCACCTTCAAGCCAACCATGGCCGCGGTTGCCGGATTGGTCCCGTGGGCCGAGTCGGGCACCAGCACTTCGGTGCGCTGGGTGTCACCGCGATCGTGATGATATGCGCGGAAGACCAGAATGCCGGTCAGTTCGCCTTGCGCGCCAGCGGCAGGTTGCAGGCTGACCGCATCAAAGCCGCTGATCTCGCCAAGATAACTCTGCAATTCGTACATCAATTGCAGCGCGCCTTGGCTCAATGCTTCATCTTGCAGCGGGTGCGCGGCAGCAAAGCCGGGCAAGCGAGCGGCTTCTTCATGCAGCTTGGGATTGTACTTCATCGTACACGACCCCAGCGGGTAGAAGCCGGTGTCGATCGAGTAGTTGCGCTGGCTGATGCGGGTAAAGTGACGAATCACTTCCGGCTCGGTCAATTCGGGAAAGCCGGCCAGATCGTCTTGGCGCAGCAGCTCGGCGGGCAACGGCGTGGTCTCTACGCCGGCAGCCGGTAAATTAACGCCGATTTTGCCCGGCTGCGAGTAGGTAAAAATAGGCGGTTCTTCGTTATTCATTGCTCTGCACTCCATGGATTTGGTTCATCAGGGGTGGCAATCACTGGCGGCGCATGCACCTGATCAAGCTGATCGGCGATGGCAAGCGCGAGATCGGCCCGCTCGCGCTCAAGCAAGAGGGCCAACCGGTAGGGTAAGAGCGCAAACTCGCGCACCTGATCGTAGCGGCGGTCGGTCGTTTCATCGTAGGCCACGCCATACCCGGCGCGCAGGCCGAAATACTCAGGGTCGGCGAAGTTGAGGTGGAGGGTGGCGTGATCCCACGCCGGACGCCATGTTTGGGCAAAGCCCCAACCGACTACACCAACCAGCCGCCAGTCGCGTTCCCGCCGGCGGACGATAATCCGGCGCGGGTGGAGGTCGCCGTGGACGAGGCAGGCCGGGCGGCCAGTGGTTGTGATCCAACCGGCAAGGCGGCCTTGCAGCCATTCGCTCTGTTCGGCAGTGAGGCTGCCTTGCGCTACTGCGCCAGCCGCTGCCGCCGCCACCCGCTCGCGCAGGTAGGCGACATCGGCGGCAAGCATAGCCGGTTGTTCGGCAGGAGCCGGCAAGGCTTCGGCGCGCAATTGGCCGTAGTACGGGGCCAGATAGCTATGCACGCGCGCCATGACGCGAGCCAGTGCCTGCCCAATGGCAAAGCGTGATTCTTCGTCGATGGCGGTGATGATCTCGGACAGCGGCGTGCCGGCAAGGTAGCTCAAGGCAAGCACCGGCGGGTCGTCGCCACTGGCAGCAGCTTCACCGATCACGCTCGGCAGCGGCACATCGATCTCGGCTTGCAGTGCGCGCAGCGCGAGCGCCTCGGTACGCAGCGCCTCGCCGGCCCAGCGATCGACGCCAGCCGGCAGGCGGAGCACAAGCTGCCGGTCGCTGAGCGTGACCAGCAGGCTCCGCGCGCCAAGCGGCGCAGCATCACGCACCCGCGCCCCCGGTAGGATGCGGGTGACGATGCGCTCGATCTGATTGGGTGAAATCGCCTCGATCATCGGATTAATGTTGACCCCCTCCCAGCCCCTCTTTGGGGGACGAGGAAGTTAGGTTGTTGGCGGGCCAGTGGCCCGTGCCCCACTTCGTCACAGAGCGGCCAATACGTCTACCAGCCGGTCAATCTCGGCTGGCGTATTCATTTCGGTAACGGCGACCAGCATCGCGTTACCGAGTTGTGGCTCATCGGCGCTGAGGTCGTAGCCGCCAATGATGTTCTGCGCGCGCAGCGCGGCGTTGATCTCGGCCACCGGACGCGGGCATTGCACCACAAACTCGCGGAAGAAGGGCTGATCAGCGAGGACGCGATAGCCGGGCAGAGCGTTAATCCGCTTGGCGGCGTAGTGGGCGCGCTGATAAGTGATTTCGGCCACCATCCGCATGCCGCGCTTGCCCATTAGTGACATATACACTGCTGATGCCAACGCCATCAACCCCTGATTGGTGCAAATATTGCTGGTCGCCCGTTCGCGGCGAATGTCTTGCTCGCGCGCGCGCAAGGTCAGCACATAAGCCATGCGGCCATCGACATCTTTGGTCACGCCGACGATGCGGCCAGCGATCTTATGCACATACTTCTGGCGAGTGGTAAAGATGCCGAGGTACGGGCCGCCAAAGGCCAAGCCCAACCCTAGCGGCTGCCCTTCCGCAGTGGCGATGTCGGCCCCAGCTTCGGCAGGGGTCTGGAACAAACCAAGCGCGATCGGGTCGAAATGAACCGCGAGCAACGCACCGCGGGCCTGCACCTGCGCGCCGAGACCGCGTAAGTCGTGCAACCGGCCCAGAAAATCAGGGTTCTGTACAATCAGCAGCGCGGTCTGATCATCAACGCGCGCTAGCGCATCGGCAATCGACGATCCCGGTGTCTCGTCGCCAACAATCTCGACATCAAGCCCTTGCAGGTAGGTGCGCAGTACGGCCCGGTACTGGGGATGCACGCCGCGCGCCACCACGATCTTGCGCCGGTTGCGTACAACATTAAGCGCCATAATCGCCGACTCAGCCAGCGCGGTTGCGCCGTCATAGTGCGAAGCGTTGGCGATCTCCATGCCGGTCAGGGCGCAGATTAGGCTTTGATACTCGAAAATGGCCTGCAAAGTGCCTTGGCTGATTTCCGGTTGGTACGGGGTGTACGCAGTGTAAAACTCGCCGCGGCGCAGAATCTGGTCAACCGCTGCCGGCACAAAATGGTTGTACGCGCCTGCACCCAAAAAGATGCTATACCGGCGGGCATGGGCGTTCAACTCGCTCAACCGGTTCAGCTCCGCCATCAGCTCCGGTTCCGACAATGGCGGCGGCAGATCGAGCGGCGGGAAACGATGGCTGGCCGGCACATCAACAAACAGGTCTTCAATGCGCTCAACTCCAATTGCTTTGAGCATTGCTTGCCGGTCGGCATCGGTAATCGGAATATAGTGAGTCATGCGTGGTTCCATCTAGACTATAGGTATCACCGGCGGTTGCGTTGGTGTCCAGTTGCGCCCCTCCCGGCAATGTTTTAGCTCTGTAGTAGGGGCGCTGCGCACTCGCGTGACGTGCGCCATCCGCCTAATGATCAATTTCGGCAACAAACGCAGCATACGCCTCGGCATCGAGCAATTCCTCGCTCTCGCCGGTTGGCCGCACCCGCAGCATCCAACCTTCGCCGTAGGGATCGTTGTTAATCGGTGACTGATCGCTCTCAAGGGCGGTGTTGACTGCGATCACCTCGCCACTGACCGGCGCATAGAGATCTGAGCTTGCCTTGACCGACTCGACCACGCCGAAGCTTTCGCCGGCAGTGACGGTTGCGCCGACTGCAGGCAATTCGACGTAGACCACATCGCCAAGCGCGTGCTGGGCATAGTCAGTGATCCCAATCACCACTTCATCACCTTCGTAGCGCACCCACTCGTGAGTTTTGCTGTACCGCAGATCGGACGGAGTGTTGTAAGCCATGTCGAACTCCTCTAGCGCTTGTAGCGCGGCTTGTAGAAGGGCATCTTCACGACGCGCGCGCGAACAGGCCGCTCGCGCACGATCACATCAAACTCACTGCCTTCGCTGCTGAGATCGATAGGTACGTAGGCCATACCGAGCGGACGGCCAAGGGTTGGCGAGGGCATCCCGCTGGTCACGAAGCCGACCGGTTCACCGGTCACGCGCTGCACTTGATAGCCGCCACGGGCAATCCCTTTGCCGACCATCTCAAACCCGACTAGACGGCGAGTAACACCGGCCTGCTTAATCGCCTGCAATGCTTCGCGTCCGATAAAATCGCCCTTGTCGAGCTTCACCACCCAACCGAGGCGAGCTTCGTAGGGGTTCATCGTTTCGTCAATCTCATGGCCATAGAGGGCAAGGCACGCCTCAAAGCGCAGACTATCGCGCGCACCGAGACCGCAGGCTTGCACCGCATTGCCACCAAGGGCTAGCAGGCCGTGCCAGAACCGCTCGGCATGCACAGCCTCGAAAAAGATCTCGAAGCCGTCTTCGCCAGTGTAGCCGGTGCGAGCAATCAAGGCGTTTTGGCCGAAGATCGTGGTCATCGCTACGCCGTGAAACGGGAGCGAGCCAATCTCAGCCGTGGTTGAGTCCTCTGCGGTGGCGAGCAGGTGTTCGGCGTGCGGCCCTTGTAGCGCCAGCATTGCCCAGCGCTCAGACCGATCTTCAATTTCAACCTCAAACCCGGCGGTATGCTGCTGGAACCAATCCCAGTCTTTTGCGCGATTAGCGGCGTTAACTACCACCATAAACTCATCGGGCAGATGGTAGATAAAAACATCATCAACAATCCCGCCATTGGGCCGGCAGAGCAGACCATAGCTAGCGTGGCCAAGCGGGATGGCGCTGACATCGCACGTCACCATGCGCTGGAGGAACGCTTCGGCATTGGGGCCGCGCACCATAAACCGGCCCATGTGGCTGATATCGAACAACCCGGCCCGGTTGCGCACGGCATGGTGTTCCTCGATGATGCCGCGATATTGTACCGGCATCTCCCAGCCGCCGAATTCGACCATGCGCGCACCCATCGCAAGGTGCGCGTTGTAGAAAGGAGTTCGTTTCAGCATACACTTTCCCGTTGGTTATGAACGGTCTTCTTCCAAACCAGCGCGCACCCGGCGCAGCAGCTCCCGGCAGGCGATCGCGTGACGGGCCAACTCTTCATCACCGCCGGCCCGAGCTTCGGCGGCGAATTCCCACAGCGCCTGCTCAGCCGTAGTGCTGAGCAAGAGCGGGTACTGGTCGATCACCTGCGCAATTGCGTCTTCGTCATCGGCTACCAACAGCGCCTCGATGGCTGTTTCTAAATCGGCGGCGGGGGCCGGTGCGGCGCGAAAAGCTGCCAGCATCGAGCGTCGCGCCTCTAGCAATTGGGCGAGCTGTTCGGCAGCGCTGGCTAGCGCTGCCTCGATCTCGGCGGCCAGCAGTTCGTCCATTTCAGGGCGCAAGAGCAAGGGATAGCGGGCAACCACTTGTTCAAGCTCAGCATCGCTATGGGCGCTCAACAGGGCTTGCAAGGCGTCGGGCGGAATCGCGGTGAGACGATCCGGTTCGGCGCGGCGGCTCATCTTTGCCAGCAGATCGCGGGCATTGCGCAGGCCCTGCGCGATGTCAGCTTCGCCTTGCGCAGCGGCGACTTCGGCCAATTGGGTAAGGGTCGCAATGGTCGCAGGTTCGAGCAATTCAGGATGCTTAGCCAGTGCCTGTTCGAGATCGGCGGCGGTATCGGCGGCCAACAAGGCTTCGACGGCAGCCAGCAACGGCGGCGGTTCGTCGCTTGGCGCAACAGGTGGGGCTGGCGGAGGTGATGGCGGCGAGGCTGGCCCGCGCCGGCGGGCGTCGAGCCGGCGCAGCAGGTGGGCCAACCCGCTCATATCTTGGGCGATGTCAACATCAGCTAAATAGGGCCGCCGCTGCTCGATATCAATGGAACCGACCAACAAGGCGTGCAGCTCGCGGGCTTGTTCACGGATCTCGTGGTCAGCCGCGCCGGGAGCGGGCGCAAACAACACCCGGCGGGCTTGCGCATCGTGATACAGTAACGGCGCGCCTGCCGGCCCACGCGCTCCGCAGTGCGGGCAGGCGACAATGTTGATCTCTTCACGGCGCAGCGCCGCTGCCGCTTCTGGCTCCTCATCGGCGTCGATAATCAACCAAATCTCGGCGCTAAAATCATTGCCGCAATGCGGACACGTCAATGGCGCCTGCTCGCGGTACGAGATGGGCATACGTTCTTGCAACCTTGCCGATCGGCGAATCCGTTTCCTCCGCTGTATTGTACCATCAGTAGGCATTCTGCATTGCGTTAGTGCGAGGATCCCAACGCCGAGGCGCAGAGTGGGCAAAGGCGGTCAACGCAAAGACGCAAAGCGAGCCAAGACGCAGAGGATTCAAACGCAAAGGCGCAGAGGGGGCAGAGGTTTTTTGGGGGAAGAGCCGCTCTTGTCATTGCGCGCCGCCAACGGCGGCCTCGCCGGTTGTCATTGCGAGCCGAGCGAAGCGAGGCGAAGCAATCTCCTGCTTCAGCGGGAGGGAAGCCTTTACGCCATTGGCTTGCACCCCAGCAGGGGGCGCTGCGCGCCCGCGCAATGCCATTCTGCCGCCCTCCACTATCCTCGGTGCGCTCGGTGGTGCTATGGTTGCCCCCCTACCCCCGGCCCCTCTCCCGCTGGGGGAGGGGTGCCCTCACCCCCGTCCCCTCGCCCGCGCCA
>JAUQOZ010000063.1 GCA_030550625.1 Chloroflexota bacterium | reverse complement strand
GGCTTCATCTTCAATCGCCTTCAGCGCGCTAGGGCCGAGTTGGTCGAGTTCGCTCGCGCGCCACAGGCGGTCAACGCCAAGCAGGGGCGGATCGCCGCTGGATAATCCACGTAACAAATTCAGATAGCGGCCTAGTTCGCGCCGGCGCTCGGCTAGCTCGCGTCCCGGCCGCGCTTTGTAGCGCAAGATGTGCGGCAGCCGGAATAAGACCACCGCTGCTGGGTGGGGAAAGACTTCGATGATGAACCTCCCTTCCATTCCGGCCTCGATGGCGGGCACGTAGACAAACCCATCCGCGGCCAACTCGGTCAGCAGCGCCTCGCCGCGCACCCCGCCGTAGCGGCGCAACAAGCGCCGGTTAGCTGGGTGCGGGCCGGCATCGTACCGCCGGAATGCGGCGGCTAGTTCCGCTTCAGCTTCCCGGCGTCCGGTCTCGTTAGGGACGATCAATGGCGCGTCGATCGCGAGGATGGCTGGTGCATCGCCGATTGCGGCGCGAATGGCTTGCACGATAGCCTCATCCGTCACCAGACGGCTTGGCGGCTGCACGAGCCGCGCCCCGGCTGGCGTGCCAGCGCACACGGCTAACCCGCTTGGATTGTGTTCCGACCACGCTAAATCCAGCCCGATATAGACCGTCTGGAAAGGTTTAACGTTCATTGCGCGTTGCCCGATTGTAACTCTGCTCTGCTGTTCTCCACGGTACAGTATGAACAAATCGAGATGGTTTGAGTCGCGTTTGCACTGGCCGTGATCGTTGTTCGCTGTGTGAACGTTGGCAATGGTCGCATCGTTTCTTCGTCCGCTTGGCTGGCGAAGGGTAAGGGATAAAGGGATGCCCGCAGAGCGCAACCGGAGATGCCCCAACCTGTTGGCGCTCTTTTGAGTATTCGTAGCGAACCTAAACCATTACCGCTATCCGACGAGGAGGTCTCTATGAGCCTGTTGAAACCGCCCCCCACTGCGATGGTGGTTGTCTGTCGCATCGGCAGCCAGTTTGTGGCCTTGCCGATGCAGAGCGTGGTGCATACCGCCCGTCTGAGCGAGTTAGCGCCTCCCGGTGATGCTCCGCTTGTGGTCTGCGGCATCGTGACGCTGCACGGTGCGACGGTGCCGGTGATTGATGGCCGCTCGCTGCTCGGCGAGCCGCCCGGCTATGCGCTCGATAGCCATATTCTGCTCGCTGCGCCAGATATCGACCAACCGCCGGAGATTGGCTTGCTGGTTGATGAGGTGATAAGCTTGCATCGGGTTGGCCCTGATGGTTTGGCGCCGCTCGATCACATCGATGGCATTTCGTGCGGCGTGGTGCGCGATTTGCCGCACCCGGCCCTGCTGTTAGATGTCGATGAGCTGTTTGCGTTGGCCCACGGCAGCGCGCGTGATTGATGTCGCAGGCGGGGATGCAGCCGTGGTTGAGATGACCTGTAGGGCCGCACCACAGTGCGGCCCTCCGATTGACCTTACCGTCCGACTGCCGCTGGTTGCGCCAAAGGTACGTCTTCGCTAATGAAATGCACCGCGCTCTTGGCCGCCTCTAAAATCGTCATCAACCCGCTGCCCGGATGCACGGCGCCGCCAATCCAATACAAATTGCGCGCGCCGTCGTGCCGGATGTGGGGCCGGAACGGGCCGAGCTGGCTCCAACTGTGGATCAGGTTGAAGACTGCGCCAAGGTAGGTGTGGTGCTCGTCGCGCCACGTCTCGGCGGTGTAGCGCCGCTCAACCACAATGTGGCGCTCGACATCCTCAAAGCCGAGTTTGGCCATCTGGCGAATGATCAGGTCGCGGTAGCGCTGCTCGACCGCTGGCCAATCAACCGGGTAGCGCAAGTTGGGCACCGGCACCAACACAAACAGCGTGCTGTGACCGGGAGGCGCATTGGCCGGATCGACGATCGTCGGGTTGCAGACGTAGAACGACGGGTCTTCTTCGTCGAGCACTGCGCTTTTGGCCCAGAGCGGGTCGTTGCGGCGAATGCTCGATGATAAGTAGAGCTGATGATGCGGCAGATCGTCCCAGCGCCGGTTGACCCCCAAATAGAGCATAAAGGTCGAGCACGAGAACTCCATTGAGTTCAGCTTCTGATCGGTGTACTTGCCTCGCGCATGCGGCGGAATGATATGAGTCAGTGCGTGGCCGAAGTCAGCATTGACCACCACCGCATCCGCGCGCACCCGTTCGCCATCAGTCAGCTCGATGCCGGTTGCTTTGCCGCCTTCGACCAACACTTGCTTGACTGGCCGGTTGTAGTGAATCGTCACGCCAAGATCAGTCGCTGCTTTAGCCAACCCCGCCGCTAGCGCCCGGAAGCCGCCGATCGGGTGCCAGATACCTTCGGCGAATTCGAGGAAGGTGACAAGGCTAAAGACGCTCGAACAGGCCGTAGGGTGCATGCCAAGATATTTCGCTTGGTACGACAGCGCGTACACCACCCGCTCGTCGCGGAAGAAGCGTTTGAAGTGGTCGTAGAGGCTTTCCCAAGGCCGGAAGGCCAGCGCCGCCGCCACTTCGCGCGGCTTGAGGTAGCCGAGTGGCGTGCGCACCGGTGTG
>JAUQOZ010000195.1 GCA_030550625.1 Chloroflexota bacterium | reverse complement strand
CAAATAAACACTCATTTTCGAGGAAGGTCAGTTTGATCGGTTCATCAGCTTGGCCTTCAGTCTTCAGCAAACCGTCAATCTTCATCTCGACCTGCACATTGCCGAGCGCCGTAAAGTCGGTCTCAGTGCTGGTGACCGGCGGGCGTTCGGTGGCGCCGCCGGCAGCGGTTGTTGGCGCTGCCGTGGTTGTTGGCGCTGCAGTAGCTGCTGGATTTGCTGCTGCTGTTGGACGCGGTGTGCGCGTAGGTGGGGCTGCCGTGGTTGGGGTTGGTGAAGGATTGCTGGCCGTGCCGCCGCCACAGGCGGCGAGCAGCGCCACGAGGGTGATGCAGATCAGGGTAAAGATGCTGCGGGTGGTGATCATTAGATGTTGCTCCCCACTAATCGCGATCTAAAGCGTGGTTGCCGTTTGTCACTGTAGCATGCGAGAGAGGGTCTCACAAGGGAGATTGGATGAACATTTTGTCAGGTTTGGATTGGATCAATGCGATGAAGGTGAGATAGTGCTATTTCGCTTACGTACTGATTCTAGGCAGCTTGCAGGTCGTTCTATCAATGTCGCAGGCTTCCTTGCACTTGATCCCAAGCGTGACAAGGGTTTGTCAGGTTGTACGCGGTGGGTGGCGACTCATTGCTGGCAAGCCGATAACACTGCCGCTAACAATCGCTCCGCAGTGTCATCCCAGCGCGGCAAACCGGCGGCGCGTTGCCGGGCTGCGGCGCCGAGGCGCGCGCGTAGGGCGGTGTCGGTGGTGATGGTGCGTAACGCGGCGGCTAGCGCCGCTTCGTCATCGGGCGGCACGAGCAGACCGCCGTCACCTACCAGTGCCGGCACTGGCCCGACCGCGCCGGCGATCACCGGTAAACCGCAGGCCAGTGCTTCGGCAAAGACCAAGCCGTAGCCTTCAAAGCGTGAGGGGAGGGCAAAGACGCTGGCGCGCGCATAAAGGTTTGCTAACGCATCGTCAGCAAGCGGGCCACGGACTATCACCGGCGCAGGACAGCTACGCACCGCTTGCCAGACCTCAGCGGCGTAGACTGGATCAGCCTCAGTCTCGCCGATCAGTTCCAAGCGCCAATCGTGGATCGCAGCTTGGCCCCATGCCCGTACCAAGCGAGCCAGATTCTTGCGCGGAATCCATTGCCCAACCGCGATCACCAGCGGCTCGCGTGGCACGCTTGCCGGTAAGCGGGCCAGCAGCCGGTCGCATCCGCCTGACGCAACGAAGACTCGCGCCGGATCGGCGCCGCGCGCGATCAGGGTAGCCGCACCGTCATCGCTCACCGCCACCAGCGCATCGGCGCGCAACAGCGCCTGTTCCCATGCCCGTTCCCGCGGATCGCTTGCCCCAGCCACTGCCGGCAACTCGTGAATCAGCGCAATCAACGGGCGCTGCGCGCGCCAGTGCTCAATCCACGGCGCGACGACAACTCGCGCCAACGCATCAACTAGCAGCGCGTCGTATCGTTCAGCAGCTACTCGTGTCCCGGCTAGCGGTGCAGCCGCCAATTGCCCGGCGACATCCGCTGGCCCTAGCACGATTTCGTCAACGCGGTGGCCCTGCGCGCGCCAGCGCCGGAAGACTTCGCGGTGATAGAGGTAGCCGCCGGTGAGCCGGTTTGGATCGCCAACGGTGAGAAAGGCAAGGTGCAGGTTCATAGTGTATTGACCGCAGAGGGCGCGGAGGGCGCTGAGGTGTCCTATTATCTACAGAGCGCGGGCCTCTAGCCCGCTCATATCAATGCCTAAGGAGCGCGGGCCGCTGGCCCGCATTCTATTGGCGGTAAGCCGGTTCGTTCACCATCCGAGCCAATCCTACCCTTCTCATTCGAGCGCACTGCTATACGCCGCATACGCCTGCGGATTCTCCCAAATCCGCACCGTCAACGTGGTGAGGCCGGCCCCGCGCAGCGCAGCCGCGATTCGTTCCCAACAATAGCGGGCGACGTTCTCGGCGGTCGTGTTCACCTCACGCAACCCTTCGACGGTGCCCAAATCACGGTAATGCAGATCGGCCACAATCGCGTTGACTGCCTCGTGCAGGCGGGTGATGTCAAACAGAGTGCCATCGGGCTGCAAGTGCGGGCCAGTCACGATTGCCTCCAGCCGGTAGGTGTGGCCGTGCATGCGGGTGGCCGGGCCAAAATTGCCTTCAAGCCGGTGGGCGGCCTCGAATTGGGCATTGACGCCGATTTCGTACATGTGGGTACTCCTGTGTCGGGCACTGGCCGGTTGGCAGTATGGGTTTCGCTTGCGTAGAGAGCTACAACCTTATCTCACAGCCTGCTTTATTTGTCAAGGTCTTGGCTTTGTTTCGGGCAAGCGGCATGCACACTATCTTAGACGCAGAGGGGGTTAACGTAAAGGCGCTCAGGGCACAGAGGGGTTTGAGGGGGATAGCCACAAAAAGACACAAAATTGTAGCATTAGTATATGCCTTTTGTCTCGTTTCGTGGCCATTGCTCCGATGTACCCTCACCCCCAGCCCTTCTCCCGCTAGCACGGGAGAGGGATGCATCTGTCTCTCGCTTTCCTATGCCTTTCCCGCCAACCACGAG
>JAUQOZ010000137.1 GCA_030550625.1 Chloroflexota bacterium | reverse complement strand
CCCGCGCCAGCGGGAGCGGGGTGCTGCTACGTTCCGCTCCTGCGATGCCTTGCCCGCCATCCAGCGGCTCCCCCTCTCCCGCCGTCAGGTGGGAGAGGGGGCCGGGGGGTGAGGGCCAGCAGCCCGCGCAGCGGGCTTCGTCACCTTAGCCCGACCCTTGAGGGCGGGGGAATATGACGCAGGTATACATCGCATGGCCCCGCCCCCTCCTCTGCGCTCTCCGCGCCCTTTGTGGTAAACCTTCCTCTCCCCCAGCAAGATCGGGAAGCAGCGGCTCCCATCTCCTGCGCCAGCGGGAGAGGGGTTGAGGGTGAGGGCAAGCAACCCTACCGCAACTCCGGCGGCGGCACCAGCCCGCGTTGCACCGCCACGATCGCCGCCTGTGTGCGATTGCTCACCCCCAACTTCTGAAAGATTTCGCTCAGGCGGTTGCCGACCGTCTTTTCAGCCAAGCTCAACTTGAGCGCGATTGCCCGGTTATCGTCGCCTTGAGCCACGAGCGCGAGAATATCGCGTTCGCGCGGCGTCAACACTTCGTTGAGCGCCGGCGCGTTGTCATTGCGCCGGAGCAGATCCAGCACGCGCGCGGCGGCACTGCCGGCCAAAGCGGCTTCTCCGCGGTAGACAACGTGAATAGCTTCGATCAATTCGTTGGCATCCGCGTCTTTCAGCAGATACGCGTTGGCCCCGGCGCGCAATGCCTCAAGCACCGTCTGTTCGTCACGGTGCATGGTTAACACCACGCAACGAGTTTCCGGGCTTACCTGTGCGATCTGGCGCGCCGCTTCGATCCCCGTCATCACCGGCATCGAAACATCGAGCAAGGCAATATCGGGTTTGGTCGTTTTGGCTGCCTCGACCGCGGCTGCGCCATCGCGCACTTCGGCTACCACTTGAAAGCCGCCTTTACGCTCAAGGATTTCGCGCAGCCCTTGCCGGAACATCGTATGATCATCAGCAATGAGAATCGTGATCGGATTGCTCATAGCCCCTCCAACCTGTGTACACAGGTTTATCATTATTAGGTTCTCTACTAAGCATCTTACCATGGACACAGTAGCCGCGCACGGCAGTGCGCGGCATGACAGCGTGGCGGGCTTGTGTGCGATGGGTGTGGGCACAGCGGGGACAGCGCAACAATACGCGGCGCCCCGTCGTGCCCTGCCATTTATCGCTACCGATTGAATTATTCCGTTTCCAAAATCCCTTCCAAACGCGAAGGCTGTGGCGCAGCCTGTGCCTGCCGGCCAAAATCGTCGCGACGGAAGACAATCTTACCGGCGGCCATCGTTAACATCACTTGTCCTTTGAGGCGCTGGCCGCGCAGCGGCGTGTTTCTGCCCCGCGACACAAACTGGTCGGTATCAACCACCCAACTGCGTTCCGGATCGAAGATCACGATGTCAGCCGTCGCGCCGGGGCGCAGGTTGGCCGGCGAGCGGTTGAGCACTTGCGCTGGGCCTTCGGTAAGTTTGGCGATCAGATTGACGATATCTAGCTCGCCACGATGAACGAGAGTCAGCGCCAATGCCAACGCTGTCTCTAGCCCGCTGATGCCGGGTGGCGCGATCCCGTATTCGCAATCGCGATCGACCAGCGCATGCGGCGCGTGGTCAACGGCAATGGCATCAATCACACCGTCGCGCAACCCTTCAATCAACGCCTCGACATGTTCGATATTGCGCAGCGGTGGTTCGACGCGGGTCGAACTATCGTACGGCGGCAGCAAGGCTGGATTGAGCCACGACGGCAGGCTGAGATCGGGATGCGCGCCGGGCCGGCCCGTCTCAATTTCGTTGCGCTCTTCCAGCCAGCCGAGCAGCCAGCGATCGGTCAAGGTGAGGTGGTGGGGCGTGACTTCAGCAGTCACCCGCACGCCACGCGCGCGAGCAGCGCGGATGAGCGCCACGCTGCCGGCGGTGCTGACCCGGCTGATGTGCAGATGAGCGCCAGTCGCCTCGGCCAGCGCAATGTCGCGGGCGACAATCGCCTCTTCAGCGGCAGCGGGGATGCCGGGCAGCCCTAAGCGAATGCTCACCGCACCTTCATGAGCGACGCCGCCGGCAGCGAGATGCGGATCTTGGCAGCTCACCATCACCGGCAAGCCCAAGGCCGCTGCGTAAGCCATCGCATTGCGCATCAGCGCCGCATCGGCGATCGTGCGCCCGCCATCACTGAAGGCGATGCAGCCAGCTTCCGCTAGTTCACGCATCTCGCTCAGTGCGCGTCCCTCGTTGCCCAGCGTCAGCGCGCCGATCAGATCGATCCGCACGCTGCCATAACGGTCGGCCAATTCGCGCAACTGCCTGATCGCGGCGGCATTGTCGGGCGTGGGGCGCGTGGTTGGGCGCGCGCAGAGGGTGGTGAACCCTCCGACTGCTGCGGCGGCGCTGGCGCTGGCAATCGTCTCTTTGTGCTCTTCACCCGGTTGGCGCAGATGGGTGTGGAGATCGGTAAACCCCGGCGCCACTACGCAGCCGCGCGCATTAATCACTTCCACATCAGACCCGAGCGGCTCGCGTTCGCTATGTAAGTCGGCGAGATCGTACAAACGCTCCACTTTGCCGTTTGCAACCAGAATATCGCCGATCGTCGCCACCCGGTTAGCCGGATCGATAATCGTGCCATTTTTGATCAGATACCGCATTGTATCCCCCTTAACCGGCCATTCGGTAGAGCAGCGCCATCCGCACGGCGACGCCGTTGGTGACTTGTTCTTCAATCGCTGCCGGCGATGCCGTGGCGACTTCAGGAAAGATCTCGATGCCTTCGTTCATTGGGCCGGGATGCATCACGATCGCGTGCTTGGGCAGGCGGGCCAGCCGTTCGGCGGTCAGGCCGTAGACTCGCGTGTATTCGCGCAGCGCCGGCAGCAATCCGCTTTGCATCCGCTCCTTCTGCAAGCGCAGCGCCATCACCACATCCGCTTCCGGCAGCAGCGGATCGAGCTCGTGGACGATCCGGATCGTGGGCCACGTCGCCGTCCAGAACGCAGCCGGCCCGATCAGCGTCGGCGGGCCGCAGAGCGTTACTCGCGCGCCGAGCCGGGTCAAGCCCCACAAGTTCGAGCGAACCACCCGGCTGTGTAGCACATCACCGACGATCACCACGTTGAGATCGCGGATCTGGCCCAGCCGGCTGCGCATCGTGTACAGGTCAAGCAATGCCTGTGTCGGATGCGCGTGGCGTCCGTCGCCAGCATTGATCAGCGAGCCGCGAAAATGGCGCGCCACTAAATAGGGTGCGCCCGATTGGCTGTGCCGCATGACGATAATGTCAGCGCCAAGCGCCTGTAACGTGCGCACAGTGTCAACCAGCGACTCGCCTTTTTCGACGCTGCTGCCGCGGGCGGTGAAGGCGACGACGTTAGCCGATAACGCGCGCGCGGCTAGCTCAAACGAGATGCGGGTGCGGGTGCTCTCTTCAAAGAACATATTGACAACGGTTTTGCCGCGCAGCACCGGCACTTGCTTGATCTCGCGCCCAAGCACTTCGCGCATGCTTTCGGCAGTCTCTAAAATCTCTTCGATCTCGGCGGCGCTAAAGTCATCGAGATCGATCGCGTGGCGGCGCAGTTCACTCATTGCTTGCACCTCGCTGAATCACAACCTCATCAACCCCGTCGGTTTCGCGCAGGCGCACCATGACCCGCTCTGAAAGCGAGGTTGGCACGTTTTTGCCGACGAAGTCGGCCCGGATGGGCAATTCGCGGTGGCCGCGGTCAATCAGCACGGCCAATTGGATGCGAGCTGGGCGGCCAAGATCGGCAATTGCATCGAGCGCGGCCCGTACCGTGCGTCCGGTGAAGAGCACGTCATCAACCAGCACCACCGTCTTGCCGGTAATATCAATCGGCAGATCGGTCTTGCGCACGCGGGCCGCCGGGCCGCGCAGCTTCAAATCGTCGCGGTAGAGGGTAATATCGAGTTGGCCGACCGGCACCCGCGTGCCGTCAAAATCGGCAATCGCGGCGGCGATCCGTTCGGCCAGCGGCACGCCGCGACTGCGAATCCCCACGATCACCACGTCGCGCAGACCGCCGTTGCGCTCGTCAATCTCGTGGGCGATTCGTACCAGCGCTCTCCGAATCTCGTCGGCTGACAGAATCTGCTTCTCGTTGCTCATACCTTCCTCCGCATTTCCGCATACGGCGGGCTGCGCAAACAAAAAACCCCTTGCCCGCCGCGGCGGGACAAAGGGATAACGGCATATCAGGCCGGGTTGCGTTCTGGTTCATCTATGACATGCTCCTTTACAGCCTCACGGGGCTGTATTAAAGGCGGTTGCATCGTACCACACCCCGGCAGGGGTGTCAACTAACGCGGCTGCGTCTCGCCACACACAACGGCGAAACATGGTACCATACCGTCAGGTGTGATACTACCTGCGCGCCGAGATGGCGCCTCGCCGGAGATACTGTTATGCCGCGAGTCTTGATTTTGCACGCATCGGTTGGCACTGGCCACAAACGCGCAGCCGAAGCGTTGGCCGCTGCGTTTAGCCGTCGCCAGCCGGGAGAGGTTCGGGTTGAGGATGTGCTCGATCATACCTCGCGCCTGTTCCGTCTCGCCTATGCGCGCTCGTACCTTGAATTAACCGACCGGGCGCCGCTGGTATGGGGGTATTTTTATACTCAGACCAACGCCGATCCGAATCTGGCTGAGATTACTAACAATATTCGTAAACTGGTTGAAAGCATCGGCACCAATGGTCTCAAAGAGGTGCTGCGCGCGTTTCAGCCAGAAGTGATTATCTGTACCCACTTCTTGCCGATGGAGCTGCTTGTCGGCTATAAACGCAGCGCGCGCCTCGTTGAGCCGATCTATTGCGTGATTACCGATTATGCGGCTCATACCTTCTGGACATACACCGAAATTGATGGCTATTTTGTGGGTGATGAGCAAACGCGCGCCCAATTGATCGAGCGCGGCATTAGCCCGCAACAGATTGTGGTGAGCGGGATTCCGATCGATCCGCAGTTTGCCCAACCCAACGATTGCCGTGAGGCGCGCTTGCGCCGCGACTTGCCGCTTGATGGCACGGTGGTCACCTTGTTTGGCGGCGGGGTTGATGATGATCATGTGCGCCAAATCGTGAGCGGCTTGATGCAAAGTGAGCTCAAGGCGACCCTCGTGGTCGTCGCTGGCCGCAATACCACGCTGGTTGAGTCGCTGAGCGATTTTATCTCGACCCCGAATGTCGATTTGCGCGTGCTTGGTTTTATCGATTACGTTGATGATCTGATTACGGCGAGCGATTTGGTGATTACCAAAGCGGGCGGCCTGATTGTCAGCGAGGTGATGGCGCGTGGCACGCCCATGGTGATTATTGACCCCATCCCCGGCCACGAGGAATGGAATGCCGATTATGTGGTCAGCACCGGTAGCGGCATCCAATTGCGCATGTGCGAATCGACGCCGCGGGCCGTGCTCAATTTGCTCAACCATCCCACTATGTTGCTGGAAATGCGCCGGTGTGCGCAAGCGGCGGCCCGGCCACACGCTGCGCTTGAGATTGCCGAAAAGGTCATCGCTGATCTAGAACAACATCGTTATGATTGAGACCGCTATGAATCGGCAGCCGATTGATGTGCTCTTTGCGATTTCTGATACCGGCGGCGGCCATCGCAGCGCAGCGGTGGCGATTAGCGCGGCGCTTGAACAGTTGTCGGGCGGGAGTATTACGTGGGCGATCGAAGATCTGTTGCAGGCCACGAATGTGCCCGGTGTGCGCAGCGCTCCCGGTCTCTATGACCAGCTCTCGACCCGTTGGCTGAAACTGTACAATTTCTCGTTTCAACTGACCAATTCGCGCTCCACTGTTGGCTTTCTCTCGCGGGTGGTTTATCTGATTGCCCGCCAGAATCTCGAACGCCTGCTGGCCGAACGCCGTCCGCGGCTGGTGGTTGTCACCCATCCGCTGGTGCATCGCCTCGTCTGCGCGGCCCGCCGGCGCCGGCAGAATGCGTTTCGGGTCGTGACCGTCGTGACTGATCTCGTGACGCTGCATGCGGCGTGGAGCTATCCCGGCGTTGATCTTGCGCTGACCCCAACCGATGAGGCCTACCGGCTGATGCACAAGCGCGGCATGAAGCCGAGCCAGTTGCAGCGTTGCGGCTTTCCGGTGCATCCCAAGTTTGCCGCTGAGAACCGTGATGCGCCTACAGTGCGCCGCGCTCTGGGTTTTGATCCCGATCGCTTTACCGTCTTGCTGACTGCCGGCGGCGTGGGGTCGGGCCGGCTCGGCGAGCTGGTGCAAACCCTCGAGCAGCAGATGCCTGATAAGCAGTTGCTCGTCGTCACCGGCAAGAACCGCGCCCTCTACGAAGATCTGCGCCGGGGGCCGCGCTTGCCCCATACCCATCTGTTTGGCTTCGTCAATAATATGGAAGAGTTGATGGCGGCGAGCGATGTGGTGGTGACGAAGGCTGGCCCCGGTACGCTGATGGAAGCATTAGTGATGCGTAAGCCGGTGATCGTAACCGAGGCGGTTGGTATTCAAGAGCACGGTAACATTGATTTTGTGTTGAATTACGAATTGGGCTTTTTCTGCCCCACCAACGAGCGGATTGTCGCCGCGATCAACAATCTCGAAGACCCGGCCCTCTATGCAGCAACGGTCGAACGCCTCAAGCATGCTGTGCCCCGCGATGGCGCCATGCAGATTGCCCGCGTCATCCATCAGCAGTTGAGTTTGCAGCCGAAAACGCTAAGCCGGCACGGGTAGGGGGCGTGCATGTCTGCCCTTTACCCGTGGTGTTGCCATAACCGCGCCAGCAATGCTTGCACCAATTCCTGCCCGCGCAGTTGTTGTCGCCAGCGTTCGGGAATGCCGCTGAGACCGTAGCGAATACCGGCAATCCCGCCTGCTACGCAAGCGGTGGTGTCGGTGTCGTAGCCAAGCCTGATGGCGGCGCGTACAATGCTTGCGTAGTCTCCCCCTTGCCTCACTGCCCACCGCGCCGAGCGGAGCGTGTCAACTACATAGCCTTTGCCTGCTCCCGGCGCCGGATCGTCGGGCCGGATATGCGTTTCCAACTCGGTCCGCGCTTGACCGTTGCCGTAGATCTCGCGCAGCCGGTTTGTCGCTGTTGCCCACGCATCGCTGTCGCCAACCAATTCGTACCGCGCCCACAAGCAGTACAACGCGCAGCAGATTTGCGCCCGCAGATGGCCATGGGTCGGTAAAGACTGCATGTGCGCATCGGCCACCAGTGCCCGATCGTCGCCGGTGTGCCAGAGGGCAAGCGGCAATACACGCATCAGCGAACCGTTGCCGTTGTCGTATTCGCCTGCCGGCCCTGACCGGTATGGCGGAATGCCGCTTTGCAATGCCTGAATTGCTTTGACGGTCTGGATGCCGGCATCGAAGACGATGCCGTCAGGGGTATACGCGCCCTCTTCATACCACTTTCGTATTTTGAGCGTAAAGTCTGCGAGATCGAGCCGGTCACACGTGAGCAATGAGTCAAGCAAGGCCAAGGCTAAGGCCCCATCGTCTGACCACGTTCCCGGCGGGACATGGGGGTGGCTGCGCGGGAAGCTAACCGGTGGCTGCATGTCAATCTGTTCGGGTGGCGGCAGTGCGTTGGGTGGATGGAATTCGTATGGCACCCCCAGCGCATCGCCGATTAGGAGGCCATATAACCCGCCCGCGATGCGGTCATATCTGTCCATTGTCCCTCTCCTATAAGCTGGCTCTTATGGTATTGTACTGCATTGGTGAGGCAGCAGAGAGGGATAGTTGTTGGTGGAGAGTGAATTGTTACCAGACCGTGCGGCAGTGCAACTGCTATGGAATGCGGCAGTACCACTGCCGCACTCCATACCCCTGCCTCGCTTGCTATTTACCCACGCGCCTGCTCGAAGGTGGGATAGTTCCCTATTCGTGCGACAGAGTGGGATAGTTGTTGGGGTAGGGTGAACCATTCTCAGACCGTGCAGCAACTGCCGCTGCAACGATGGAAGGCGGCAGTGCAACTGCCGCACTCCATAAAATCTGCCGAGGTTACACCTTACCCGCGCGCCTGCTCGAGCGTGTTTGCAGTTGTACCCTGTGCGTCGAGCGCGGCTGCCACTCGCTCGCCGGTTTGCACGCCGGTGGCCCATGTCTTGGGCACGCCAACGCCGCCGCGATAGCTGCCGGCAAACTGCAACGTCGGCCAGCGTTGTTCGAGCCGCTCGATTGCAGCCATCCGTTCGCGATGGCCGAACGTGTACTGCGGGATCGCATAGCGCCAGCGCGTGACGTGGGTCAGTAGCGGTTGGCCGTTGATGCCGAGCACCTGCTGATTGTCGCGGATGGCCGCCTCAATTAGCGCCTCCTCGCTCTGCTCGGCCAATTCGGGCCGGATCGCGCCTCCAGCCAGTGTAATCGTCAGCGCTCGATCAGCCGGCGCGACGTGCGGGAAGAGGCTGGAAGCCCACAAAATGCCGAGGAACTGCCGCCGTTCGCTCGACGGGGCCAGTACGCCAAACCCGTTCAGCTCGCGCGAGAGCTGGTCGCGGCGGAAGCCAAGGTGAACCACCGCCACCGGTGCATACGGAATGCCGCGCAATGCGCTGGCAACGCTACTATCGAGCGGCTCAACCAGTTCGGCAGCGGCGTAAGCCGGCGTAGCGATGATCACGCTGCGCGTAGTGATCGTCTCGATCTCGCCCGATCCGTCAACCGTTACTTCCCAATAGTCGCCGCGGTTGCGCAAGCCAACCGCTTTGCGTCCAGTGAGCACATTGCCCGATCCCAGCGCGCGCGCCAACGCCCGTGGCCATTCGGCCAAGCCGGCCCGGAAGCTGAAGGTGCGGCTGCGCATCTTTGGCTCGCCTACGGCTGGTTTCGCTTGTTTCGGTTTCTTAAACATGCCGCGCACGATGCTGCCGCCGCGTTGGGCCGCTTCCCACACCGAGGGAAAGACCGCTGCCGCTGACAGTTGGTTTGGATCGCCCGCATACACGCCGGCCACAAATGGGTCGAGCAGGCGCGCAGTCGCTTCGGGGCCGATCCGGCGGCTAAAGAAGGCGGCTACGCTCTCGTCGGCGCTGGCCGGTTCGTTCTTGACGAATGGTTCGGCCAGTACCCGCAACTTGCCTTGCCACGAGAGGAGCGGCGTTGTCACCAAACTGACCGGCGAGCTGGGGATCTCAACCGGCTTGCCGTTGATCAAGATGAACCGTCGCTTGCCATGGCGCGTTGCTGGCGTGATCCGATCGCGCAAGCCAAGATCGATCAACTCTTGCCACAACCGCACATCTTTCGTGCCCAGCGTGTTTGGCCCGCAATCGAGCGTAAACCCTTCTGGCGTGGTGACACTATGGATCACGCCGCCAACCCGGTTGGCCGCTTCGATCACCAGTACCCGGTACCCTCGTTTATACAGGGTGTAGGCTGCCGCCAACCCGCCGATGCCACCCCCGATCACGACACTGTCATAGCCTGCCATCATACGCGCTACTCCTCATACCGTGCTCGAAAAGATCGGCCGTTCCGTCGCCTGTTGCAGATAGCGATCCAACTCCATCGCCAGATTCCGCACAAAGAATCTGCCGCGCTCGGTGACGCGCAAGCGGCGCGGTTCTACCTCAACCAACCCGTCGCCGGCGTAGGCCGCGATCCGTTCGATCTCGGCGGCAAACGCCTCGCCGAGCCGTTGCCCGTGCGGCGGCAATTCCAGATCAAATGGCGCCTCAAGGTTGCACATCAGATGCATAATCGCCTTCCGCCGCATCAGATCATCGTCGCTGAGCCGCATCCCGCGCGTAATTGGCAGCTCGCCGGCATCAATTGCGCGCTGGTAATGGCCGAGATGAGCGTCGTTCTGGGCATAGCGCCCGGCCAAATCGCCGATCGCACTCATACCGAAGCCGATCTGGTGCGGCGCAGGCAGCACCGTATACCCCATAAAGTTGCGCTGCAACCGCCGCTCACGCGCTGCAACCGCCAATTCGTCATCGGCCAGCGCAAAGTGATCCATCCCGATCCATTCATACCCTACCGCAGTGAAAGCGTCAATAGCTTGCTGGAAGAGCTTGAACTTCTCGTAGCCGGTCGGCAACTGGCGCGCATCGACCCGTTTCTGGTTTGGGCGCGCCTGCGGCAGGTGCGCGTAGCTAAAGCAGGCAATCCGGTCAGGCCGCAGATCAATCATCGCCTGCAACGTCGCCGCAAAGCTGGCCGGCGTCTGGTACGGCAGGCCGTAGACCAGATCGATATTCACGCTGGCAAAGCCGGCATCGCGCGCCGCCAGCACCACCGTCTCGGTCTGGCTGAGCGGCTGGATCCGCCCGATCGCTACTTGCACATCGTGGGCAATATCTTGCACCCCGAAGCTGATCCGGTTGAAACCAAGCTCGCGGAAGAGGAAGACCTGCTCGCGGCTGCCGATGCGCGGATCGACTTCCAGCGCCACTTCCGCCTCAGGGTCAATGGTAAAGGCGGCGCGCAGCAGACCCATCAAACGGCGTGCCTGCGCTTCATTCAAGAAATTGGGCGTGCCGCCACCCCAATGCAATTGCACCACCTTGCGCCCCGTGCCGAGCGCGGCGGTCACCATCGCCAGCTCGCGCTCGAGCCGGTCGAGATAGTGATCCACCACGTCGGCCCGTTTGGTCGAGGTGGCGTTGCAACCGCAATACGCGCACCGTTCGGCGCAGAAGGGCAGATGCACATACACGCTGATGGGGTCAATGGTGGCTGCGACATCTCGTATGGCTGCAAGATAGTCTTCGGCGGTAAATTGGGCATTCCAGTGCGGAACAGTGGGGTAGCTGGTGTAGCGCGGGCCGGGACGGTTGTAGCGGTCGATCGTTGCGCGGGTGATCTCAACAGTCATAACAACCCCTCTTGCCGGCTGATCTGTAGTTCCGTTTGCAAACTACGTTGACAAGAAAGCAAAAGCCAAACCCACAAAGACGCATGATCGACTCTGATTGTAGCATGATAGTCAATCATTTGATTGTTTGAGCAATTCGCTGGCAGGGTATAGGCAAAGCGGTTTTGGTTGATAAGAATGCGGAATACGCGCTTGTGGGCAGTGACTTGCGTTGCGAAAGCATAACTGTGATGAGAAACTTTTTCTGTGCGCCAGCCGATGCTCTCCTAACTTTAGGTATGGCCTACGAGGGGTTCATGATACATTGTGACGGATCAGCTTCGATCTCATGCTATACTGATGTGCCGCGTTTCGGGCGGTATAGCAGGATAATGTGGTGATTCGCATGAACCGTTCTCAACGACGACCGATCCGGTTGAGTGCATTGCGCTGTATTGCGTATGAGGTAGCGCTCAATGGCTGGCGCATTTTACGTCGCACAGTTAACGATTTTAGTCTCTGGCGGTTGATTGAATATCCGTGGGCCACCAAGGCGCTCGATGTGCGTCGTGGCGATCTGGTGGTGGATATTGGGTCGGGCACCTCTTCCTTTCCCCACATGCTGGCCAAAGAGGGTCTTGATGTAGTCGTGCTCGAACTTGACGCCGATCGGGTGCGCTGGCAAAAGGCCAAGCGGGCCGCCACCGCGCGTCCCGGCGATGGCCGGTTCTTTCCGATTGTCGCCAGCGCAACCGCGATGCCGTTTCGCTCCAATTCAGTGGCCCGGATTGCCGCTGTGTCCACCCTTGAACATATTCCCGATGATGAAGCGGTTGGACGTGAAATTGGCCGGGTGTTGGCTCCTGATGGGATTGCGGTGATTACGATCCCTTATACCAGCGGCGAGCGCACTGGATTCTTTGAAGGGATTCGCCGCTTTAAGCGCGTGGCCCGCAATGCCTTTGTTCAAGAAGGGAAGCCCGGCTCGTTCTTCCGCTTCTACAATGACGCCGATATTCACCGGGTCTATGTCCAGCCGGCTGGGTTGCAGATCAGCCCGTTGCGCGGTTTTGGCCGCTCGATCCTCAATTGGCGCTATCACGAGACCAAACTGACCCGGTTTTGGCGTACCTTTATCCTGAAAGATTTGCTGCTGGCGTGGATTGTGCATCCGTTGGAAGAGCGGTTTGATCGCACCGATCCGCTCTATGTCATGTTTACGCTGCGCAAGCCTCGTTCGGGCGCGCCAAAGTGATGGGTACAGCTTGTTTCCTCGTCTATGTCGTTGGTTGACAACGTTTTTGGTGCTCCCCCCTCCTTACCTTCTCTCGCTGAGGACGGAACCATACCGGCTCTTTTGTGCCTGAGCGGGAGACCAGCTTTGACTGCCATTGCCGAAAACCATGTTTCCCAACGAATGTGGCCCGCGGATGGGAACAAAGTACTTGACGTTGGCGTCTCTTCTCATGATAGAATGTGCCCGAACATGGAATCCTGTATGCGCATCCTGTATATCTTGCCTCGCTACGACCGCGCGGCAATGGGCAACCGAATTCATACCGAAGTGATCGAGGCTTGGCGTTCGCTCGGTATTGAAGCTGAAGTGTTGAGCTTGGCCGCTGATCAGCGTCGCCCTTCGCGTGTGGTCGAAGATGGGATAGTCGTGCATCGCCTCCCTTCAGGCGGCGGTCTACCGCTCAGACTGGCGAATCGCGTCTTAGCCCCAATCTTCCCCTATCCCTACTTGGCCGGCGCAATTGTTGGCTTACGCCGCTTCTTTGCTACTGCGCCGCCTTTCGATCTCTGCCATGTCGAAACCGCGTTTCCACTTGGTTTTGCCGCTCTGCTGGCCGGGCGGCGCGCGCCGCCGCTGGCCGTGACCTTGCCCGGCGCCGATGTGATGGCCGAACCAGAATATGATTACGGCTATGCCCGGTTTCGCGCCGTGCGCGCGATCTTGCCGTTTGTCTTTCGCCACGCATTGGTGATCCGCGCTGACTCACCGCAGATTCGCGAGCTGGCTATTCAGCGCGGCGCGCCGCCAGCAAAAGTAACCGCAATCCCCTATAACATTACTGCCGATAGTTTCCCGCCATCTGGCGAGGCGCTGGCTAACTTGCGCGCGCGCAGCCGGGCCGAGTTAATCGCTCGCCACCACCTCGATCCTGAGCGACCAATTATCGTGAGTTTGAACCGGTTACATCCGTTCAAGGGCATTGCCTATCTAGTCGAGGCAGTGCCTACCGTTCGCGCTGCCGGCCTTGCCCCGCAAGTCTTGATCGTTGGCCCCAACCGTTCGACGCCGCGCTTCGGTGATTATGGCGCGTTGTTGCGTCGCCGCGCTGCCGAATTGGGTGTGGCGGGCGATGTGTTGCTGACCGGGGCGGTGCCGCATCACGATGCCTTCACCTACCTCGCCGGGGCCGATGTGGCGGTAGTGCCGTCGGTTGCCGAGTCGTTTAGCCGGGTGGTCATTGAGGCTTGCGCGGCAGGGACGCCGCCAGTCGTGACCCGCACGACTGGGGCTAGCGCGTATGTGGCGGCGGCGCAAGCGGGTCTGGTCGTCGAACCGCGTTCCGGCCCGGCGATTGGCGCGGCAATTGTGGCATTGTTACGCGATCAAACGGTGTGGAAGTCGTATAGTCTGCGCGCTGCCGAATTGGCAAAGCAGTTTTCCTCTAGCCGGATTGCCGCCGATCTGGCTGCATTGTACCGCGCAGCGTTGCGTGGTGAGCCGCTGCCTGAACCGGTGATGGTGTAGCAGTGGCTGGTGTGTGCGCGAGAGTGGTTCGTACGTCTCTGAGGAGGTTTCAATGGCTCGAACATCAAACCGGATGCCCTTGTTGGCATTAGCCGTTGTTGCGCTGGCCGTAGCAGCGGCGTTGGTCTTTGCCCTCCGTCCCGGCCAAGCTGAGGAAGGCGGGCCGATGTTGCAATATCCGCCCGAACCGCCAGCGCCGACGATTGGCCCTAACCCGACGATGCCCGCGGGCTTGGTTTCCGTTCCGCTCTTTGGGGCCGACTTTGCCACAGCGGAGAGCCTGCGCGATTGGGAGATGGTCGAACTCGACTTTGTGCTGCCGGAAGAACGGGCGAATTGGGAGGTCGACAGCGGACGCTTACGACAGGCGTTTGCCAGCGAGACCCGCAACAGTTCTATCACGCAGGTGGCGGCGCTGGCGCCGGTAGAGCTGGCCGATGGCGTGGTGCGGGTGAGCTTCTACGATGAGTTTAACGGGATTGCCGGGGTGGTGGCCCGCTATCAAGGCGAGGTTGGCTACGAGGCCAGCTACTACCGGTTGCGCCTGTTGAAGCGAGAGTATGAAGCGACGCCGAAGTATGCGCTGGAAAAGGTGGTTGATGGGGTTGTGACGCCGCTAGCCACGGTGGAGGGGCCGGGATTTGCGCCGCGCCAGTGGCACGTGATCGAGTTGGAAGTGCGCGGCGGCGCCTTGGTGGCGCGGCTCGACGGCAAGGTACTGCTGCAAGCCAGCGACGCGCAGCCGTTGCCGGCTGGGCGGGTTGGCGTGTACACCCGTGCGTTGGGCGGGATCGTGTTTGATGACTTGGTAGTGTTGCCATAGCGGAAACACGGGTACCACAGCTTGCTAGCCATCATCGTATCATCAGGAGACGTGCTATGGTTCATCGAATCTCTGTTATCGCAGCCATCATTGTGGTGATGGTTGTAGCCAGTGCGTTACCGTATCCCCTCCAAGCGCAAAGCGGGCCAAGCGTAGCGTTTGTGCGCGAACTCAATACACTGGCGGATGGGTCGGTCAAGTATCCGCAACTTGCGGCTGACAAGCTGCCCGCGTTGAGTGACGTGCATATCAGCGGCATAGACGGCACATCGGTGAAGATGTGGTCGCGTAACGAAGAGGCGAGTGCGTTTCCCGCGCCGATGGTGCTCGGAACGGTCGGGAGCGGGATATCGTCGGATTATGTTCAGACGGCGATCACAACAGCGCCAACCGGGGAAGTGTACGTGCTGTGGATTGATCAAGCGGCCAAGACGATCAATCTCCGGCGTCGTGAGCCAAGCGGGGTGTGGAATGGCGCGACCTTTCAGGTGATGCGCGGCCACGAATTCGCGGTTGAGCCGGCGTTGGTCGTGCGTTCGAATGGACAAGTGATCGCCGCGTGGCGTGATTATGCGTATATCAAGTATGCCTATTCCAACGATCGTGGCGTGACGTGGTCGGGAGTGGGCACGATTACGGCGGTTGAGGCATATAAGTCGCAAACCGCCCTTGCTGCTGGCCCCAATGGCGAAGTAGCGATCGCGTTCACCCGTGACAAGCCGCGCCCCTTGCATGTGGTGGTTGCGCTCTGGAACGGCACGGCCTTTGGGCCGCCGGTTGATGTCAATGGCGCGACGAGTGCAACCTTTGCGGATCCGAGCGTCTCCTTTAGTCCTGAGGTGAGTCCGAATACCCGGATCGCGGTGGCGTATCGCGGGGTGGCTGGCGGGGTGATGGTGGATGAGCGTCTCGTCAGTACATTCAATCAGCCGTGGAGTGTGCCAGCGCCAGTGATTGGCAATATTGCGGACGGACGAGTATCGGTCGATTATGACCAGTACGGTTCGCTGCATCTCACGTGGATCCGGCAGGGGTCGAGCGGGCGTAGTTCAAATCAGTTATACTACACGGTTCGTCCGGTAGGGCAAAGTGCGTTTTTACCGGTGGCGGCTGCGCCAACCATTGCGCCGGTCTTCAATGCGTGGGGGGACGCACAGGCAGGGTCACGAGTATATATGCACGTTGTCCATGAAATCTTTCAAGGGGCAAATGTCATCCCGCGCTATGTCCAATTTCAAGCGAATATTGTGACGTTCGGTTCGCGCCCAGTCATCGAAAACGATGCGGTGGTGGTTGGCGGTGAAGGCAAAGTCACGGTGAATGTGACCTTCCCCGATATTACTCCTGAAGCGCTGCCCGATCAGGTGCGTTGGCGTTGGGGCGCGCCACCGACCGATACCGAGAATGACTCTGGCGGCTGGCAGCCATTTAATCCGACCGGACCGACAAGTGTGCTGACGGTGCCGATCCCGGCAGCGTTGCGCACTGATGCTGGGTGTGTTGAACGAGAGTTGTTTACCCAGTTGCGCCATTCGGCGAATAATCTGACCGATCAACCGCGTTCAGATAAAGTGGTGATCGATACCGGCGTGCTGGGGAGCGTGGTAGTCGCTAATCCCTTCTCGCGGTCCAAAACCACGCC